>JACCZU010000180.1 GCA_013695835.1 Candidatus Aridivita willemsiae
CTCCAACTCTGGGAACGTATCGGACCGCCGCGGAGCCCTACGGACCTAATCACAGTAGACGACGGGGTCGATCTCCTTCATGAGAACGGCACCGTATGTGTGGTCGCTGATGACGATGGCGCGATCGTCGGTTTGGCGCTCGGGATCGTCGCTGGTGCGATCGCTTGGATCCTGCGAGTAGGTGTCGCTCCCGAGATCTCGGCAAACGATCTCACTCGTCGTCTGCTCGATGATCTCGAGGCACGACTGGCCGAGATTGGGGCGCGCAAGCTCATCGCCCTCGTCGTGCACGAGGAAAGCATCCATGCGCGGCTGAATGACCGGGGTTACGCAGAAGCCCGTCACGCGCTGTGCATGCAGCGGCCCGTCCCGACGAGCTTGGCCACGCCTTCGGCCCTTAGCGAACTTGGTGGACGGATGGTCGAACACGGTTTGTGGGAATCGCTGAAAGGACTGAAGGACGCCAAGGAGATCATCGAGCGGCGCGTGATCCTGCCGCTTGCCGAACCACAGCTCGCAGCCCGCCACGCGGTGTCCCCTCCGAGCGCGATCGTGCTTTTTGGTCCCCCAGGGACGGGTAAGACCACATTTGCCAAAGGGATCGCATCGCGTGTGGCGTGGCCATTCATCGAGATCCAGCCGAGTCAGCTCGCAGCCGAAGGGCCCGAGCGCCAGGCCGAGTTACTGTCCCTGACGTTCGACCGCATCTTCGATCTTCCTTCCGCTGTCGTATTCGTAGACGAAGTTGAAGACCTCGCGTCGAAACGCGATGAGGATCGGCGTGTGAACGTAAGTGTGACCAATGAGTTCCTCAAACAGATCCCGCGGTTCCACGACGTCCCTCATCACCTACTCGCCTGTGCCACTAACTGGATCAGCCGCCTCGACTCGGCCTTCCTTCGTCCCGGACGTTTCGACTATGTACTGCCCGTGGGACCGCCGGACCCTGAAGCGCGCGCCTCCATCTGGCATCGTTACGTCGAGGAGATCACAGAAGAGGAGGTCGACATCGATGCCCTTGTAAGCGCGACCGAGTTTTTCACCCCTGCCGATATCGAGTTCGCAGCACGCAAGGCCGCCCAGCATGCCTTCGAGCGCGAGCATTTCCAGGGCCCCGGCAAACGAGCGGTGACGGAAGACTTCCTCGGAGCCACAAGACAAACGCGACCGACGCTGACGGCGGAACTCGTGGAGGAGTTCGACGCCGATACCGAAAGTTTCGCGCGCTACTGAGGATCCGCATCCTGCCCAGGCCCGCCGCTCAGACGGTGGAACTCGACCGTGATCTCAAGGCCACCTTCAAGCCGGTTTCGAGCTTGGACGTTCCCGTCGTGGGATGCCGCCACTGCGGCAACGATGGACAGGCCTAAACCCGCGGCTCCTCGGCGGGGGCCTGCACGCGTATAGCGGTCGAACATCGTGCCCAGCGCCGCGGCAGGCACGCCTGGGCCAGTGTCTCGCACTATCAGCACAGCTTCCTTGTCCCGCTGCTCGACCTCGATCTCAACCGCCCCCGCCGTCGGTGTGTGCCTCACTGCGTTGTCGACGAGGTTGGTGATCGCCCGCTCGATGACTCGGGGATCGCCTTCGACCCGACCCTCGCCTGAAGCTCCCAGGGTTACCCCCCGCCCTGCGGCTACGGTCGAAAACCTCCCGGCAACGGTTCGAGCGAGCTCGCCCAGATCTACGAGCTCGGGGCGATCGAGCCCAGCTTTGGCATCAGAGCGCGCAAGCAAGAGCATGTCGTCGACGACACCGGTGATCCTATCGACCTCCTCCAGTACGCTCTCTAGGCTCGCTTTTAGCCCCTCGTCTGGGAATCGATCATGCAACAACTCCACCTCGGCACGGATGATCGCCAAAGGTGTTCGCAGCTCGTGACCGACCTCGGCGGTTAGCTCTCGCTCGCGACCTAACGCGGTATCGAGCCGCTCCAACATCCGATTGAGGATCGCTGCTAGCCGACCGATCTCATCGGCCGCCGGGGGCGTCGGAAGCCGCTGGGAAAGATCGAGGGTTCCGATCGCGTCCGCTCCCGACGCAAATTCTCGCAGCGGAGCAAGAGATCGCCTAGCAATCACCCCTCCGGCGAGCACAGCAACCACCCCAGCAACGACGGTTGGTGGGACATAGACCTCGAGCAACGCCCTTCCCACGTCGCTCACACCTTGGATCGGCGCAGCGGCCACGACGATATGACCGCCCTCGTCGCCGACAGGCACCGCTGCGAACCGGTAGACCAGTCCGTATATCGTCGCGTCCCCATAGACGGGCACGCCCGAGGCGACACGCACCAGGGCCCCTCCGGTCACGAGGCCTTCGAGGCCCGCGAGCCCTGGGCTCGCCGCAACTACCGAGCCATCCGCGGACATCAGTTGCACCTCGACCTCGGACCGCTCCGGCGCGTAAAGTTCGTCGAAACTGTTTAAAAGATGGCTCGTAAGCTCTGCTCCCCGCACCCCCTGTGAGGCGCTGACTGCCATGCGCGCCCGATCGACTAGCTCGCTGTCGATTTCGTCGCGCAACACGGCCTGGAACTGGCGATGGACGAACATCCCTACGAGGACCAAGAGCGCCAACAATGTTCCTGAAGTCAAGGCCGCGATACGCACTCCAAGTGGCAGCCTCCGCAGCCAGCGGGTCATTCCTCTTCGGAGCACCGCAGACGGAATCCGACTCCGCGCACGGTTTCGATAAGGGGATAGTCGAAGCGCCGGTCAAGCTTGTGGCGCAGATTCCTTACGAACGCATCGATGATGTTGGATTGTTCGTCCGACCGAGCGCCCCAGACGTGGCGCAGGATCGTGGCGCGCTGAACGACCTCGTTCCGGTGATGGAGGAGGAACTCGAGCAAGGCGAACTCACGCCGGGATAGGTCGATGAGCTCGCCGTCCCACGACACGACCCGAGTCGCGGGGTCGAGCCGGAGCGGTCCGCAGGTCAGGGCCAACGGCCGCGGGGGGCGTCCCCGGCGGATGAGAGCCCGCAGACGGGACAGCAGCTCGCCAAGGGCGAAGGGCTTGACGAGGTAATCGTCGGCACCGGCATCCAGACCTGTGATCCTGTCGTCGACGGCGTCGAGTGCGGTGAGCATGAGGACCGGCGCCCACATCTCGGTTCGCCGCAGCCGCCTGCAGACCTCAAATCCGTCGATATCTGGAAGAAGCACATCGAGCACGATGGCGTCGTAGCTGCCCTCGAGCCCCCGAGAGAGACCCGCCTGGCCGTCCTCGGCTTCGTCCACCGCGTAGCCCGCCGCCTCCAGACCCCGTCGCAGGACGCTGCGCATCTTGGCCTCATCCTCGATGACCAGCAGCCTCATCCGCTCTCCTCTTCTGGCAAACGTCTCGCCCGGTGGCGCCGCCCACCCATGTTATGAGAACTCGAAGTCGAGCTAATCTGGACTTGTTCTTCATGAAGATTTCATAGAGTCTTTATCTTGTTGCAGAACGTTTCCCGGGCGACCAGGAGGGAGAACGACCATGACGAGGGAGCCGATGGCGGACGTGCAAGGGGGCGGCAGACCGACACCGCCGAAGGACTGGCTCGCGGGATTGAAGGAGAACGCCCAGACGGATGTGGTGTCGGGGCTCATCATCTTCTTGATCGCCCTCCCCCTCTGCCTCGGCATCGCGCTGGCCTCGGGGGCTCCTCCTATCGCCGGAGTGATCTCCGGCATCATCGCCGGGACGCTCGCCAATCTGTTCTCGGGCTCCTATGTCACCATCAACGGTCCCGCTGCGGGCATGATCGTGATCGTCGCGGGCGCCGTCGCCGAGCTGGGCTTCCGTGAAGCCTTGGCGATCGGCGTCGCCGCCGGAGTGATTCAGATAGCCCTGGGGCTCGCGAAGACCGGAAAGCTCACCGGCTTCTTCCCCCTTTCCGTGGTGCACGGGATGCTGGCAGGGATCGGACTCATCATCATGGCCGGACAGATCCACATCGTGGTCGGCCATGAGAACCCCCGCGCGCACGGGTTCCACATCCTCACCGAGATCCCGCCGAGCCTCACTGACCCCGTTGTCGAGACGGCTCTCGTCGGCCTCGCGGCGGTGCTGGTCATGGTGCTCTGGCCGCGACTGGGCAAGGTAGCAACGGTGATCCCGGCCCCCTTGGCGGCGGTCATAGTGGGCACCGCCATCGCCGTTGTCAACGGCGCCGAGCCACGTCTCGACCTCGGAGGCGGCCTTATCGATGGCTTCCAGACTCCCGATTTCTCCGGATTGGTGTCCGCGCCGGCGGTGAAATGGATCGTCCTCTACGTTTTCGTCGCCAGCCTTGAATCGTTGCTCACGGCCGAGGCCGTCGACAAGCTAGACCCATGGAAACGGCGTTCGAACATGAACAGGGAGCTGATCGGAAAGGGCATCGGCAACCTGGCCTCAAGCGCAGTGGGTGGCCTGCCGATGATCGCCGAGGTCGTTCGCTCCAAAGCCAACATCATGGCCGGAGCGCGTACTCGGTGGTCGAACTTCTTCCACGGCCTATTCCTGTTCCTATTCGTGCTCGCGCTTCCCGGCGTCCTCGAGCTGATCCCGCTCGCGGCGCTGGCCGGCATCCTGCTGGTGGTCGGCTTCAAGCTTGCTCATCCCGCCGACTTCAAGCACGCGTGGAACATCGGCAGGGTGGACTTCCTGCTCATGATCGTGACCGCGTTCACCGTCCTGCTCACCGATCTGCTGATCGGCGTGGCCACCGGGATCGTGCTTGGTCTCCTGCACGCCTTGTTCAGGGGCGCTTCGCTCGGCAACCTCTTCAGGCCCGCTATGGAAGTAACCGATGACGGCGATCGGGTCATCGTGAGGTTCAGGAAAGCACTCGGGTTCCACAACTTCATCCCAGTGCGAAGCGTCCTGGACAACATGCCCCGCGGCCGGACCGTGACCCTCGATTTCAACGGTGTCCACTACATCGACCCAACGGTGCTCGAGCGCCTGCACGACTTCGAGATCGATTACGCCTACGACGGCGGTTCCGTGTTGCACGTTGGCGAGGAATCGCTGCGACCGGGCCCCCACCAATTCTCCACGCGTACAGCTCCGAAAGTCACCGGTCTAGACGAGACCGTCGGATAGCAGCATGGTTTTCGGGTCTACGACACGACGGGGGAGGTTGTCATCGGGATCCTAAGCGCCATCATTTGGACACCGCTGATCGGACTTGCGGTGGTACTGATGCTTCCCCAGGACAACCCGGCACGCGTGCGCGCTGTAGCGCTTGTGGCGGCCGCAGTACCCCTGGCGCTGTCGTTGAGCCTGCTCGCGCGTTTCGATCCTGCCGCCGCTGGTCCCCAGTTCGGCGAGTCTCAAACCTGGATCCCCGAGCTCGGGATGACCTACACGCTCGCAGTGGACGGATTGTCATTGCCCCTGATCCTGCTGACCACGTTGCTCGTGTTCGTCGCGTTGATGTCGTCTCTGCACATCGCTCGCAGTCCTAAGGCCTTCTACATGTGGGTGCTACTTCTGGAGTTCTCATGCCTTGGCGTCTTCGTGGCACGCGACTGGTTCCTTCTGTACGTGTTCTGGGAGATCGCCCTCGTCCCGATGTTCTTCCTCATCGGATTGTGGGGGGGGCCGCAGAAAGAACGAGCCACGATGACCTACTTCTTGTACACGCTCGGAGGCTCGATCTTCATGCTGATCGGCATCTTCGCGGTATACCTCGCGGCCGACCCACACACGTTCGACATGGATGCACTTCAGGCCGCGAGTCGCGGCTGGACCGCGGGGTTCCAGGTCGCCCCCTTCCTGGCATTGCTGGCCGGCTTCGCGGTGAAGATCCCGATATTTCCCTTACACGGCTGGCTGCCGTTGGTGCATGTCCAGGCGCCGGCGCCGGTTAGCGTCATCTTGTCCGGAGTAATGCTCAAGCTCGGCGCCTACGGACTGCTCCGCTCGACGGAGATTCTGCCCGAGGGGATCCGAAGGCTCGCACCGCTTTTGTTCGTGCTCGCGCTGGTCAACATCCTCTACGGTGCATTCCTGGCGTTCAGACAGAGTGATCTGAAGGCGATTGTGGCCTTTAGCTCTATCAGTCATATGGGATTCGTCCTTCTTGGTGTCGCCGCGCTGGACCAGACGGGTTTCTCGGGAGCCGTCTTCATGATGGTTGCTCATGGCATCGTCACAGGAGGCCTCTTCTTGCTGAGCGGTGTGCTCTACGAGCGCACCGCAACACTTGCTCTCGATGAGATCGCCGGCGTGGGTTCTCGCATGCCTGTGTTCAAGGCCCTGCTCACCCTGACGCTTCTTGCCTCGATGGGACTTCCGGGCCTGATCCAGTTCCCCGGTGAGGTGCAGGTCCTGCTCGGAGCGTTCGAAGGTTTCGGCCTTCCTGTTCTGTTCGCGGCTGCCGGGATCCTGATCACCGCAACCTTTACGCTGCGCGTCGTCGGCGGTGTCCTTTCCGACGATACCCAGAGCCGGTGGGCGGGCTTGTCGGATGTGCGCGGCGCGGAGTTGGTCGCGACTGCCCCGCTCGCCGTCCTCACCGTCATCCTGGGTGTGGCCCCCGGCATCGCGCTCAGGCTCTCCAACAGCACCATCGAGACACTGATTGCCCGGTTCGGGTGAACGAGATGGCTCATCCCAACTCACCCTCGCGCGAAGGCCTGTCGAACCGTGACCAACTCATCGAAGTCGTAGAACACCTCGGCCATCTGCTGCCCAGCCAGGGTCCGATCACGACCTTCGTCCACCACAACACCTTGCACGGACTGCAGCACCTTCCCTTCGACGACGCGTTGGTGACGGCTGAGGATCTCTTCGGCGCTGCGGCGTACCTGCCCGTTGAGGTGAGCCGAGCCCACTATCGTGCAGGACGTATCACCGATGCCGACATCCAGGCTGTGATGGCTGATCCTCCGGAGCCCGACCAGGAAAAAGTCATCGGGACGGTCGGGGGCGCCACGGTCACCGACACAGATATACGCCGGCTACACCTCCTTTACGGTGCAAACCCGATCGATCCTTCCATGCTGCGTTTCCTCATCTCCGAACGCGACGCGACCCGGCGCTTGATCGACGATGTGCCGCCCAAAGCTAGATCACAAGCTCTGGGAAAGGCCTCAAGCGAGCTGAGCGACAGCATCGACCGAATGGGACGGGATCTCACGTTGGGTGACTGGCTGGGGCGGCTACTTGGTCTAGACATCGCGTCGGCCGTAAACGCCACTGCCGCACAAGATGTCTCCGCCGGGGGCACTCCACGGAAGAGTGTTAATGCGCTTCTCGAGGCGCTCGGCGTGCCGGCGGCGCGGAGAAACGGCTACCTGAACCTCGTCGACCTGGCGCTGACGAAGGTGCCGGACGCAGATCGAGACCGCGTCCGGCGAGTATGGCTCGCTGCTGAAGCCCGCTTCGTCGACCGCGTGGCCCGGCGTCATCTCAATGTGCCCGGCCACCTGGAGGCCATCGAGCGAAGCATGTTGGTCGATTCCGAAGCTTACGCGGTCACCTCGTTGTGGGCCGCGTGTTTGGCCGGCTTCGACGTCTTCGACCCACTCTCGCCGACCGATCCTCGTAGCCTCGACTCCCGCGACCCGGACGTCTCCATTGATCGCCTCGGAGAACTCTTCGCCACGATCCAGAGTGGTGGTGGGCCCGAGGTCCGGCTCGACGCCGAAGAGCGGGCCGACATTGAGAGCGCCGTGCAGGGCGTACTCGAAGAGCTTCGGAAGCGCGTTGCCGCCGACCCAGCCCAAGCCCAAGACGTCGCCTTGCGGGAAGCTGCAAGCGCTGCATGGTTCGCGCTCCGCGGTCTCGACGGCGGAACTTACAGCCGTACGGGGCTCGATGCACTCTTAGCTCTGGCGTCGCTGGTGCCCGACAGTGAGGTCCCAGGTGTGTCGCGCCGGATCATGATGAAAGATCCCCTACGGGCTCTGCACGCCCAGGCCAACGCAGCCGTGGAGGCGGACCTCTCCCGGCTCGGACACGACCTCACTCATGCGGAGTTGCTGTCCCGGTTGACCGGCATCGATGCAACCGCGTCGGTGAACCGCTACATGATCAGGGTTTGCGCAGCCTTTCTCGACCTCGGGCAAGCTGCATGGAGGATGCCGGATCGGACGCTCGGTTTTTACGGCGCGTGGCGCGCCTCAGTCGAACACGACGCGACCCTCGCCATCTCCGGGCTGCGCGGGTGGCCCCCCAGCATCGGGGACCTCCCAGAAGACCCCGCGGAGGCACTCATGCTTCAGCTCGACCGTCTCGGGGTCGCGTCGGACGACTGGAACGCGTACCTCGGACGGATAATGGCTACGCTGCCGGGCTGGGCAGGGATGATGAACTGGCAGGGAAACAATCCCGGTTTCCCGCCACAGAAGGCGCGGCCCACCAACCTCGTCCAGTACCTGGCCGTGAGGCTCACCATCGAGGCGGAAGTGGTGAGCCAGAGCTACAGACAAGCGCTCGGGGCCGAGAGTGCTCACGTCGACGTTTTATCGGAGCGGCTTCGCGCCACGCCTATCGAGTTCTACGTGCGCAGGGAGCTGCACCGCGGCCTGCTGCCGAGCATCGTGTCCCAAGCGGCGCGCGATCTCGAGCGCAGGGGCGGTCACAACGACGAATGGTCGAACGTGGCCGTCAACGCGTGGACCTGGAGCAGTCAACCCGACGCGCGCGCGCGCCTCACGGTAGCTGACCAGGTATGGCGGCTCTTCCGGTTGGCACAACTCGCGGGCTGGTCGGCGGAGGAGGTCCGGATGCTGTCAGCATCCACCAGAGATCGCATCCTTGCCACTCTCGATAGCTATCCCGAGAAAGAGCACCGGAGGGTCTGGTTGGCAGCCTTCGAACGGCACTATCGAGAAGAGATCCTCGGAGCGCTCGCGACCAACCGCGCCAAAGGCCGGTGGCAGGTTCGAGACCGAAGACCGAAGGCTCAGGTGGTTTTCTGCATCGACGAGCGCGAGGAATCAATGCACAGGGCGGTCGATGAGCTCGATGCCGATTACGAGACATTCGGTGCGGGTGGATTCTTCAACATGGCCATGGACTTCAGCGGTCTCGACGATCACGATGTCACCCCGCTTTGTCCTGCCGGCGTCGTCCCAACGAATCGCGTTGAAGAGGTGCCTCGCGACGACCAGGCGTCCATCGCCATAGCAGAGGAGCGACGCAACCGACTCTTGTGGCGTGAGACGGCTGAGAACACTTACTGGGAGCTCAAGCGCAATGCCGTATCCGGGTTGTTCCTTACCCAGCTCGTCGGACTATTCCAGTCTGTTCCGCTGAGCGGTCGCGTGCTCGCGCCCTGGAACTGGGGCGACCTCAAGGAACGTTTCGAAAGCCGCTTGATCCCATCGCCGGAGACGCAACTAACGGTGGATGCAGAGCGATTCGCCGGGCTCGGGTTCACCTTGACCGAACAGGCCGACCGGATCGAAACTCAACTGCGCAACATCGGGCTTACGCATCACTTCGCTCGGCTTGTCGTCTTCGTCGGTCATGGCTCGTCCTCGTTGAACAACCCCCACGAATCTGCACACGACTGCGGAGCCTGCGGCGGCAAGCACGGTGCACCCAATGCGCGCGCATTTGCTGCCGTGGTCAACCGGCCTGCGGTGCGTGACGAGCTCGCACGCCGCGGCATCGACATCCCAGACGACACTTATTTCGTGGGAGGGGTACACAACACAGCCAGCGACCGAACCACCTTCTTCGATAATCAGGACATCCCTGAGACACACCGACGTGAGTGGGAGGCGCTGCACCGCGATCTCGACGAAGCCCGCGCCCTCTCCGCTCGGGAGCGATGCACGCGCTTCTACTCCGCCCCGAAGACATCTTCGCTAAAGCGCTCCGTCAGGCACGTCGAGCAGCGGTCTCGCGATCTCTCGCAGGTACGTCCCGAGTGGGGACATTGCACGAACGCGGTCGCGGTCGTAGGTCGACGCGCTCTAACTCAGGGGCTCTTCCTGGATCGGCGTACGTTCGTCATCTCTTACGACCCCAACGGCGACCCCGATGGGTCGATCGTTCAGCGCATCCTTCTCGCCATGGGGCCCGTGGGGGCCGGCATCAACCTGGAGTATTACTTCTCGACGGTCGACAACCGCGTGTTCGGCTGCGACACGAAGGTTCCTCACAATGTCACGGGCCTGCTCGGGGTCATGGAGGGAGCGGCGAGTGATCTACGCACGGGGCTGCCGAAGCAGATGGTCGAGCTCCACGAGCCCATGCGTCTCTTGTTGATCGTCGAGGCCCCCGTGGAGGTCCTGGGGCAAATCTACGGTAGCCAGCCGGCCATCGCCGAACTGCTCGACAACGAATGGGTCCACCTGGTGGCGGTCGATCCGACCGACGGGCACTTCGATCTATTCGTGCCGGGGCAAGGCTTCGTCACCTGGGAGGGGAAGCCATCTAAGCTTCCCGTCGTGGCGAGCTCCTTCGACTATTACCAGGGTCGGAGCGGGTTCCTGCCTCCCGCTCGCATCGAGTCGAAGGCGGTGCGGTGACGACGGAAGGATTTTTCGTCACGGCGATCCCCGGGTTTCCCCTCGTGGCGGCTGTGCTCGCGATCGCAGATCGAGTCTCCGGGGGGCGCTTGCTAGGCACGCGGCTTCTCGGTCGGATTGCAGTTTGGGGAGTGGGTCTCTCGGCCGCATCGGCGGCTGCCGCGGCTGCAATCACGTTCGCGGACCCGGCCCCCCGGTTCGTCATCCTCGGTACGTGGGTGCACACCGCTTCGTTAACGATCGATATCGGATTCCAGTTGGACCCACTGTCGGCCACGATGGCGGTAACCATCGCGGGGCTGAGCTGGCTCGTCGCGCGATTCTCGGTCAACTATCTTCACAACGAGGCCGGTTTCGGCCGTTACTTCACCGTCCTGCCGCTGTTCGTCGGGGCCATGCTGTTACTCGTTCTCGCCGAGAACTACCTGATGCTCTTCGTGGCATGGGAGGTCGTGGGCGCGTGCTCGTACCTGTTGATCGCCTTTTACCGTGATCGCACCTCCGCGGGTGAAGCCGGCACCCGAGCCTTCGTCCTCAACCGTGTGGGCGACGCCGGCTTGCTCGCTGGGATCTTCGTTCTCGCGGCTCAGAACAACGGGCTGAGCTACTCCGAGGTGCTGGCCTCGCCGCTGCCCGCGGCCACTGGAACCGCGGTGGGGCTCTGCTTGCTGATGGGCGCGGCCGGGAAATCGGCGCAGATGCCGCTCGGGGGATGGCTTGCTCGCGCTATGGAAGGCCCGACGCCCTCCAGCGCCTTGATCCACGGCGCAACCATGGTCACAGCCGGTGTCTATCTCGTGGTGCGAAGTGCTCCTCTCTATGAGCGAGCTCCCATCGCTCTCGTGGCGGTCGGGGTGGTCGGAGCCATGACCGTGCTGTATGGCCAGCTGGCTGGCCTTACCCAAACCGACATCAAGGGCATGCTCGCCGCCTCCACGAACGCTCACCTCGGTTTCATGTTGCTTCTCTGCGGCCTCGGGCTGTACCCGATCGCGATCTTCCATCTCGTGGCACACGCGTTCTACAAGACGAACCTGTTCCTTACGGCCCCGTCGATCCTTCACCACCTCCACGGAGGACCGGACCCCGCTGCGATCGCCCGACCTACCGATACCGCTCGCGCAATATCCACCTTGGTAGGCGCGGCCGCGCTTCTGCTCCTCACGGCTCCCTTCGCAACGGGATTGCTGTCGTTACCGGATGAGTGGGCCCGAGGGACAGTCGCCCTCGCCGGTCTCGGAGTGGTGGCTGCGTTCGGGCTGTGGTTCTCGGCCGGCCGGATGGTACGCGCTACTTTCCACGACGACGCTGGAAGGGCGCGGCGGACGGGCATCGCCTCTGCGGTGGGGTTCGGATTGGTCGCGGCGGCGATCGCCGTTCGGTTAGTGCCGGGAGGCATCGATGGTTCCTGGTTCGCCCAACTGCTCGCTCCCACCGTCTCCGAGAGCGGAGTCGCCGTCGCAGCCCCACGGGGCGCGACGATCGTGCTGGTTGCGGCACTGATCTGCCTGGTGCTTTCCGGGATCGCGGTGCCGCGGTTCTTCGACCGTTTCCGCGCAGAACAACCCGCGGGGACGGGCGGTCCGTTCGCGCGCCGGCTCTACTTCGCGGCTTCCAACCGAGTGTGGCTGGACGAGGCGGCGGATCGCGCGACGGCCGCCGTGACACGCGCAGGGACCGCGGTCGACCGATTCGACCGCACCGTCCTGGATCCCATGACGGGGGCGCTGCTGCCCTCCTTCACCCCCCGCCCCGATGTGACGTGGGAAGCCCGACTCGACGCCGCAGTAGAGGCCCACGACGCTGGGGCCGCCGAGCTACCGGAGCGGCCCGGCCTTGACTGGCTTCGACCGGCGGCCCACCTCGCGCCTGGGAGTGCCGGGCGCAGGTTGCGGGCAGGGGGCACGCCGATCGAACGGCTGAGCTCCCTTACCACTCGTCTGGAACGCAGGCTCACATCACAGGGCGGTGGCCTTTACGGCGCGCTCACGAACGCAATCTCGGCATTTAGCCAGCGGACCGAGCGTGTGGTCTTCCAACGAGGGGTCGAAAGCGTGTTCGAACGACTCTCGGGAACGCTTGCTGCGTTCACCGAAGCAGTCGAAAGCCGCGTGTTTCAACTCGGTCCCGGTCGAGTCGCCGCGGTGGGCGAACGCATCAGGAGAGGTTTGTTGGTGATGGAAGCGTTCCTTGGCAGGCCGATCGTCGCCGCGCTCGTCGCGCTTGCTTGCATCGTCGCCATCGCGGCGGCGCGCTGATGCCAAACGAGCTGCTGGCGATCGACCAGGTTGGCTTTCCTGCCATCACCCTGCTGATCCTGTTCCCGGTGGTGGCCGCGGCTGTGGTCGTTTCGTTGGGAGATGCGCGCGCCGCGACACGCGTCGCTATCGCCGCCGCGGCTCTGGAATTTGCAGGAACGGTAACTCTGGCGCTTGCCTTCGAACCCGGCATCTCGGATATGCAGTTCGTCGAACGCGTCGGTGACTTCTTCGGTGTCTCCTGGCACGTTGGAGTGGACGGAGTGAGCATCTTGTTCGTGCCGCTGACCGCGCTCCTCGGATTGATGGTGATCGCCTACGCCGAACACAACATCCCTGCCCTCCGGGCCGATGGTGACCCTCCCATAGTCGGGACCGCGGCCGGCTACTCCGCGGCGATCCTGATACTCGAGGCGACGATGCTGGGAGCATTCGTCGCGCTCGACCTGATGATCTTCTGGGCGTTCTTCGTTGCCGAGTTGATCCCTAGTTGGTTCCTCATCACTCGCTGGGGAACCGGGCCGCAACGCCGGGATGCGGGCCGAAACTATGTCGGCTTCGTGGGTGCAGGCGCGGCGTTCATGCTAGTCGGCATCGTCCTCACCGGCCGCGCCTACGCGGCTGCCACGGGTAACGGCGTTTCGTTCGAGTTGGGCCGGTTGCTCTCTATGGAGTTGGCCCCAGCGTCGCAGACCTGGCCGTTCGTGCTCTTGGCTCTGGGGTTCGCAGCGAAGGCGCCGCTCTTTCCCTTCCACACTTGGCTTCCGAAGGTCCTCGATCATGGACCGGTCGTGGGGATGAGCGTGTTCCTGGTCGGAGTGAAGCTCGGAACCTATGGATTTCTGCGTTTCATCATCCCTCTTTTCCCCGAGTCGGCTAAGGAATGGCTGTGGATCATGGCTACGGCCGGTGCCGTGAGCGTCATCTACGGCTCTTTCCTCGCGCTAGGTCAAACGAACCTCCGCCGGTTATTGGCGTTCGCAAGCGTGGCACACATGGGCGTAGTCATGCTGGGGCTGTTCTCGTTGAATCTCGATGGTTTCGAGGGCGCGGTGCTGCAGATGGTCAACCTCGGGATCGTCGGCGCCGGTTTGTTCTTCGTCGCGGGATTCCTGACTGCCCGGATCGGTCAACCGGAGCTCGCGTCCCTTGGAGGACTCGTCTCCTCTGCTCCGCTCATGACGGCGGCCTTTCTGTTGGTCGCGCTTGCTGGGGTTGGTCTTCCCGGCACCAACGGATTCAACGGCGAGCATCTCGTGATGCTCGGTGGTTACCAGCGCAGTTGGTGGATGGCGGTCACCGCCGGTCTCGGCGTCCTTCTGACCGCGGCTTACTCCCTGTCGTACTTCATGCGCGGCTTCATGGGCGAGGCTCACAAGACACTCGCTGAACGTATATACGACCTCACTCGCGGCGAGCGTGCGATAATCGCGGTTCTCGCTGCACTGATCTTTTGGATCGGGCTTGGCACGAGTCCGTTCATCCACCGCATGCGCCCGTCGCTAACGTGGCTCGAGGAGAGAGTCGAACAGGCCTCCTCCGGTATCACTCGGTTGGAGAAGCAATAGTGACCCAGGGCGCCGCCGACGGTCTCTCACTCCTAACGATCCTGGTGGCTTGGCCGCTCTTGGTTGCCGTCGCGCTCGTGCCACTTCGCGACGCACGGATCATCCATCGAGTTGCTCTGATCGGCGCGTTCGTGGAGCTGGCGATCTCTTTGTGGATGTTCGTTGGCTTCTCAGCCGCACCGACGGCGACTTTCCAGTTCGAAGAGCAATTACCTTGGATAGACGCGATCGGCGCCAGCATCCACGTCGGGATCGACGGCCTGTCGGCGCCGTTCTTGCCTTTGACGGCGTTGTTGACCGTCGTAGCAGTTGCTCAGGCGAGGACCACCGTGTCCCATCGACAGAAGCCTTATCTCATCTCCGTTCTGACCTTCTCGACCGCGTCGACGGGAGTGTTCACTGCTCTGGATCTCGCACTCTTCTTCGTGTTCTGGGAGCTGATGCTGGTCCCAACATTCGTGCTGATCAAACTTTGGGGCACGGGCCCGGGCCGCAGTCACGCGGCTACGAAGTACGTCTTGGCGATGCTGATGGGATCCGTGACGCTGCTGGCCGCATTCGTTCTGCTGAGTGTCAACCACAGCACCGTGGAGGGTTCACTGTCGTTCGATTACTTGGCACTTCTCGAGGTCGAGGTTCCGGCAGGCCTCGGAACCGTCGTGTTCTTTTTGATGGCGTTCTCGTTCACGCTCAAAGCACCACTGTTCCCGCTGCACTCCTGGCTTCCGCCGACCTTGCAGGAGGGTCCCATAGGGATCGGCATCTTGCTGGCCGGCCTCAAGGTCGGCGTGTATGGATTCCTGCGGCTCATCATGCCGCTGACATCCACCGCCTTCATGCAATGGAGATGGTTGATCGCGGTCCTCGCGATCATGGCGATCATCTATGGAGGCCTAGCGGCTCTTGCCCAACCCGACCTGCGACGACTGATCGCTTTCGCCGGCGTGAGCCACGTCGGACTCGCCCTTCTTGGTCTGTCTTCGGGCAACGCGGATGGGGTGTCGGGTGCGGTGTTCCTGCTGGCGAACCTGGGACTGACGGCGGCGGGCCTCCTGCTTGTCGCCGGATTCATATACCAGAGGCTGGGGACAACCGATGTTGGCGCCCTCGGCGGGCTTGCCGCGCGCGCACCTGCTCTCACCGCATTTGCCCTGATATTCGCGTTTGCGGAGGCAGCGTTGCCGGGCACGAGCGGCTTTCCCGGCGAATTCCTCGCGTTGCTCGGAGCCTTCCGTGAATTCGGCGCGCCTTCTCTGATCGCGCTCGCCATCGTCGTTCTAGCCGCGGGGTACTCGTTGATCTGGCTGCAGCGTGCTTTCTACGGACCGGTCATGCGAGATCCCGTCAACCACATCGTCGACCTTGGACCTCGTGAGGCCTCACTTGCCTTTGTGATAGCGGCAGCGATAGTGCTCCTTGGGATATTTCCTTCGCTCATTCTCGACCCCGCGCAGTCATCCGTGACCCAACTCGTCGAGCGGCTGGCCACTACCGTTGATGGCCTAGCGGGGAGCATGTGAGACTCCTCCTGCCGCTCCTCATCCCGCTCGTCGGGGCCGCGGCGGTCGCGCTGCTGCGTGACCGGCCACAGGTTCGTGACTGGGCCGCGATCTTTGCCGGGGTCGCCCAGATCATCGCCCTCGTGGTCATGCTGCCGGACGTCCTGGACGGGCACAGGGCAACCTTCAGCATCGCTCCTTTCCTAACTGATGCACCGATCGCTCTTCGAGGCGACCCACTCGGGATGCTCTTGCTCCTGACCGCGTCGCCCCTATGGTTGCTCACAACGCTGTATTCGATCGGTTATCTGCGTGGCGCGACCGCCTCTCTCACGCGCCTTCACGTGCTGGTGGCCATCACCATCTCTGCAACCGCCGGTGTGGCTTTCTCCGCCAATCTCATCACTCTCTATCTGTTTTACGAAGCGATGACGATTGCCACCTACCCGCTCGTCACTTTCACCGGAACCAACGAGGCGGCGACAGGAGGACGTCGCTACCTCTCCTACCAGCTCGGAACCGGTATCGCCCTCTTTCTGCCTGCCGTGGTGCTGACATACACGCAGACCGGGTCGTTTGCTCTTACTCCGGGGGGCATCTTCGGCGCGGAGCCGACCGGTTTCCTGCCGATCCTCACCTACTTGTTGTTCTTGTTCGGGATCGCGAAAGCGGCGATCCTCCCGGCTCACGCATGGCTGCCGGCCGCCATGGTGGCACCAGTGCCCGTAAGCGCTCTGCTCCACTCGGTAGCGGTCGTCAACGTGGGCGTGTTCACGCTGTTCCGGGTGCTGCTCGACGTGTTCGGGCAGGACGCGATCGCATCTCTCGGGCTCGGTCGGCTTACCCTGATCGCGACATCCGTCACCATCCTCGTGGCATCCCTCGTCGCCCTGCGGCTCGGAAACCTGAAGGAGATCCTTGCCTACTCCACGATCGGGCAACTCTCTTACATGGTCTTGGGGATGGCGCTGCTGAACGAAGCCGGAGCTACGGGAGGCGCCCTGCACCTCGTCGGCCACTCGGTCAGCAAGATCACCCTCTTCTTTGCGGTCGGGGCGATAGCGGTCGGAACCGGGGCGACCAGACTCAACGAACTACGGGGACTCGGTCAGCGGATGCCGCTCTTGCTCGGCGTCTTCGCCGTCGGTGCGGCCTCCATCGTCGGGCTTCCGCCCACCGTCGGTTTCGTGACCAAGTACTTCCTATTCATCGGAGTCGCCCAGGCACGTCAGTGGCTCGTGCTGATGGTGCTGGCCGCATCGACGGTCCTGTCGGCTACCTACTATCTCCGTGTGGTTCGCACCTCGTTATCTCCGATGCCACATGTTGACGGCACACCGAGCGGCCCCACCTCATTACCGCTATCCGCACGCCCGGTGCCGAGAGAGATGCTCATACCGATGGTTGTCACGGCCTGCCTCACCGTCCTGCTGGGGGTCGTGCCCGGACCGATCCTGACGCTGGTACGCGCTGCGGTCCCCTGACGAAGTGGGGCTGCCGGGAATCGAAGGCGCCGGAGGAGCGGCGCAGCCGCCCGGCGGTGAGATGGCACCGGGCGTGGCGGGGCAGGGACACGAAGTGGAGCTGATTACCCGGTGCGTGAACCGCAACCGCGCCCATCTACCGCCGCGAGAGGTGGTGTCGCTGCGTCAAGGCAAAAGCTCGAAAGTGGATGTGTGAGTAGGTCGGACAACGGAGAAGTGTCGCCGATCCAGCGTTGCCACCTCCCGGATACGTAACCGCTCGCCGGTCGTTACGACGGACGCGTCGACGGTGCCCAGCGGAAGATCTCGATATTCCCAAACCAGCTCTGCGATACGCAACCAGTCCGACGACGCAACCGGGTCGGTCGTGAAGGCGCCGGCTGCGAGGTCACCGAGGAACCGGACTTCGGCCACGGGCCCGAGGCGGGTCTCGATCAGGTAGGCAACCTCTGTGACTACAAGAGTCGGAACTACCAAAGGCCCCTGGTAGGTCGCCAACAGATCCAGGCACGCGTGGTGGTGGCGGTCATCCTCATCAACGTAGGCGTATAGGGGCCCTGAATCGACCAAGAGCGCTATTGGCCTGCCTCGCTTCGCAAGATCTCCTCGACGCGTTCGGAGATGGTCTTACGACCGCTGCGACCCGCCTTGGCGGCCATCAGCCGGCGTCCTTTCCCTCCGAGGTGCGTTTCAATCGCCTCCCGGGTCAGATCGGAGACAGTCGTCCGACGTCGCGCCGCCTCATGGCGTAGGCGCGCATCGAGATCATCTGGGAGCTTGACCGTTGTTCTTTTCATGGTATGTCAGCATATCATGCTTACATGCTTGTGATTAGTGGACCAGAGGGGATTCGAACCCCTGACCTCACCCGTGCGAGGGGTGCACTCTACCAACTGAGCTACTGGCCCGACGGCCCCCCATCCTAAGTGTCCTGCGCCGTCGCGCTCTCCTCCCTACCGTGGTCGTTTGTGGGTACCAGACACCAACAAACGACCGCACCAGCAGTTACCTATGCTTTTTGGACCGGTTGCGAGAGGCAATCAGTACGCGTAAGGGGAAGCTCACCATGGCCAAGCTGATCTACACAGCGATCACGTCGCTGGACGGCTACGTCGCGGACGAGGACGGCAACTTCGACTGGGCTGCGCCGGACGAGGAGGTGCACACCTTCGTCAACGACCTCGAGCGGCCGGCCGGCACATACCTCTACGGGCGCCGAATCTACGAGGTGATGCTCTACTGGGAGACCGCGCACACCGTCGCCGGCCAGCCACCCTTCATTCAGGACTACGCTGCCATATGGCAGGCGGCCGACAAAATCGTTTACTCGAAGAC
>JACCZU010000185.1 GCA_013695835.1 Candidatus Aridivita willemsiae
GCGGCTCCCCTCCGGCCATGACCACGCGTGCCACGCCCTCGACCTCGCCCTCGAGGCAGCCGCCAGAAAGGTTGCCCACCATGTCCCCCTCGGCCGGAACGAGCAGCCGCGCCCCCGCGCGCCTATAGGTCGAACCCTTCACGTCGACGATGGTCGCAAGCGCCATGGGCTCCTTCCGGGCGCGCAGAGCCGCTATGGCTGCCAGAACGTCTGCAGTCTCCCCCAACAAGCTCACCAGCTTCGCCTAGAAGTCATGTGCCGGGCATGGACGTACTATCTTACGGGCACGTGGTCGAAGCTGGAAGTCATCGGTTCGCTCGGAGGCCTCCCGGCGCCATCTTCGAATGGCGGGAGCCGCCGGAGGAGCCGGTAGAGGGAGGTGGACTTTGCGGCAAGTGAGTCTTGAGGTCAACGGCGTCGAGCATTCCGCCGAGGTCGAGCCACGACAGCTGCTCGTTTACTTTCTGCGCGAGAACCTCGCGCTCACGGGGACAAACGTGGGCTGCGACACAACCTCGTGTGGCGCTTGCACGGTTCTGATGGACGGCCGCTCGGTCAAGTCGTGCACCGTTCTCACGGTCCAGGCCGACGGCGCCGAGGTCCAGACAATCGAAGGGCTCGCCGACGACGGGAAGATGCATCCGCTCCAGGACGCTTTCCACACCGAGCACGGGCTCCAGTGCGGCTACTGCACGCCGGGGATGATCATGGCGGCGCTTGGTCTCATCCAGGAGGGGGGCGACTTGACCGAGAAAGACATCCGACTCGGTCTCGAGGGAAACTTGTGCCGCTGCACCGGATACCACAACATCGTCAAGGCGATCCAGAGCGCTGCGGATGAGATGCGCTCCCCTGCGAGCGCTTGACGCGGGGGCGCACAGTCATAACCGTGGCGACAAGGAGGGGAGCATTTAGTGACTGAGGTTGCGGAACGCGCCGAGAAGTACGTCGGCAGAGGGGTTTTACGCAAAGAGGACCCCGAGCTCATTTCCGGGCAGGGGCGCTTCATCGACGACATCACCTTTCCCGGGATGCTGTGGGTCGCGGTGGTCAGAAGCCCGTTCGCCCACGCCAAGATCAACGGTGTAGACACCACGAGGGCCACCGGCATGCCCGGCGTTGTCGCCGTCTACAGCGGCGCCGACCTCGCCGGCGAGTGGGCGGCCGGCCTCCCGTGCGCGTGGCCGGTACCGACCACGACCTTTCCCGAGCCGGATGCAGAGGACGCGCGCATGCCAACCCACTATCCGGTCGCCGCCGACAAGGCCCGTTACGCCGGCGACGCTGTCGCCGTGGTCGTGGCCGACAGCCGGGCCCGAGCCAAAGACGCGCTCGAAGCCGTCGACGTCGACTATGAGCCGCTCGACCCGGTGCTCGACACGGAGGAGTCGCTCAAGGAGGGAGCCCCCGTCATCCACGACGAGCTCGGCTCCAACGACATCTACACCTGGAAGACCGGCTCCGCCGAGGACGCCGAACGCGTCTTCGCCGACGCCCCGGTGGTCGTAAAGGAGCGCTACGAGCACCCGCGCCTCATTCCCAACGCCATCGAGCCGCGCGGCGTTGTGGTCGACGTTGGGCACGCTCAGGGTGACTACACGCTTTACTCCGCAACCCAGATCCCCCATATCGCTAAGGTCACACTCAGTCTCACGATGGGGATTGCAGAATCCAAGCTGCGCGTCGTGGCGCCCAACGTCGGAGGCGGCTTCGGCTCCAAACTGAACATCTACGCGGAGGAGGCCGTCTGCCTTGCTGTGGCCCGCAAGCTCGGGGCCCCCGTGAAGTGGATCGAGGAGCGCTCGGAGAACTACCTCGCAACGATCCACGGCCGCGCCCAGACCTCGAATATGGAAGTGGCCGCAACCGAGGAGGGCAAGATCGTCGGGATGAGGGTCAAGGTCCTCGCCGATATGGGCGCCTATCTGCAGCTCGTCACCCCCGGCATTCCCATCCTTGGGGCGTTTCTCTACCACGGCGTCTACGCGCCGGAGGCCTACTACTTCGAGTGCACGGCGGTGCTCACAAACAAGACTCCGACCGACGCCTACCGCGGCGCAGGGCGTCCCGAGGCGACCTATGCGGTCGAGCGGATCATGGACGCCCTCGCCCGCCGGCTTGATAAGGACCCCGCCGAGCTCCGCAGGCTGAACTTCATCCCGCCCTTCGACGAGCCGTGGGCGACCCCCGCCGGGCTTCAGTTCGACTCCGGCGACTACCTAAGCTCGTTCAACAAGGCCTTGGAGCTGGTCGGCTACGACGACCTCAGGCGCGAGCAGCAGCAGCGCCGCAGCAGCGGAGGCACAAAGCAGCTCGGTATCGGGATCTCGACCTACATAGAGATGTGCGGGCTCGCCCCGTCCCAAGTGCTTAGCGCCCTGCGCTACGGCGCCGGCGGCTGGGAGGCTGCAACGATTCGGTGCAAGCCGACCGGAAAGATCGAGGTGGTCACGGGGACCTCACCCCACGGGCAGGGCCACGTGACGTCGTGGTGCCAGATCGTTGCAGATGAGCTCGGCGTCGACTTCGACGACATCGAAGTGCTCCACGGCGACACCGCGATCTCGCCCCTCGGCATGGACAGCTACGGGAGCAGGAGCCTGTCCGTCGGCGGCGTCGCCCTCCACCACGCAGCCAACAAGATCAAGGACAAGGCCAAGAAGATCGCGGCCCACGAGCTCGAGGCGTCGGAGGACGACATCGAGTGGTCGGACGGCAAGCTCCAGGTCAAGGGCGCGCCCGACAAGGCCAAGACGATTCCCGAGATCGCTTTCTCCGCATGGACCGCGCACAACCTTCCCGAGGGCCTCGAGCCCGGGCTCGACGAGACCTACGTCCTCGATCCGCCGAACTTCACCTTCCCCTCGGGAGCGCACATCTGCGCAGTCGAGGTCGACACCGAGACGGGCGTGACCGAGATCACCAAGTACGTCGCGGTGGACGA
>JACCZU010000190.1 GCA_013695835.1 Candidatus Aridivita willemsiae
CGTGTTCGCGACGATGTCGCGGATGGTTCTGATCCACAACGTCGTGAGTCCCGTTTCTCCAACCCCGGGAAGGCTCTTAGAGAACTCGATGATCTCGGCGACGTACTGGTCGAACTTGTAGATGATCAGCGAGGGGAGTTGTCCAAGCACGAGGATGGCCATGAAATAGATGAGGGTCCCGAGGATGATCGCGGTCGTCCACGACATCGGTTCTTTGCCTCTCTTGAGAACGCGTCCGCGAAGTGCCATCCGGCCGCCAGCTTACAGCCTGGGAGCGCGTCCAAACGAGACATTGTGCCCTTGAGCAGCGGCTTTAGGGCGATGCCGAGCGGCCATGCGGATCGCTGCCGGAGCGTGCGTCGAGATCTCTGAGCCTGGCCTCGAGGCGCCGCTGACGGCTCCCGATGGTGACCAGGTAACCGCCGATCGCCACCCACACAACGGCAAAGGCCACGAACAACCAGGCGATGTCGCTCACCTCTCGGCGAGATGGGGGCTCGCCCCCGTCGCTGCACCCGCCACCTCGCCGGGCCTTGGGGAACGGGGCCCGGCCGCGGCCGGCGCAACGGCGCCCATCTCGTGTGCGATCTCGAGCTCGGTGACACGGTCGGCGAGGCCGCCGAGGCGCACTCGCACCGCGAGCAGCCACGCGAACAGCAGCGTGAAAGCTATTAGCGCGCTGAAGAACGCAACCAGCTCGGGCGCGCCGAGGGTCGACCCGCCGGAGGCATTTCCGACCGCAGGGCCGCTCGGGTGAAGAGTCCGCCACCACAGCACCGAGAAGTGGACGATGGGGACGTCGACGAAGCCCACGATCCCGAGCACTGCGGCGAGGCGTCCGACCCGCCGGGGGTCCGTGGCGAGCGCCCTGAGGAGCAGATAGCCGACGTAGGTGAGCCACAGGACAAGGGCAGAGGTCAGCCGTGCGTCCCATTGCCACCACGTTCCCCACACGGGGCGCGCCCAGATCGGGCCCGTGATCAACACGAGCGAGCAGAACACCACGCCGAGCTCGGCGGATGCATGGGCGAGAAGGTCCCACCGGCGGGCCCCCGTCCTCAGGTAGGCGATCGAAGCAATGAAGACAATCGCAAAGGCGATGTAGGCGACCCACGCAGCCGGCACGTGCACATAGAAGATGCGCTGGAGCTGGCCGCCCATCGCGTCGACGGCCTCGCGCGCCACAAAGAAGATGAGGCCGAGCGCGACCGCGACCGACGCCCACGCCGCCACTGCGAGGTAACGAAACGCAGCGCCGCTGCGTCCACCGGAGGCAATAGCCATGAACGTCAGCTTACAGGGAGGGGCGCTCAGCGCCCGCCGTGCCCAGCGCAAACAAAAGACTCCGGGGCTACGGCCCCGGAGTCTCAGTGATCTGACTTGTGGTGACTCCTTACGAAGCCAGCGCCGCTTCGGTCTTGGTCGCTTGCTCCTTGTGCTTGCCCTCGGAGATCTCCTCGACCGTCTTGGCACAGAAGGCGGGGAGGTCGTCGGGGTTGCGGCTTGTGACCATGCCCTGGTCGACTACGACTTCCTCGTCGACCCAGGTCGCGCCTGCGTTGCGGAGATCGGTCTGCAGGCTCGGCCACGAGGTCATGGTGCGACCTGTGGCGACGCCGGCTTCGGCGAAAACCCAAAGGCCGTGGCAGATCGCGCTGACGGGCTTACCGGCCTCGAAGAACGCCTTCACGAAGCTCACCGCTTCTGGATTGCTTCTCACGAAGTCGCCGTTGATGACTCCGCCGGGGAGGATCAGGGCGTCGTAGTCGCTTGGGCTTGCGTCGCTAACGGCCTTGTCGACGGGGAACATGTCGGCGCGGTCGATGTGGTTGAAGCCCTGGATCTCGCCGGACTCAAGCCCGATGAGGTGCGTCTGGGCACCAGCGTTCTCAACTGCCTTGCGGGGCTCGGTCAGCTCAACCTGCTCGAAGCCGTCGCTTGCGAGGATCGCAACCGTCTTTCCTTGAAGTTCGTTTGCCATGTGTTAGCTCACTCCCTGATCTAGCTTGTTGCCTTCGTGCTTGGCCACTGTTTCCTACCCGCAGGAGGCCCCCGCTAACCAGGCAAAGCATTCCAGGAGCCGTGGCCGTACTCACTCGACGACGTATTCGAACGCGAGTGCGCCGATCACGGAGAACACGATGTCGAAGGCGATCAGGATCCCGAACCAGCCCCTCGACGCCACCGTGTCGAGCCGGCTCCCCGAAAAGAGGTCGGAGGTCAGCTCCACGGCGGCGATGAACACGGGGACGAGGGCGGGAAAGGCAAGAAGTGGAAGGAGAAGCTCCCTGCTCCTCGTTTGCGCCGCGAGGGAGGCGAACAGGGTTCCGATTGCCACGAGGCCGACGTCTGCGAGGATCACCACACCGACGAGGCCGAGGCCCAGGCGCACCGAGAACAGAACGGCAAAGGCCGGGAGAAGCACGGCCTGGACTCCGAGGATGAAAACGGAGTTGGCCACCGCCTTTGCGAGGTAGATCCCGGAGCGGTCGAGCGGCGCAAGCAGCAGGACGTCGATGGCCCCCTCGTCGCGCTCGACCTCGAAGGTGCGCGCGAAGCCGATAAGGCCGGCGAAAAGGACCGTTACCCACAGAAACCCGGCAAGCACGTCGGCAATGGGGGCACTGCCTGCTGAGGAGCCCACCTGAGCGTCCACTCGGGCGCCGTCCGGGAGCGTGAAGGCGAGCAGCACGGTCACCGTGAGCGCGAAGGCCATCATGGGCGGCAGCGTGTCGCGGCCGCGCGCCTCGACGATGAGGTCCTTGCGGGCCAGGGCTGCGGTCTTAGCGAGCCAGCCC
>JACCZU010000227.1 GCA_013695835.1 Candidatus Aridivita willemsiae
TGACGAGTCAGTATCCGGTAGGCCTCGGAAGGGGCGAAGCGGAGCCTGCCCTTCTGAGTCAAAGACGGAGGCATTCTCCTGTAGAGGAGGTTGTTGTAGCGTCCTGCGCTCGGAGGAAGACTGGGTAAGCGGTCCTCGAGGTTCGAGATGAAGCCGACCTCCGGGTGGCGAGCGAGGAGCTCATGCACCAAGGAAGAACCGGAGCGGCCGTTGCTGATCAGGAAGACAAACTGGCTCAAGACGAACGTCCTCGCCTCGCTGGGGAATATCGGTTGGCTACGGTATCATCCAGATCAATCCCGCAGAAAGTGGATATAGGGGCCGGGCGCCGACGGCAACGGGCCTGCGGGGGGGTCGGCGGAGCCGTGGCAAACGTTGCCCCTCACCACACCAGATGGCTTGTCGCATGCGAATCAGAACAGACCAGCATTACTCTTCAGAAGGAGACCATGATCTCGACGCAGGCCCGTAGCGTCCGCCGGATGAGGGGGCGGCGCGCAGCAGCGTCACGGGCCCCTGGAGGTGGTCCCGGTCATGACTGAGGCGCGCCTCGCGGCACCTGGGGCGCCTACCGATTCGTGGCTCATGAGGGGCAGCCAGTATGCCGCTGCCGTCATCGTGGCCCTCCTTGCTTGCTTCGCCGGGCTTTCGGCCGGCTCGGGGTCCCCCCTTCTGGTCGTGCTGCCACTGGCAGGCGTCGTCGGCCTCGGCCTCGGCCTCCTCGCGATGAGAAACTTCCAGGCCTTCCTCCTCGTGACACTCGTCGCCCGCGCCTCTTTGGACCTCGCAAAGGTCAGCTCCGAGCTTGGGTCGGAAGACACCGCCACCCGTGCCCTCGACCCCGCCAGCATGCTCGGCCTTCTCTTTCTGTTCGTAGCAGCGGTGTGGCTGATGGCTCGGCGTCAGGCGAAGGGGCTCGTTCCCGGCTCCTTTCTGCGACGCGCCCTGCTTGCTTTCGTTGTGGCGGGCATGTTCAGTGTCGCCGGCACAGAGGGGGATCCCCTGCCGAGTCTCCTGGAAGTCACGCGCATCCTTTCCGCGGTGTTGATGTTCGTCGTGCTCGAGCAGATGATGGCGGAGAAGAAAAATATGCGCACGCTGCTGATGGGCGTGTACATGTCGTCGATCTTCCCGTTGCTCATGACGGCGTGGGGATTCGCCGGCGGCGGTGCGCGCCAGGAGGTAAAGGGCGATTTCGAGCGGGTCACCGGCCCCTTCGGCCAATCCAACACCTTCGGGCGTTATCTCATGCTGATGATCATCTTCGGGGTAGCGATATTTCCCTATCTGGAAAAAGGTTACCGGCGTCTCTTTGCCGTTCTGTTGTCGGGCTCCGCGATTGTCCTGGTGCTGACCTTCACCCGCAGCGCATTGGTAGCCACGGTGTTCGGTCTCGTCGCCGTCGCGCTCGCCCAAGGTAAGAAGGTCCTTGTCGGAGTGATAGTCCTCGCGACCTTCGGCCTCCTCTCGATCCCGCAGGTCAACGCCCGCTTCAGCGACCTCACCGAGGATGAGTCCACCGTCGACACTTCTCCGAACTCTGTCGACTGGCGACTTGCGCAGTGGACGAGCGTGCTTCCCTACTTCAAATCCAGCCCCGTCACGGGGGTTGGCTTGTCAAAGGTCCCAACCCTCACCTCGAACGAGGCTCAGACGCACAACGACTTCGTGCGCGTCCTCGTCGAAACCGGGGTGCTCGGCATCCTCGCCTACCTCGCCGTTCTTGCCGCCATCCTCGGGCTCGGGAGACGAGCTGTTCTCGCCGCTCCACGAGGAACCTTCGACCACGCAGTAGCGGCGGGTTTCTTCGGATGCGCGGTGGCGTTCCTGGCCGTGAGCGTCGTTGCCAACGTGATCTCGAACGTCGTCACGCTGTGGTACTTCTTCGCCTTTGCCGCCGCTGCATCAAGCGTGGTGCGACGCAATACGCCTGAGCACCCCGGCGAGGCACCCGCTTCTCTGGAAGTTGTGAGGACACCGTGAGGGCGAAAGCGACCAGCCGAGGGTGACGCCCGAGCGCGACCCACGCGGCGACCGCGAGATCGTCGGCATGGCGCGCGGCGGAGGTCTGAACCTTGTCAGCTCTGCTTTTAGCCATGTAGCGGACCTCGGGCTCTCGCTGCTCCTTGCCCGCGAGCTTGGCCGATCGATCGTTGGCGTCTACTGGCAGTCCTACGCAGTCCTGGCTCTTCTCAGCCTCGTCGCCGTCAGCGGAACAGGGTCTGCTCTCACCCGTTATGTCGCGGTTTACCGAGCCGAACGCGACCCTGGAGGCGTTCGTGGGACCGTACGTCTGGGCCTCGCCGTAACCATCTTCGTTGCGCTGTTGATGGGGGCCTGTCTTTATGGGGCAGCGGGGTGGCTGGCAGATCAGGCTTTTGACGATACGCGCCTCGCGAGCCCGCTGCGCGCGGTGGCCGTCACGCTGCCCTTATTTGCCTTCGCGCACGCCGCTCTCGGCGCAACCAAGGGCTTCAAGACCATGAAGCCGTTCGCACTTATTCATCTCGTTCTCGAGCCGTCGCTGCGCCTATCCTTTGCGGCCGTCCTGCTGCTTCGGGGAGCCGGCCTGCCCGGCGCAATGGTTGCGCTGTTCGTGAGCCACCTCGGCGCCGCGCTCACCTCGGCGGTTGCGCTTCGCCGCCTTATGGGCCGCTCGGCGGCAGCTCCCAAGTACCGCCCGCGTCAGCTGCTCGGGTTCTCGTTCGTGAGCTGGATGGCGACCCTCGCTACGAGCGGTTTGACCTGGGCCGACACCATCCTCATAGGCATCTTTCTCTCGAGCAGCGACGTCGGCGTCTACAACGTAGCTACCCGACTCGTGGTGCTAGCGAGCTTCGTCATGCTCCCCATCAACGCATCTTTCGCACCCAGGATCGCCACGCTTTATCAGCAGGGCCGGGCCGACACCCTGAGGCGCACCTATGCCGCTGCGACGAGCTGGATCGTTCGTCTGTCGTTGCCCGCTTTCATCATCATCAGCCTGTACCCGCGCGAGCTGCTGAGTTTCTTCGGCCCCGGTTTCGCCGTGGGGGCGGCGGTAACGGTCATCCTCGCCGCCGGCAAGTTCGTCGATGCGGGGACCGGCCCCTGTGCCCTCATGCTGAACATGTCCGGCCGCCCCGTGATCAATATGACAAACAACATCGTGGTGCTCGTGCTCAACGTCACACTCAACATCTGGCTCATCCCGATCTACGGGATCATCGGATCCGCCGCCGCCTGGGCCGCTGCTCTCGCGCTTGTGAACCTTGCTCGTGTGGTGCAGGTCCGGATGATCATGGGCATGCTCCCCTTTGGCGCCGGCATGGCAAAAGGACTCATCGCGGGCGGAGGGGCTCTCGTCGCCGTCGTAGCTGCGCGCTCCTTCGCGCCGCCGGAGCTCGCGCTGGCTACGGGCGCAGGTGTCGTGGTCGTTAGTTTCGTGGCCCTCAACCTGATCTTGGGCCTTACCGCCGAGGACCGCTTGATCCTCGGGATGTTGGGACGCCTGGGACGTCCGCGCGCCGCCGATTCCGGCAACTAACAAGCGCAACACAAGTAGAAGTGCCCCCGGGAATCCCGGGAGCACTGGTGAAAACCACTCTGACGATGTTGTTGTTGCGGCGGTGACTAGTCTCCGCAGATTGCCTGGCTTCCGTGCGTGTGTGCGGTGTTGGTGTTGATGCAGCGGTCGACCATGGTCTTCAGGCCGGTCTGCACCCACGTGTTCCAGAAGTCTGAGTGCATGTTGAACGGGACGCCGTCGTGCGCCGAGGACGAAAGGGTGAGGTCCCTGCCGTTGCCCTGGTAGTCCCACTGAAGTGCCAGGCGCAGCTGCGGCAGCTTGCGGGGGAAACCGGCGGGGCACTGGTCCGCCGCGTTGATGTAGGCGACCTGGTTCTTGACCGGGCTGCTCGCCGCACCGTGGAAGTCGGCCGTGTTGCCCGCCCGGTTGTGCGGGTTGAGCACACCGGTCCAGCAAGTCGGGAAGTTGATGTGCGCTCCCAGGTAGACCTGGCCGTCCTTGCTTGACGGTCGTGCTGAGGCGCAGTTGGCCTGGACCGGGTCACGGTATGGCCCCGGCCTGGTCGAACCCTGGTTACAGTTCCAATCAACGTGAGGACCGCCGCCCGGAGCATCGTTGTCACCGGCGACCATCCTCATGTCGACGGGATAGGGCTCGTTGCCCGAGCCCTCCTGGTTGCGTGTGCCGTCGAAGTCCCAGTTACGGTAGTAGGCGAGGGCTCTGAAGGTTGGGACCGGCTGGCCGTTTCTGAGCAGCGTCGGGTACCAGTAAGCGGCGGTGTCGGCGGTGTTGGTGCACGTGGTCGGCTTACCAACGAGGTCGGAGTACTCTTTGCCGCCCACGTCGCCAACCGCAATCGCCTTGTTGCCAAGGAAGGAGTGCAGATGGCCCTGGGGGCCGGCCTGGTCGTGGAAAGCGATGGGGTCGGCAACCGCCCGCCCCGTTTCTGGCTTGCAGTGAACCTTGGCGTGAGCGAGCGCAGGGACGGGAGCTAACGCCCCGACGATCGCCGAGAGGCCAAGAGCAGCTACGGATGTTCGCAGGACTTTCTCGTGTGTTTTCATAAACACGGTATCGGGGCATCTTTGGTAAAACCTTACAGAAATCTGGAAAAGTCTTGCATGAAACAGTACGGAGAGGCGGTTGTGACCGAAGGTCGCTCGCCCCCACACAGGCGCAACGCCTCTAGGAGCCGCATGACAGCGATGACGTCAGAAGAGGTCCGCAGCTTTCTGTCTTCAGGGACGAGAACCGGCAAGCTTGCGACCGTCCGCAGCGACGGAAGCGCTCATGTGGCACCGGTGTGGTTCCTGCTCGATGGAGACACGATTGTTTTCACCACGGGCGCAGATACCCTCAAGGGCCGCAACCTGCGCCGGGACCCGCGCACGTCGATGTGCGTGGACGACGAGCGGCCCCCTTACGCGTTCGTGGTCATTAGGGGGACTGCGACCCTCACCCACGACGGCGATGAGGTGT
>JACCZU010000238.1 GCA_013695835.1 Candidatus Aridivita willemsiae
CAGTAGGGGGCCCGGTCGGTGGCGAACAGGGCGTCGGCGCGCCTGATTGCGCCCTCCGATCGCTCGGCTATCCGTCCGGCGCGGTGGAGATCCCTGAATCCAAAGCCGCCGAGATAAACGGCGCCGAGATCGGCGACGTCGAGAGCCAGGTCGGGCTCCTCCGAGGTCTTTGTCGCCGTGGCTCCTTCTGGACCGGCATCGAGACGCCATCGGCCCCCGTTCCACGGACAGGTGGAATCGGTCAGCTCGAAGACGACCGAGCCTTCACCGGCGTAGGAGCGCGCCGCAAGCGCACCCGACACCTCGACGATCCTCAGCCACAGGCCGTCGTAGAGCGCGAATCGCAACCGGCGCGGCTCGACGAGCATGAGTATCAGGGGGTGGTCCATGGGTAGCAGATCCGCTTTTACGCGCCTTACGAGATCGACACCGAAGAGAAACCGCCAGAGGGCAGCAGTCGCTTCGGTTGAGGTTGCGAGTGCCTCTTCGACCTCGAGTGAGCCCGTCGGCACACCCTGCTCCCAGGAGCCGTTGACACGATACGTGGCATAGGCCTCGGGGCGGCCTCCAACCTCGAGCACGACACGGGCCATAGGGCTTCGGCCCCGCCGGTTGTGAGGAGGATCGGACAGTACATGGTGGCGCCACCATTCCGGCGAGCGGGCAAACATCCCCGGGGTCTCGACTCTGATGCGGTCGTAGACATCGGGAAAGCACTCGACCGCCTCTTCAATGTCCACGAGGCGAGTGCTGCCCACCGGCTCGAAGCGAGCGTGGAACGCCGTGCGGTCGCGTTCGATGTCGATGTCTCCCTGAAGGGTTGCAAGCCCATACCCGAAGCGGCCGTAGATGCTGCTCTCTGAGGCAAACAAGACGGCCAGCGGCTCGCCCCGATCGTGGATCTCACCGAGCTGGTATCGCATCATGTGGGTAAGCACGCCGCGCCGTCTGTGGGTGGGAAGGACCCCGACCGCCGTGACGCCTGCCGCCGGCGCCGAGCCCCCGGGCACGGTGAGCGAGAACGGAAACGCTCCGGCGGTTCCCACCATTGCCTCGCCTTCGAGCGCACACACGGTCCTGTCAAGGGCGAGCAGGCGTTTGTGGCGCGGGAGATCCTCCTCGGTGACCTCGTCTCCGAACGCGCTGTGCGTGACGCTGATCCAGTCCTTGATCTCGGCTGTTTCTATCGGTCTGATGTCGATGTGAATCCGGCCTCCTCGGTTTTCCTAGAGTCTTTGCTCTGAGGGCTGCAAGCTCGTGCAGAATGCGCAGCGGCCCGCAGCCTCCGGGATGCTGCTCAGACATTCGGGGCACTGCTTCGTCGGGCTTTTTTCCTCGGGCTTGCGGCGCGCAATGAGCACCGCCGTGGGGCGCACGAGAAAGAAGTAGACAGCGGCTGCGATCAGAAGAAAAGCGATGACGTCGTTGAGGAACTCGCCGATTAGAAAGGTGCTGTCACTGACTGTGAGCTCGATGCTCCTGAAGTCGGCCGTTCCTGGAATCGCGATCAGCGGGGTGAGGACGTTTTCTACGAAGGAGTTCACCAGCGCCGCAAACGCCGCCCCGATGACGAACGCGACCGAGAGGTCGACCACGTTTCCCCGCAGTATGAAGTCTTTGAAGCCCTTGACCATGTGGCGGCGATCCTCCCTCCGATTTCCGACGACCGGCGCTGCATTTCGCCTCCGCTCAGCCAGCCTACAAAACGTGACTAGCGCCGGGAAGGTGTGAGGCGCGTCACTGTCAGACCTCGCCGAATGCGGTCCGATGCGCTCATGTCCGACATCATCGTGCCCAGCGGATGGATGCAGCGGCTTGAATCCATTGTGGGCCGCCGGCGTGAGACCTGGGTTCTCATGGCCGTGGTCACCGTCTTCGTGGGCGGGGGCCTGGCCTTGTGGAGCAGGGGCTCGGCCCCCCAGATTGCCCCGCCTGCCGTTTCTCCCAAGGGCGCTTCGTTCGCCGCCGGAGGAGGGGCGGGGCCGTCGGTGGCCGCCCCACAGTCCCCCGGCCCGGCCGGGACCGCACCGCCCCAAACGGTCACCGTTGCTGCGGGGACCGAGGGGGCGATCTTCGTGCACGTTGCCGGCGCCGTCCGGAGGCCGGGCCTCTACCAGCTTCCTGCGGGGGCCCGGGTGGCCGACGCCATCGATGCCGCGCGCGGGCCGCGCCTTCAAGCCGACCTCAATGCGCTCAACCTCGCGGCTGCGCTCGCCGACGGCACCAAGCTCGATGTCCCGAGGCGGGGCGAGAGCGCGGGAGCCGTGTCTTCGACAACCGACGGCGTCACGACAACAACGACGGACGGCGCCGCAACGGCCACCGCCCCTTCGTCCGGGACGACCACGAGCACCGCTGGACCCACGGACGCAGCGACGGCGCCCATACCGCTCAACAGCGCCGACCAGGTCGCGCTCGAGACCATCCCCGGGGTGGGCCCTGTGACTGCGACTGCAATCCTCGAGTACCGCACCGAGATCGGCAGCTTCGAATCGATCGATCAGCTCCTCGACGTCTCGGGCATCGGTCCCGCCACGCTCGAGTCGATTCGCCCCTACGTAACGATCTGAGAGCGGCCCCCCGTGCCGCCGACGCTGATCAGGGTCTGGTTGGCGGTCGTGTTCCTGGCGTCGGGGACCATCTACGGGTGGAGCCGGCCCACAACGCTTGTCCCTTTAGCCTGCGCTGCGGCTCCGGCCGCCCTCGCTCTCATGTTGCGGGGGCCCGTGCGCGTTGCCGGTGTCGCTGCGCTGGCGTTCGTGCTCGGAGCAGGCAACGCCGCGCTCAGGGCTCACGACCGCGGTCCGCTCGAGGTCATGGCACATGACGTGCCGCGCTGCACGGTCACCGGCCGCGTGCTAGAAGAGGCCGGGGGCCTCGGCACCCTAGTCGCCATCCGGCGCCTTCTCTGCCCCGGCCGGCGCGAGGTCTCAGATGCCGGCACCGTCTTCTTCGACGGGGCGGTGGGTCACGCAGGGTCGGGCATCAGGGCGCAGGGATGGCTGCTCCCACTGACCGACGACGGCTTCGGCCGGGCGCGCCGCAACCTCGGCGCCGACGCCTCCTTTCACTCCGTCGAGCTCGACGTTCTCACTCCGCCTGGCGGAGCGTTTGCCGTCGCAGCGTCGATAAGGCAAGGTCTCCACACCGCTACCGCGGCGCTTCAAGCAAGGCGTGCAGCGCTCCTCCACGGCCTCACCATCGGCGAGACCTCGGGGCTTGACCCGGCCACAGTCGAGACCTTCAGACGCGCCGGCCTCTCACACCTCCTTGCCGTTTCCGGCACGAACGTGGCCATTGTTCTTGGCGCCGTCGCCCTCGTGGCGCGCCGGCTCCCCCTCGCGCCGAGGATCGCACTCGGGGCCATTTGCCTTGGCTTGTTCGTGGTGACCGTGGGACCCGACCCTTCCGTGCTGAGGGCGGCCGTCATGGGGGCGATCGGGCTTGCGGCGATCGCGTGGGGGAGGCGGGCGGAGCCGCTGCACGCCCTTGGGCTGGCGATTCTCTTACTGCTCGGGCTTCGCCCCGGCCTCGTCTTCTCGGCCGGGCTTCACCTCTCGGCCGCAGCCACCGCCGGGATCGTGCTGTGGAGCGCACCCCTTGCCGCCCGCCTGTCGTGGCTTCCGCGGGTCGCCGCCGTGCCCCTTGCGGCCACGCTTGCTGCACAGGCAGCCGTGATGCCCGTGCTGCTTGCCACCTTCGGCGAGGTGTCGCTCATCGCTCCGGCCGCCAACCTGCTTGCGGTGCCCGTGGTTGCGCCGGCCACCGTTGGTGGTCTGGTTGCTGCGTGCTCGGCGATCATTCACGGCGGCTTCGGCGGCGCGCTTGCACGCCCCCTCGAACCGCTCGCCGGTTGGGTGCTTTGGGTTGCCGACACCGGCGCCGCCGTGCCGTGGGCGGCGGTATCGGTGCCGAGGCCCTTCGGGCTGGTTGCCGCCGTCCCGGTCTTGCTTCAAGCGGCAAGGACGCTGATGACGTGGGGGGATCGAACGCGCCGAGCGGCCCTCGCGATGAGTAGAGTCCCGAACATGCCCGACTATCACTGGGTCCTTCACGATGTCTCGGGCAAGGACCTCGGCCCCACCCAGCCGTGCCCCTCTCGGGGAGAGGCCGAGGATTTCATGGGCAGGGAGTGGGCCGCGCTCTTGGAGGAAGGGGCGCACTCGGCGACCCTCGTCGGCGACGGCAAGAAGCTATACACCATGGGCCTTACCGCCGAATGACCCCTCAGCGCGCGGGGCCGGCTCGAAGGGACCGCAGAACAAGCGCGGGGCCGGCTCGAAGGGACCGCAGAACAAGCGCGGGGCCGGGTCGGGGGGACCACAGAGCAAAAGCGGGGCCAAGGTGAGCTCGCCGGTCTACCTCCTCACCGGCGACGGGTTCCTCGTAGAGGAGGCCCTCGACCGGGTCAGGCGGGAGGAGGCCACCGATCCATTGTCCGAGGCAACCTTCGACGCGACCGTTGAAGTCGCCGAGCTCACCAACGCCCTCGGCACGGCGTCGTTGTTTGGCGACCGCCGCCTCGTCGTGGTCACCGAGGCCGGCGATCTCTCCAAAGACGCCGTGCGTGCGCTCGAGGATTACCTCGGCGCACCTGCGCCGTCGACCGTTCTTGCTCTCACTGCAACGGGCCGGACGAAGCTCGATGGCGCAGTCAAGAAGTCGGGTGCCGTCATCACCCTCGAGGCCCCGAGAGGGCGACGGCTACTGCCCTGGATAAGGGCGCGGGCGGGAAGCCTTGGTCTCAAGCTCGACGACCGCGCCGCGTGGGCATTGATCGACGCGGTCGGCTCGGCGCTGCGTCCGCTCCATTCGGCGCTCGAGCAGCTCGCCACGGGGCTTGGCGGCGGCCGGCGGGTGGCTCCCGGGGGAACAGCCGACCGGGGCGCTGGGCGGGTGACGGACGTCGACGTCCGCAAGGCGTTTCCGAGGATTGCAGACGAGCATATCTACGCGCTCACCGATGCGGTGGGCGACCGGCGTCTCCCAGTTGCCATGACGACGCTACGCCGACTGCTCGAACAGGGGGAGGAGCCGCTCGTCCTATTCGGTGCTCTGACGGGCCAGGTGCGCCGCATGTTGCGAGCCCGCGCCGTCGCCGATGGAGGAGCGCGCGCCGTCGCCGATGCGATTGGCATGCCGGGGTGGAGGGCCGAGCGTCTCTACCGTCAGTCCCGGTCCTTCAAAGAGGAGGAGCTCGTGGGCGCGCTCGAGCTCCTAGCGGAGACGGACGTCGAGCTCAAAGGCGGAGACCTGTCCCCGGGCGCGGCGCTCGAGCGGGCTGTGGTTGGAATCGTGGGTGGCGCTCACCAGGGCCGGATCTAAGGGACTCTGCTCGGCCGGCGCGCGGAGCCGCGAAGAGACGAGGCGGACCCCCACCGTCGGCAACCACATCATCACCCTTCGGTGCAACCCCATGTGGAGCCGTATTGGTCGCCGCTACTACGCTTGTAGGATTGGCCGGGTGCATCGGCGTAGGTACGGGGTGGCGATCGCAGCCTTGGCGATTGCGGTCTCATGCCGGCCCGGAGCCGGCGACCGCAGCGAGGTGCCCTCGCCGAGACCGGGCCCCGACACCGCTGAAGCCACGCCCGCTGCAAACGACGAGATGGGTGGCCCCCGCGCCGTCCACCGGGCGACCCTGCTGCCGGACGGCCGTGTGCTGCTCACCGGCGGCTGCTCGACTGCCGGGTGTGGCGGAGCCGCGGCGGGCGCGCTCGCCGAGGTCCGCCGCCCCGACGGCTCGGTGGTGACGGTGGGGCGGATGCATGGCTCGCGCCTCAGCCACACGGGCAACTCTCCTCCCGAACGGCGAGGTCCTCGTGGCCGGCGGCTACCCCGGCGAGGGTGCCCCGCCAACCGACAGTCTGGAGGTCTTCGACCCGCGTACGGGGACCTTTCGCGTGGTCGGTCGGCTGAACGAAGCTCGGGCCGACCACTCCACTTCCCTGCTGCCTGACGGCCGAGTGCTCGTCGCCGGCGGGACCGATGCCGGCGGGCAAGCCCTGCGCAGCACCGAGGTGGTCGACCCGTCCACCGGCGCAGTGTCGCAAGGTTCCACGTTGCCCCGGCCTCGCTCGGCGCACGTAGTGACCGACCTGGGCGGGGACCCGCTCGTGGTCGGCGGGTCGGCAGACGGAATCCGTGCGGTCCGGGCCACCTTCCGTTATGACGTCGCCGCCGAGAGGTGGCGAAGCGGTCCGGACCTGAAGCGGCCCAGGGTGAAATGCGCCGCCGTGACGCTGCCGGACGGGACGGTCCTCGTGCTAGGCGGTTCGGGCGACGTGGAGGGTCGGGCGAGGTACCGCAGCACCGAGATCCTGCGAGCCGGGAGTGACCGGTTCCTGCCGGGGCCCACACTGGCGGAGCCGAGATACAAGATCGCGGACGCGGTCGCCCTCCTGCAGGACGGGCGTCTCGTGGTGGCGGGTGGGACGCGCCCGGAGGTGCTTGACCGGCGCGGTCGGTCGTTCAGGACGCTCCCGACCACCCTGGGTGGGCAATGGTCGTTCCAGACGGCGACCGCGCTGGCGGGAGGCGAGGTGTTCGTGGCCGGCGGGTACGACGACTCGATCACACCCACGGCCAGAACCTGGCTCGTCAACGCGGGTTAGGCAACGGCCCCTTCCCTGGGTCAAGCACGGATGGCCGATCCGGCCGGGCGGCTGGGCCGAAGCGCGGCTGCGCCGGGTAGGCGACGGTCCGTCGGCCTCAAGCGCGGATGGCCGACCCGGCGACTACGCCTGAATCGGGGATCTGGCTAGGGCGAGGCTTGCAGGTGCTTGGCGAGGCGCGACTTGGCGTTGGCGGCCTTGTTCTTGTGAACGATGCCCTTTGCCGCCGCCTTGTCGTAGGCCTGGGCGACCCGCGCGTAGGCATCCCGCGCGGCGTCGGAGTCTCCCGAGTCAAGCGCCTGCTGGTAGCTCTTCACCTGCGTCTTGAGCGTCGAGCGGGCCGACTTGTTGCGCATCCGGCGCTCGAGGTTCTGGCGATTCCTTTTGATCTGGCTCTTGATGTTGGCCATGCCTCTGCCCGTATCCCTTCCAAGAAGATGATGGTCGTGCGAACGGTCCTCGTGCGGCCCCCAGGATAACCTCCAAACATGGACCTAGCACACCAGCGATCCTTTGCCGTGATCAGCCACGTCGACCACGGCAAGAGCACATTGTCGGACCGGCTCCTGCAGCTCACGGGCACCGTCTCGGAGCGTGACATGCGAGAGCAGTTCCTCGACCGCATGGACCTCGAGCGCGAGCGGGGAATCACGATCAAGGCGGCCGCTGTGCGTATGGAGTACACGACGGCCGGCGGGGCCCTCTACCAGCTCAATCTCATCGACACGCCGGGTCACGTCGACTTCGGATACGAGGTTTCCCGCTCGCTTGCCGCATGCGAAGGGGTGCTTCTGCTTGTGGACGCAGCCCAGGGTATTCAAGCGCAAACGCTCACGAACCTGTATCTTGCCGTCGATGCCGGTCTTGCAATCATCCCGGTTCTGAACAAGATCGATCTCCCCGCCGCCCAGCCGGACGTCTACGGCGAGGAGATTGCGTCCCTCGTCGGGTGCGGCGTCGACGATGTCTTTCGCATCTCGGCCAAGACGGGGCAGGGCGTCGCCGAGCTCCTCGAAGCCATTGTCGAGCGCATCCCCCAGCCCACCGGTGATCCAGGGGCGCCGCTGCGGGCGCTCGTGTTCGACTCCATCTACGACTCTTTCCGTGGCGTGATCGCGTCCATAAGGATTGTCGACGGAGGGATCGAGGCGAGGCAGCCCATTCATTTCATGATCGCCGGCGAGGATGTCGATGCCGACGAGATCGGCGTCATGACCCCGGACGCTAGGCCCGTAAAGACGCTCGCCACCGGAGAGGTCGGGTACGTCATTGCCGGCATCAAGGACGTCAATCGGGTCAAGGTGGGCGACACGGTCACCTCGGGAACCTCCCCCGCCGAGAATGCCCTCCCCGGATATCGCGAGCCCAAGCCGATGGTGTTCGCAGGGATCTATCCCATCAACGGCGACGACTTCCCGCTTCTGCGCGACGCTCTCGACAGGCTCAAGCTGAACGACGCCGCCCTTGTTTACGAGCCCGAGTCGTCGGGCGCGCTCGGCTTCGGGTTCCGGTGCGGCTTTCTCGGGCTGTTGCACATGGAGATCGTGCAGGAGCGCCTCGAAAGAGAGTTCGACCTCGAGCTCATCGTGAGCGCGCCTTCTGTGGGTTATGAGGTGGCCCTGAGCGACAACACCCGCCGGCTCGTGCGCAACCCAAGCGAGCTTCCCGACCGAGCCCAGGTCGAAGACATATACGAGCCCTACGTGTCGGTCACGGTCGTGACTCCTTCGACTTACACCGGCACCGTCATGCAGCTGTGCCAGGAGCGGCGGGGCGAGCTCAAAGACATGCACTATCTCTCTCCAGAACGCGTCGAGATCCGCTACCACATGCCTCTTGGAGAGATCATCTTTGACTTCTTCGACCAGCTAAAGAGCGGCACCAAGGGCTTTGCCTCACTCGACTACGAGCCGGTCGGACAGAACGCCTCGGATCTCGTCAGGGTGGACGTTTTGCTCAACGGGCAGCCGGTAGACGCGTTCTCGACCATCGTGCACAAGGACAAGGCCTACAACTACGGCAAGGCCATGACGGAACGCCTGCGCAAGCTGATCCCGCGCCAGATGTTCGACGTCCCCATCCAGGCTGCCATCGGCTCGCGCGTGATCGCGCGCGAGACCGTCAAGGCGAAACGCAAAGACGTGCTCGCCAAGTGCTACGGGGGCGATGTGTCGCGCAAGCGGAAGCTTCTCGAGAGACAGAAGGAGGGAAAGCGCCGGATGAAGCAGATCGGCGCCGTCGAGGTGCCCCAGAGCGCCTTCATCGAGGCGCTGCGCGTCGAGGTAGACGGATCGAGACCGTGACCGGCGCCCCGTCCTTGTCCGCGCCGCCCGATGGCCGCAGTGGCGCGTGGCTCGAGGACCCCGGCTTCGGGATATACGTGCACATCCCTTTCTGTCTGCATCGCTGCCACTACTGCGACTTCAATACTTATGAGGGGGCGAACGCGCTTCACGGCCCCTACGTCGACGCGCTCGAGCGCGACATCTGGACCAATGCCTCAGGCCCACCCGCAACCTCGGTCTTCTTCGGCGGGGGCACGCCGACCCTTCTCGCCCCTCGGCAGCTCGCCCGGCTGCTCGCCGCCATAGCCGGTACCGTCGGGCTTGCGCCAGGCGCCGAGATAACGATCGAGGCCAATCCCGAGACGGTCGACGCCGCTGCCTTCGAGGCTCTGCTCGCGGCGGGGTTCAACCGCTTCTCGATCGGCGTGCAGTCGCTCGCCCCAAGGGTGCTGCGGGGGCTCGGGCGAACCCATTCGGCGTCTGCTGCGCTTGGTGCCGTGGGCGCGGCGCGCCGTGCCGGTGCAACCGACATCAACATAGACCTCATCTACGGTTCACCGTGGGAGCGGCCGGAGGATTGGCGCGCCACGGTCGAAGGGACCATCGCCGCCGAGGTCGGCCACGTCTCCGCCTACGCCTTGACGGTCGAGGAGGGCACGCCGCTCCACGTCCTCGTGGCGAGCGGCCGGGTTCCCGACGTCGATCCCGACATTCAAGCGGAGCGCTTCGACACCGCTTCGGAGCTGTTCGGCGCGGCCGGCTTGGATCGCTACGAGACCTCAAATTGGGCGCGCCGGGGGCGAGCGTGCAGGCACAACCTCCTCTACTGGTCGGCGGGGGAGTACCTCGGCTTCGGGGCCGGGGCACACGGTCACGTCGCAGGTCGGCGCTCGTGGACGTTAAAGCTCCCGCGTGACTACATTGCCGCCGTAGGCCGGGGCGAGGGGACGGAGGCCGGTTGCGAGCGCCTCGAGGTGGAGGCGAGGGCCGGCGAGGCGATGATGCTCGGCCTTCGGCTGGCCTCGGGGGTGGAACTCGGGGCCTTCGAACGCCGCTTTGGGGGGGCCTGGCTCGAGGGGCGCTCCGCGGTGATCGACTCCCTTAGAGCAAGCGGCCTGCTCGACATCGCGGCCGGCCGCCTGCGGATTCCGGCCTCTGCAGCGTTCGTGGCCGACGAGGCTCTCTGCCAACTCCTGTAAAGCGGGCGGGCCGTTGTGCCGATTCCTAGGAGGTAGTCCTTCCAGCAATCGAGCCTGGCTCTGAGAGCGCGGCGGGAAATGGAGAGAGGGTGCACAGGACCACGACAAGGCACAACGGGGCAAGCGGAACAAGGGCGGCGCGCCCAGAGAGCAAGCTTCGCCGGCGCCCCGACGGTCACGACTTCGTCCCCGACGCCTCGGCGATGCAGGGCGCCACGGATCTGCCCGATCTGTTTGCCGGACTTGCCACGTCGGTCAGGCGGAGCGTCGACGCCGATGCCTGCACCGTATCGCTCTACGACGAGGAGGGCGATTGCGTGCGCGACGTCGGGGCAAGCGTTGGCAAGGGAGCGCGCCTCAACTTCCTTGCCCAAGAGTTCCCCCTGAAGGACTACGCGATCACGAAGAAGGTGATTGGGGGTGGCGGGAGCATCGAGATCTCCGTGTTCGACGACGACGCCGACGAGGCCGAGAAGGCCCTCATCAGGACCATGGGGTACTCACGCTTGCTGATGACTCGGCTCGCCATGGCCGGCTCAGTGACCGGCATCGTCGAGATCTACCGGTTTGGCGACCGCCCCTTTGGCGCCGAGGCCGAGAGCAGGGTCGGAACATTGTCGGCGTTCGCGGCCAACACTTACGCGCTTATCCAGACGACGGCCAAGCTCGAGTCTCATTACACCGAAACCATTGAGGCCCTCGTATCTGCGCTAGAGGCGAGAGATCCTTACACCGAGGCTCATGCCGGGAGAATCAAGGACTTCGCTCTGGCTCTTGGCGTGGCGTTGAGAATCCCCATGGCGGCCAGGCGCTCCGTCCGCCTCGGGGCGATCCTGCACGACGTCGGCAAGATCGGCATCTCAGACGCGATCCTTTCGAAGCCGGGTCCTCTGACGCAGGAGGAGTGGGCCGTAATGAAGACCCATCCTCAGGTCGGCGAGCGCATGCTGAGCCGAGTCGACTTCCTCGCGGAAGCGCTTCCCGTGGTCCGGCATCACCACGAGCGCTGGGACGGAAGGGGCTATCCAGATGGTCTCGCAGGCACTGCCATTCCCATTGGGGCGCGCATTGTCGCTGCGTGCGACGCGTTCGACGCCATGACTACCGATAGGCCTTATCGCGCGGCGATCTCGCGCGCCGATGCGTGCGACGAGCTACTTGCGGGCGCAGGCACCCAGTTCGACCCGCGCTGCGCCCGCCTTCTCGTCGAAGTCCTCCTAAGAGCCGGCCCCGCCGAGGACCTCGAGAGCAGGCTCGTCCGCTACGTCGGGTAAGTGCCAGGGCACCCGGCTCACGGAAACTCGACCCACTCGAAGTGCATGCCGTCCGGGATGAGCCAGTCCCCTCCCCAAACGAATCCCCTTGCCTGCAGCGCGGACACGAGCTGTGGTTCCTGGTCGGGCTTAGTGCCGAATGCATTGGCGCGCGCGTTGATATCAAGCGCGATTCCCCACGAATGGTGAGAGAGCCGGCCGCCAGGGTCCCTGTCGATGAAGCGCGGGCTGAAGCAGCCCCCGTAGTCGGCGGGATCGATCGTGTAGGCGAGCCCCTGTGCCGCGACGTCTTTGAGTGCGGCGCGCAGCTGCGGCAGCAGCGCGCGGTGACAGGTGA
>JACCZU010000278.1 GCA_013695835.1 Candidatus Aridivita willemsiae
TGGTGATCGATTCGATCGCTCCGCTGAGTGACTTGTGGCGGGTAGCGAAGAAGATCCTCATGCGGCCGACGGTGAACATGGTTTCGTAGGTGTCGGTTCCCGTGAAGGTCCCAAGCATCTCGGTGTGGCCCGGCTCCTGGACCTCGGCTGCCTTGAGGGCCTCCTTGTTGATGGGGGCAGTGACGATCGCGTGGGCGTCGCCGTCCATGCACATATCGACCGCCGTCCTCAGGTAATCGACCGAGGCGCGCCCGTATTCGGCCTTGACGGCTCCGAACTCGTGGGAGGCCGCATCGACGTTGCCAAGGTCGAGCACGGCGTGGCCCTCGGCAACACTGGCGGAGGGCTCAGACACAGCGGGGAGGCCGTAGTCCATCCCCAACGCTGCTGCGCCGCGCTCCAAGACCCCGGCGTCGCCGACAAGCAGCGCCTGGACGCCGGCTTCGCTCGCCGCCTCGAGGGACTTGAGGCAGATCTCAGGACCAATTCCGGCCGGGTCCCCCATGGTCAGTGCAAGGCGAATGGTCACACTTCGGACGAGGACTCGATCAGAATTTGATCGTCAGGTAGTAGATGCCCACAACAATGTAGAAGGCGCCGCTGATGCAGATCGCCGCCAGAGCCCAGTTGGAGGGCCGCGTCCAATGCGGATACGTCCTCGGGACCTTGTAGTAGTTGAGATAGATCAAGCCCTAGCGCGATCAGGCTCGGGCCGAGGGCGAACCGAAAGATCTCCTTGGTGCCGAGCTTGTCGACCTCGAAGACCTCTTCTGGGCTCGGCAGATCGGTGATCGGCAGGTCGGGACGGCTAACGCCGAGCCGGTGCTCGCCCTGTATTCCCCCTTCGCTGCTGCGCCGGTCAACCGTCTTGGCCACGACACGACCTCCCCCGCTTCCGGCCACCGCCACCGGGCGGAGGTGCCAGCCTTATCCAATACTGAGGCGACGTTACCTTACATTCGAGCAGCAGTCCCGGCACGCGGCTCAGTCGAGCTCTTCATATGCCGGAAGGGTAAGGAACTCGACGAAGGCGTCGGCAAGGGCAACGTCCTCGAACAACGCCTTGGCCACGTCGGGGCGGCCCTCCTTGTAGAACCACTCGTCGTCGCCGATCTCGGAGCGGATGCGCTCGAGCTCCTCGTCCTCGAGCTTGCGCACCAACCCCGGAGTGACGGCAGACCCATCGGTGAGCTCTGCGTCGTGGTGGACCCACTGCCATACCTGCGAGCGCGCTATCTCCGACGTCGCCGCATCCTCCATCATGTTGTAGATGCCCGCTGCGCCGTTGCCGCGCAGCCACGACGAGATGTACTGAATGCCGACATTGACATCGTTGCGCAGACCCTCCTCTGTGATCTCCCCCGGCGTGGAGCCGACGTCGAGCATGTCTTCCGCCGCCACCGACACCTCGTCCCGGCTCCGATCAAGCTGGTTGGGGCGGTCGCCGAGGACCTTCGCAAACTCTTCCCTTGCCGTGGCCACGGTGTCGGGGTGCGCCACCCAAGTTCCGTCGAAGCCGTCTGCCGCTTCGCGTTTCTTGTCGTCGGCCACCTTTGCAAGCGCGCCCTCGTTGATATCGGGGTTGCGCCTGCTCGGTATGAAAGCGGCCATCCCCCCCATGGCGTGAGCGCCGCGTTTGTGACACGTCTTGACCAAGAGCTCGGTATAGGCGCGCATGAAGGGCACCGTCATGGTGACGGAGTTGCGGTCGGGAAGGAGAAACTCCCGACGGGTCCTGTGGCACTTGATCATGCTGAACATGTAATCCCACCGTCCTGCGTTGAGCCCGCTCGAGTGATCGCGCAGCTCGTAGAGGATCTCTTCCATCTCGAAGGCAGCCGGCACGGTCTCGACGAGCACCGTGGCCCGCACCGTCCCCCGGTCGATATCGAGGGCATCCTGGGCGTGGTTGAAGACATCGTTCCACAACCTGGCCTCGAGATAGCTTTCGAGCTTCGGAAGATAGAAGTAGGGTCCCGAGCCGGCGTCGATGAGCCTTTGCGCGCAGTGGAAGAAAAAGAAGCCGAAATCGCACAGCGGCCCGGCCGGGTGCTCGCCGTCGACAGTGATGTGCTTTTCCCACAGGTGCCAGCCGCGCGGCCTGACGATCAGGGTGGCGACCTCGTCGTCCAGGCTGTAGTGCTTGCCGTCGGGCGCGGTGAGCTCGATGGAGCGGTCGATCGCGTCGCTGAGGTTCACCTGCCCGCCGATCATGTTGTCCCAGGTCGGGGAGTTGGCGTCCTCGAAGTCGGCCATGAAGGTGTCGGCCCCCGAGTTGAGGGCGTTGATGACCATCTTGCGCTCCGTCGGCCCGGTTATCTCCGTCCATCGCCTGGCTAGATCGTTGGGTGCGGCCGCAACCTGCCAGTCGCCCTCTCGAGCCTCACCGGTCTCGGGCAGGAAACCAAGCCGCTTGCCGGCGTCGAGGTCGTTCTGGCGCTCTGCTCGCCGCCCGAGCAGCTCCTTGCGCGTGGGGTTGAAGGCGCGGTGAAGGCCGGCAACGAAGTCGAGGGCCTTGGGAGTCAGGATCTCGTCGAAGTGCTCATTCATGGGCCCGGTAACCTCGACACCGTCGGGGGTGGTCATGTATGCCTCACGTCCTCTCTTGTCCGGTGGGAGCGCCTCTGCGACGCCCAACTCCCGCAGGCCCGCCCTCGGGAGTCGGCTCACTCTCATCCCCGTCCCCGCCCCCGCCACGCGACCGTGGCCGGCTGGCCCTCTTGGCAGGTGCCCCCGCGCCCATGATTGCCATGTCCAACAGCTCCATGGGGTGATAGACGGGGATGTCGTGACCAAGCTCTTCGAGCTGCGCTGCGATCTGCAGCGTGCACCCTGGGTTCCCGGCCACGATGGCGTCTGCCCCCGTTGCGATCAAGTTCTCGGCCTTTCGCCGCCCAAGATCGCTCGCGGCCTGCGGCTGCATGAGGTTGTAGATCCCGGCAGAGCCACAGCAGATCTCCCATTCGGCGGGCTCGATGAGCTCGAGCCCCGGAATGCGCCCAAGCAGGGCGCGCGGCTGAGCCCTTATCCCCTGCGCATGGGCGAGGTGACAAGCGTCGTGATAGGCGACCTTCAAAGGAACCGCGTGACGTTCGGCGACCGGCCCCTGCTCTTCGAGCAACTCGGTAACGTCTTTGACCTTGGCCGAAAAGGACTTGGCGGCGGCCGCCAACTCGGGGTCGTCGCGAAAAACGTGGCCGTAGTCCTTCATCGAGGATCCACATCCCGCCGCATTGACCGCGACGTAGTCGCAGCCTTCGAAGGCCTCGAACATTCTCCCGGCCAGGTCGCGCGCTCCCTTCTCGTCGCCGGAGTGAAGCATGAGGGCGCCGCAGCAACGCACCGAGGATGGCGCGTAGACCTCGAAGCCGTCGGCCGCAAGCGCGCGGCAGGTGGCCTCATTGACGTCGCCGAAAAAGACGCGCTGCACGCACCCCTGCAACAACCCTACGCGCGCCTTCTTAGCCCCCACCGCAGGCGTTACTTCGGGCAGTCGCCGGACGGCGGCCCTGAGCGGCACCGCAGGGGTGAGCTTCTCAAGAGCCCCGAGCCGTCCGAGGAGGCGCACCAAGGAGGGCTTCCGTACGAGCTTTTTCAACCCGCTGCGACCGTAAAGGGCGAGCAGCGGCACGAGCGCGCGGAGGCGCGCCGGGTGGGTGAAAGTTGCGAAAACGAAGCCTCGAAACGCCCTCTCCCCTGGAGGGCGCTTGTGGTTTCGCTCGACCTGCGGGCGCGTTGCCTCGATGAGCTTGTCGTATTGCACTCCGGAAGGGCAAGCCGTTACGCACGCCATGCATCCCAGACAGCGGTCGAAGTGCGTAACCATCTGAGCCGACATCTCGCTTCCCTCGTCGAGCCCCCGCTCCATCAAGACGATCCGCCCGCGCGGCGAATCCATCTCCTCGCCCCACAGCACATAGGTCGGACAAGTCGGCAGACAGAAGCCGCAATGCACGCAGTCGTCGATGAGGGCTTGGTCGGGCGGGTGATGCGCGTCGAAAGCCGTGGCCGCCATCAGATCCCCCCCACGAAGACGCCCGGGTTACAGACATTGTGGGGATCGAAGCGCTCCTTGACGCGCCTCATGAGGTCGAGCGCCGGGCCCTCGGGCTCGCCCCAGACGTCGATCTCGGCGCGCAGCTCGGCCGGCGCATCGAGGACCGTGCACACGTAGGGATCGAGCCTGTGGCGGAGGCCGTCGATTGCCCCAACCGCCCAGTCCGTACCCCCCTTTCCGGCGGGACCAGACAGCGTGATCCACGACAGGCCCATCCCGGCGCGCCCGACAACTGTCCCACCTGCTTCGTCCGCCGCCCGGAGCACGGCCGGCAGGGCCGCAGGCAGGGCGGACACCTTGACGACCACTCCCTCGGTCGAGCGTTGGCCGTTGCGCTGGCGCTCCCAGAGCTCGGCGTCGGCCTCGATCAGCTCGGCCTCGACGCCCGAATCCTCCATGACCCTGAGCGCAGCCTCGGCCTGGAGGCCGGGCTCGGCCCCGCCGTAGCGTGCAAGCAAGCGGCCTGCGCCGTCGCCCCAGAAGACATCGAGACTGTTGCTCTCTAGCCGTGCATGGGCCACGGCCGAAGCGGCGGCCGCAAGCGCCTCAGGGTCGGACGCGTGCCCCACGGCGGTCGCCGAGCCCGGGGGACGGGGGTGAAGCCGCACGGTCATCTCCACGATGAGGCCAAGTGTCCCAAAGGAGCCCGTGTAGAGCTTGGCGAGATCGTAGCCTGCGACGTTCTTGATCACGCGGCTGCCCGCCGTAGCGACGATTCCATCCGACAACGCTACCTTCACGCCAAGCACGAGGTCCCTTGCGGACTTGAAGTTATGCCGCAGAGGACCAGAGTCCCCCGAAGCAACGACGCCTCCCACCGTCGCGCGATCACCGGCAAGCGGCGGGTCGAGGGCGAGCATCTGATCCGACTCGGCGAAGACCGCTTGCGCCGCCGCAAGCGGGATGCCTGGTTGCAGGACCGCGGTGAAGTCGCCGGCGTTGTGCTCGATCAAACTGTCGAGCTTGTCGGTCCCAATCTCGAGGTCCGGGTCGTCGCCGGCGCGACCCCAAGCCTTGGTGCCGTGCCCGCAGGGACGCAGAGTAGTGCGATCTCTGCCACACGCGCCCATGAGCTCGGCGGCCTCTTCGTAGGTCGCAGGACACTCTCGTCTCATGCACTAAAAGCGTTCGGCGAGCCCCGCCTTTTCGACGGGGTGGCGCCGGTATGGGCCGGGCACCTCCCCGCACAGGCGTGGCGTGGGCATGACCTTGCCAGGGTTCGCATAGCCGGATGGGTCGAAAGCGCACCTGAGCCTCTGAAAGGCGTCGAGGTCGGGCTCGGAGAACATCGACGGCATGTACTTCTTCTTGTCGACGCCGACCCCGTGCTCGCCCGTGATCGATCCACCGGCATCAACGCACACCTTGACGATCTCGCCCGAGAGCTCCTCCGCCCTTTCGGCCTCACCCTCGTTACGGCCGTCGTAGAGAACGAGCGGGTGAAGATTGCCGTCGCCCGCATGGAACACGTTTGCGATTCGAAGCCCGTACTCGTCCGAGAGATCGTCGAGCCGGTTCAAGACTTCGGCAAGCTTGGTTCTTGGGATGACGCTGTCCTGAACGTAGTAGTCGTGCGCTATCCGCCCCATCGCGGCAAACGCCGCCTTGCGCGCCTTCCAGATGAGCTGACGCTCTGCATCGTCGCCGGCCGTGCGAATGTCGGTCGCATCATTACGCTTGCACAGCTCCATGACGTCTTCGAAGCGCGTCTTGCACTCTGCCTCAGAGCCGTCGAGCTCGACGATGAGGGCGGCACCTGTATCCACCGGGTACCCGGCGTGAGTGGCTTCTTCACAGGCGCGCACAGAGAGGTTGTCCATCATCTCGATCGCAGCGGGGACCACCCCGGCCGCAACGATGTCCGAGACCGTCTGGCCGGCGTGCTGCATGTCTTCGAAGTAGGCAACGAGCGTTCGCACATCTTCGGGCGAGGGCACGATGCGCACGATGATCTTCGTTGCGATGCCGAGGGTGCCCTCCGAGCCGATGAAGGCCCCCACGAGGTCGTAGCCGGGGCGGTCGAGCTCCTTGCCGCCGAGCGTGACCATGGTGCCGTCGGACAACACCACCTCGAGGCCCGTGACGTAGTTGGTCGTGAAACCGTACTTGAAGCAGTGCGCACCGCCGGAGTTCTCGGAGATGTTGCCGCCGATCGAGCACACAATCTGGCTCGAGGGGTCGGGGGGATAGAAGTGATCGGGTCCGACGGCCTTTGAGATGTCGGCGTTGGTGACGCCGGGCTCGACCACCATCCGCTGGTTGGCGAGATCGATGTCCAAGACCGCTCGCATCCGGGTCAGGGCGATGAGGATGCCTTCCTCGACGGGAAGGGCGCCGCCCGAGAGCCCCGTGCCCGAGCCCCGCGCCACCCACGGGACCTTGGCCTCGAAGCATGCGCGCACGA
>JACCZU010000290.1 GCA_013695835.1 Candidatus Aridivita willemsiae
TCATCCCCACGTTTCACACCAAGAACACGGGGGGCCCGGTTGTCGACATGACCGACCAGGCGGCGGTGGAGCTCCTTGTGGCTGCCGCGCGCCCCGAGCGCGCCTATCATCTTGCCGCCCAGTCGTCGGCCGGCGTGTCGTGGCGTGAGCCGGGTCTCACCTATCAGGTCAACGTCACGGGCACCCATTACCTTCTCGAAGCAATGCAGCGGCACGTCCCCGAATGCAGGGTGCTCGTCGCCGCGACCAGCGATGAGTACGGGATGGTCGATCCGACCAGGTGCCCCCTCGACGAGAGCGCGCCGCTGCGGCCCGTGTCTCCTTATGCGGTCAGCAAGGTCGCTCAGGAGTGGGTTGGGCGCACCTTCTTCGAGGGTTTCGGGCTGCCTGTGCTCATCACGCGCGCCTTCATGCACATCGGTCCCGGACAGCCCGCCTCTTTTGCCACCGCCGACTGGGCGCGCCAGATCGCCCTCGCCGAGATCGGCTTGCATGATCCGGTCGTCAAGGTCGGCAACTTGGACCTGGCGCGCGAGTTCGGTGACGTGCGCGATGTCGTGCGCGCATATATCGACGTCGTCGACAAAGGGGAGCCGGGGGAGGCCTACAACGTCGCGACGGGTGAGCCCAAGACACTGCGCGAGACGCTCGAGGTCCTCGTGTCCCTGGCGCAAATCGACATCGATATCCAGGTGGATCCGGCGAAGATACGTCCGGCCGACCCGCCCCTGCTGACCGGCAGCGCGCTCAAGCTCGAGCGCCTCACAGGATGGAAGCCGCAGCGGGGCACCGAGGAAACGCTGGCCGAGGTGCTCGACTACTGGCGCGCCGAGGTCGGCTCCCATAATGACGCGGACCGGCCAAGCCCCCCCGTCGATGCCAGGGTCCGGCCGAAGCCGCCGCGGGCCGATGCGGTCCGGTCGAGCGGGTGAAAGCGCTATTGCTCGTCGGTGGTTTCGGAACCCGCTTGAGACCGCTCACCTACACTAGGCCCAAGCACCTCCTGCCGATCGCCAACCGTCCGCACATCGAGCACGTCTTCGACCTTCTGAGGCGCCACGGGATACATGAGGTCGTCCTGCTCACCTCCTATCTCGGCGACGAGTTCGCCCCGATGGTTGCGGCCGCCAAGGAGCGGGGGATGGCCGTGGACGTTGCCCACGAACCGGAGCCCCTCGGCACCGCAGGCGGAATCCGCAATGCCTCCCATCTGGTCACCGGCACCTTCCTCGTCTTCAATGCCGACGTCTTGACTGCGGCCGACCTCGGGGCCGTTGTGGAGTTTCACAACGCCCGCCGGGCCCTTACGACCATCGTCCTCACCCCGGTCGAGGACCCGAGCGCCTACGGGGTCGTGCCCACTTCCGCCGACGGCCGCGTACTCGATTTCATCGAGAAGCCCCCCCGCTCGGAGGCACCCACCAACCTCATCAATGCAGGCATCTACGTCATGGAGCCCGAGGTGCTCGAGCGCATCCCTGCAGACAAGCCGTATTCGGCCGAGCGCGAGCTCTTCCCCGGTCTCGTAGCGGGCGGCGAGCGTGTCTTCGCCACCGGCACCCACGCGTACTGGATGGACATCGGAACACCTAGGAAGTTCCTGCAGGCCAACTATGATGCCCTCGAAGGCGCCTTCCCCACCGATGCGGTGGGCGCGGGGGCAGGCGCCGTACTGGCAGACGCTGTGGTGGCCGCGCCCGGCGCCAGGATCGCAGCCTCGGCCCGCGTGTCGTGCTCATGCCTGGGGCGCGACGTTGTCATCGAGGACGGCGCTGCGGTCGAGCGTTCCGTGCTGTTCGGGGGCGCCGTGGTCGGAAATAACGCCACTGTGGTCGAATCGATCGTCGGCGAGGGCGCGGTGATCGGAGCGGGGGTCAGTGTCGTCGGCCAGACGGTGGCCGACGGATCGAAGATCCAGACTACGCAATAGGAGGAAGCGATGCGCGTGCTTGTAACCGGTGCAGCCGGTTTCATAGGGTCTCACCTCGTCGACAGGCTCCTTGCCGAGGGGGCCGAGGTGATCGGCGTAGACGACCTTTCCTCGGGGGCCCCCGGCAACCTCTCGGGTGCGCGGAGCGCCGGCGACGGCGCGTTCACCTTTCAGCAAGCCAACGTGACCACGCCGGCGATGTCTGAGCTGATTGTCGCCACCAAACCCGAGGTCATCCTGCACTTGGCGGCTCAGGTCGATGTCCGGAAGTCGGTTGCCGACCCCGTTCATGACGCGATGGTCAACGTGATCGGCACGCTCAACATCCTTAAAGCGGCGACCGAGTCTGGCACGAGAAAGGTCACCTTCACGTCCTCGGGCGGCTGCATCTACGGAGAGCCCGAGCCCTCGCGGCTCCCCGTTTCAGAGGATCAGGTGTACTGGCCCGCTTCGGTTCCCGAGTCTCCCTACGGGGTCTCTAAGAAGGTCGTGCTCGAGTACCTCCGTTACTTCGAGCTTGGCAAGGGCCTCGACTACACGGCGCTTGCCCTCTCCAATGTCTATGGCCCCAGGCAGGAACCTGCCTCTGAGGTCGGCCTCGAGGGCCAGGTGGTGGCGATCTTCTCCAGGCGCATGCTCGAGGGCAAGTCCTGCACCATCTACGGGGACGGGGAGCAGACGCGCGACTTCGTCTACGTGGGAGACGTGGTCTCCGCCTTCGTCGCTTCGCTGAGGCAGGGCTCAGGTGAGCTCATCAACATCGGGAGCGGCTCCGAGCTGTCCGTGAACGAGCTCCACGCCAAACTTAGCGAGCTTACGGGCAACCGCCTGGAGGCGGACTACTCCCCGGCCCGCCCAGGGGAGTTGCGGCGCATAGTCATCGATCCAACCAAAGCGGCCGCCGTGCTCGGATGGAAGCCCTCCGTGGGGCTTGAGGAGGGGTTCGAGCAAACCATTGAATCGTTTCGCTCGAACTAGAATCGCCGTATTCCTTGGCTCGCATATGGAGCGCTGGTGACTTAGACTCAACGTTAGGCTACGTGGAGTGGGTACTTGGTTTGCGGATCCGCCGTAAAGGGGATTATCTGCCGACCGGAGTCTCTGCGCTAGACGTGGGAGGGGAAGTTGGCTGCTCTGAGAATCGAGGAGCCGAGGGCGGCGTTCGAACCGAACGAGGCTTCGGCCGACGACAAGGATCTCACCCTTTCTTTTCAGCGCGGTGACTCAGAGGCCTATCGCCACATCTACGACCACTACGCGAGCACCGTCCGAGGTGTGTGTTGGAGGATGCTCAGAGACAAGGACGATGCGCAGGAAGCGACGCAGGAGACGTTTCTACGCGTCTACCAGGCCCTCGGCCGATTCAACGGCCGATACCAGCTCGGGCCCTGGATCACGAGAATCGCCACGAACGTGTGCCTCGACCAGCTGAGGGGGCGTAACTGCCGGCCTCAAGCCGCGACTTCCATCGACGACATGGCGACCGAGCTGCCGGGAGACCAGCTGACCCCCGAAGAGGCTTACCTCAGCAAGCTCGAGAGCAGTCGCGTTCGCGAGGTCCTCGACACCATGCCGTCCACCCACCGCGCAGCGATCATCCTGCGCGAGTTCGAGGGCCTTTCCTATCGGGAGATCGCCCTGGCGCTCGGCGCCTCCGAGACGCAGGTCAAGGCCCTGATCCACCGTGCGAGGAAGCGCTTCAAGAGCTCGTGGGCGGGGCGGGTGTCGGTGCTGTGGCCGAGTGCGCTGCTCCATCGCCTGCGGGGCAGGGCCGCGCCGGTCGGCGGGAGCGCGACGGACTTCGTGTCGAGCGCCGCTTCCCCCGTTACCCTTGCTACGCCAACGACGAGCGGGGTGTTTCAGCAAATCACCACCGCCGTGGCGGAGCGGCTGGCGCCGGCCCTGACGGCGGCCGTCGTGGGAACGACTGCGGTCGCCGGTGT
>JACCZU010000291.1 GCA_013695835.1 Candidatus Aridivita willemsiae
CGAGCATGCGAGCAGACGGGCCAGCTCGGCTGGGTGCGGAGTCAGCACGCACGGGGCCGAGCGCGCCTCGAGGGCCCCGCTGCGGCCGGCAAGCACGTTGAGGGCGTCGGCGTCGACGACCACGGGCGCATCGATGTCGCTGAGCACGCTGTCGACGAGCACTCCTTGGGGGGCGCCGGCACCGAGGCCGGGCCCGATGGCAACTGCGGTGGCCCTTTCGATCACGTCCTTGAAGGCGTCGAGCGCGCCTGCGTCGAGCTCGTCGCCGCCGGTCACGACCCGAGACAGGATTTCGGGCAGGGCGCGCGCCACGATGCGGTCGACCTCGGCCGTGACTCCGACGGTCGCGTAGCCGGCGCCGGCGCGCACAGCGGCCCTGGCCGACAGGATCACAGCGCCGCTCATGCCCGCCGAGCCGCCGAGGATCGCCACAGCGCCGAGGCTGCGCTTGTGTGATTCGAAGGCGCGCCTCGGCAGGACGCCGGCGACATCGTCCCGCTCGAGCATCCACGCCCGGGCCCCGCCCGCCTCTATGCCGATGTCGACGACCTCGACGCGCCCCGACAGGCTCGCTCCGGCGCCGACTGCCGTACCGATCTTCTCGGCCCCCATGACGACCGTCGTGTCTGCGGCGACTGCGGGGCCGTCGACCGCCCCGGTTGCGCCGGCGACGCCGGAAGATATGTCGACCGCCACGATCGCCACGTCTGCGGCGTTGACCGCCTCGATCATCTCGGCGGCCTCGCCCGCAGCGCGGCCCTTGAAGCCCGTCCCGAACAGGGCGTCGACGACGACGTCGCAACCGTCAAGGAGCACGGCGTCGAAGCCTTCGGTTGGCACCCCTGCGGCACGCATGAGCTCGAGGTGCTCGTTGGCAGCACCTTGCAGCAACGAGGCGTCGCCGATCATCAAGCAGCGCACCCCCAACCCTGCGCCGGCCAGCACGCGCGCTGCGACGAAACCGTCGCCGCCGTTGTTGCCCTTGCCGCAGACGACAGCAACGCGCCGCCCGTAGCGGCCCCCTGCTGCGCGGATGACGGCGCGCGCTACGGCACGGCCTGCTCGATCCATCAACACGGCAGCGGGAACTCCGGAGGAGATGGCGGCTGCGTCCGCGGCTGCCATCTCCTCCGGGGTGAGAAGCGGCCTCAGCTATTCCACCGTGACGCTCTTGGCCAGGTTGCGGGGCTTGTCCGGGGACAATCCCTTTTCTTTCGCGATGAAGTAGGCGAGCAGCTGAAGGGTGACCGTGTCCAGAACCGGCGTCAACAGGGGCTTGGTGATTGGCACCTCGAAAAGCTCGTTGGCAAGCGACCGGGCGCGCTCGTCCCCAGGGTGCGCGACGAGGATGGTCTCGGCTCCCCTGGCCCGCACCTCTTCGACGTTGGCAAGCATCTTGTCATAAAGGGGACTCACCCCGGTCAGTATGGCAACGACCGGCACGCCCGGCTCAACGAGGGCGATCGCCCCGTGCTTGAGCTCCCCTGCGGCGTATCCCTCGGCGTGAATGTAGGAGATCTCCTTGAGCTTGAGCGCCCCTTCCATCGCGACCGTCATGCCGACGCCCCGCCCGATGTAGAGAAAATCCCTTGCCCCTGCGTAGCGCTTCGCAGCGCGATTTATCTCGCCCTGGGCGGCAAGCACCTCGTCCACCTGCTCGGGCAGCGCCCGCATGGCGTCGATGGTCTCGGCAATCTTGGCCGGTGGCATCGAGCCGCGCTCTTGAGCCAGGTAGAGCGCAAGAATATTGAGCGCCGCAAGCTGCGCGAGGAAGGTCTTCGTTCCTGCTACGGCTATCTCGGGCCCTGCGTGGGTGAACAGTATTGCGTCTGCGTCACGCGTTATCGATGAGCCGACGACATTCGTGACTGCAACCACCTTCGCGCCCATCCTTCGGGCGAAGCGGATCGCGGCGAGCGTGTCGGCCGTCTCGCCGGACTGGGCGATGCCTATCACCAACGAATGCTCGTCGAGCACCGGGTCCCTGTAGCGGAACTCCGAGGCAAGGTCAAGCTCGACCGGTATGCGAGTCCAGTGCTCGATTGAGTGCTTGGCCATCATCCCTGCGTGATACGAGGTGCCGCACGCAACCACGACGATCTTGGTGATCCGCGCGAGCTCTTCGGTGCTCCAATGAACCTCGTCGAGCGTCACCTTGCCGAGGCTCCTGAAACGCTCTCGCATGGTGTCGCGCAAGGCCGCCGGCTGCTCAAAGATCTCCTTGAGCATGAAGTCCTCGTAGCCGCCCTTCTCGGCCGCGTCGAGACTCCACTCGACCATCACCGTCTCGACGGACTGCTCGCGGCCTTCGAAGTCAAAGATGCGCACCGAGCCGGCGCGCACCTCGGCGATCTGACGGTCGTCGAGCGGCGTGACGTTTCTCGTGTATGCGAGAAGCGCAGGGATGCCAGAAGCAACAATGCCCATCCCATCGGCGGCGCCGACGATGATGGGGGCCTCCTGCCGTGCTGCCACGATGCAATCGGGCTCCCCTGCCGCCACGCACACGAGGGCGAATGCCCCCTCGAGCTTCTCGATGGCGCCCTGAACTGCTTCCCGCAAAGAGCAGGACTCGGCGGCGAGGATCGACTCGATAAGGTGGGCAACGACCTCGGTGTCGGTATCCGAAGTCAGCTTGTGACCCTGGCTTCGAAGCCCGGCGCGAATGGAGTCGTGGTTCTCGATGATGCCGTTGTGCACGACCGCGACCTTGCCCGAGCAGTCCCGGTGTGGATGCGCGTTGAGGTCGGTCGGCGCGCCGTGAGTCGCCCAGCGCGTGTGACCGATGCCGAGCGAGCCCGGCAACGACGTCGCTCCCAGCTCGTCGACGAGCGCCTGGAGATGGCCCGCCTTTCGCACCACTCCGATGTCACCGTCGGCGACCACCGCCACCCCGGCCGAATCGTAGCCTCTGTATTCGAGCTTTCGCATGCCGTCGAGCAGGACGGGAAGCGCCTCGTCTCCGCCGACGTAACCGACAATGCCGCACATGGCGGCCTCCTCTCCTTGGCGCGTCTGCATAGGGCGCGCCGTTGCAATTGACGCTCTGAGAGGAGCCACCTCGATACCGGTTTGTGTCCCGGGATCGCTCCCGGGGTTTGTCGGCACCGTCACGACCGTGGCCGGCCGAGGGTCACCCGCCGAGTCGACCGGCATGCCACCTCGGGCACCGGTCTTTCGAGATCCCCTACCTCGTCGACTCGCCGCCTCCTACCGCGAGCCCTGGCGCTAGATCCGAGCTGGTAACGCTTCCTCTCTCGGCCCAGGATAACCCGGCGCCGCTCCCAACCGCCAGTGGGCGTTCAGGAGAGCACCGGCGGGCCCGCACGACGGTCTCAGGAGAGGTGACGGCGCACTGCTTCTGCGAGCTCCTGCGCCGTTTTCTGGGCGGTGGCGCCGTCGGCGGCTTCGACCATTACCCTCACGACCGGCTCGGTCCCCGAGGCCCGCAGCAACACGCGGCCGTCGTGACCGAGGGCCCCCTCGGCGCGCCGGACCTCCTCCCACAGCGCGTGAGCTCCCTCGAGCTCGTCGCGGGCCCCGACCTCGATATTGATGAGCACCTGCGGAAACGGCTCATAGAAGTGGGCCAGCCTCGATAAAGGCTCGCCGGATGAGGCGACGGTCGATGCGACTTGCAGTCCGGTGAGGACGCCGTCTCCGGTCGTTGCGTGCTCCGCGAAGATGATGTGTCCCGATTGCTCGCCGCCGAGCACGGCTCCGCTTCGAGCCATGTGCTCGACGACGTACCTATCCCCCACGGCCGCGCTCACGACCTCGATTCCACGCTCCTCGAGGGCGCGCCGAAACCCGAGGTTGGCCATGACCGTGGCCACTACGGTCTCGTTGGCGAGCTTGCCCGAATCGTGGAGGCGAACCGCAGCCAGGGCGATGATGCGATCCCCGTCCACCGTCCCCCCGAGCTCGTCCACAGCAAGGACTCGATCGGCATCGCCGTCGAAGGCAAGCCCGAGGTCTGCGCCCTGGGCGACCACGGCCTCCGCCAGGCCGCCCAAGGAGGTCGAGCCGCAGTCGACATTGATGCGGGAGCCGTCGGGGGCGGCATTGATCGCTACGACATCGGCGCCGGCCTCGGCGAAGGCCTGCGGCGCGATCTCCCACGCAGCCCCAAAGGCACAGTCGAGGACGACTCGCATGCCCTCGAGCGTGCCGTCGAGCGAGGCAAGGAGGTGGGCCAGGTAGCGCGTCGCCGAACCTTCAACGGCAACGGCCGTCCCCACGTCGGCCCCGACGGGCAGATCGGACGGAGGCGATGTCATGACCCGTTCGATGTCTCCCTCCATGCCCTCAGGGACCTTGACGCCTTGTGGGGAGAAGAACTTGATGCCGTTGTCTCCGACAGGGTTGTGGGACGCCGAAATCATGGCGCCACCCGCAGCGCCCATGTCCGTCGTCAAGAAGGCGATGGCGGGGGTGGGAAGCACTCCGGCCATCCAGGCATCGACCCCAGACGAGCACAACCCGGCGAGCAAGGCGGCCTCGAGCATAGGCCCCGAGAGCCTCGTATCGCGGCCGACCACGACGCCGCCCCCAGCAGGCGCAAGCACCATCCCTGCAGCGCGGCCGAGGGCAAGCGCCAGGTCGGGCGTCAGCTCCCTGTTGGCGACACCGCGCACACCATCCGTACCGAAGAGATCGGGCATGACGCCATCCTGTCCCAAAGCGCGCCGCCCCTTTACACCCCTGCCGGCGCGTCAGCCTGACAAAAACCCCCTAATGAGGAACTATCGGGCGTAAAGTGCGTTGTGAAATGGTAACTGGGGGACCTCGGAAGAGGGATTCGGTCGGAAGAAATCGACAACGACGTCATCGAGACGAGGGCTACCCCCTTGCTTCGGCGGCGACGCCGCAAGGGGCTTTTTCGATGGACTCAACAATTCGGGCCTTATGACGAAGGGTGAGACATGGACCACATAACGGACGTGCCCATTGGCGTAATGGCGCCGCAGCGCTTCGAGTCGGTCTTAGACGAGGCAGCCTACGAGCGCTTCTCAAGCCTGTTCGAGCACGCACGCAAGCTCTTCGAGGGCCGGGTCATCTGGAACGTCAACTCGACGGCCAGCGGAGGCGGTGTGGCCGAGATGCTGCGATCGCTGCTCACCTATGCGCGCGGTGCCGGTGTTGATGCCCGTTGGGTGGTCATCGACGGCAACCAAGACTTCTTTCGAGTCACGAAGCGAATCCACAACAACCTCCACGGCGCGACGGGTGACGGCGGCTTTCTCGGCGAGCCTGAGCGGGCGATGTACGAGGGGGCCCTCGCAGGAAACGCAGAGGAGCTCATTCCCCTGATTCGCCCGGAGGACATTGTCATTCTGCACGATCCCCAGACCGCAGGGCTCACCGAAGGCCTCAAGGCGACCGGCGCGACAATCATCTGGCGCTGTCATGTGGGTCTGGATACCCCCAACGATCTTGCTCGGCGAGCATGGTCGTTCCTGCGCCCCTACATACGCACCGCCGATGCCTACGTCTTCTCGCGTAAGGCGTTTGCCTGGGAAGATCTCGACGACTCAAAGATCTACATCATTGCTCCTTCGATCGACGCTTTCTCGCCCAAGAATCAAGAGATGGAAACGACGACCGTCGCTTCCATACTCGACGCCACCCACCTCGTAGAGGACGGAAGCCACGAGCACCCCGTGTTCATCAGGGAAGACGGCAGCCCCGGACGCGTCGACAGAGCGACTCAGATGTTCGACGGCGGGCCACCGGCTCCTTCTTCCGTTCCTATCGTTACTCAGGTATCGCGCTGGGATCGCCTCAAAGACCCCATCGGCGTTATTGAAGGCTTCGTGCGGCGCGTTGCCCCGCACTCCGATGCTCATCTCATTGTCGCCGGCCCCGCGGTTGCTGCGGTGTCCGACGATCCCGAGGGGGCGGATGTTTTACGCGAGGCCTTCGAGGCGTGGCAGGGCCTTCCCGACGACATGAAAAGCCGAGTGCACCTTGCCTGTTTGCCGATGGACGACGGCCAGGAGAATGCGGCCATCGTCAACGCGTTGCAGCGACGTGCCGACGTCATAGTGCAAAAGAGCCTTGCTGAGGGATTCGGGCTTACGGTAGCGGAAGGAATGTGGAAGGCGCGTCCGTTGGTCGCAAGCCGCATCGGCGGAATCCAGGACCAGATCGTTGACGGCGTCACCGGACTGCTCGTGGACGACCCCGAGGACCTCGATGAGTACGGTGATGCCGTGCTGAAGCTGCTGCAGGACAAAGCCGCCGCCCAACGTATGGGCGAGGAAGCACAGCGGCGTGTCAGGGAGGAGTTTCTCGGCCCCCGCAGCCTCATTCAGTACGCCGGGTTGATCGAGAAGCTCATCACCTGATCCTCCCCACCGTCCTGGTATCAAGCGGAGATGAAACTCTACGCTGAAGCACCCCGCCTGCGGACCCGTCAACTCCTCACCGACGCTGCAGTTGCCCTGTGGGTGCTCCTTTGGGTGCGCTTCGGATTCCTCGTCGACGCCCTCGTCAACAGGCTTGCGGAGCCAAGCCGCTCCCTCGAGTCCGCAGGGGTCGCTTTCGGGCGGCGACTCGATGCCGCCGGAGCCGAGGTGGCGGACGTGCCGGCGATCGGAGATGCCCTCGAGCAGCCCTTCTCGGAGGCGGCGACCGCCGGGCGTGAGCTTGCGCGCGTCGCTCAGGCTCAACAACGAGACATCTCAACTCTGGCACTCGTGATCAGTTTGATCGTGGCGGGCTTCGCCATCGTTTATGTGCTTGGGCGCTACCTGCCCTCACGGGTCCGCTGGATGCGTGCCGCGACCGCAGCAAGCCGCCTTCGCTTGGACTCCGACGACCTCTACATCTTTGCCCTCCGAGCCATAGCGACGCGCCCGTGGCACGAGCTGCGCCGGGTCACGCCCGACCCGGCCGGCGCCTTCAGCGCAGGCGATTACGAGGCCCTTGCGGCCCTCGAGCTGAGTGCCCTAGGGCTGCGAACGGACGCCGGGTTTGCGGCGCGCCGCACTTAGCAAGCCCGAGGCCGGAGGCCGCCGCATCGGAGCTGTGCAAGCAGATGGGGACCTCAGGTGCCTTGTTGAGGCGCCCCGTGTGACTTCGCGAGAGCCGTGACGATGCGCGCCGCGCTCGCTGCAGCTTCCTTATCGCCGCCGATGCGAGCAGCAGCAAGCCCGATGAGATAGGTCGTCACCGGAGCAGCGCGACGCTCTACCTCGTGCGCTACCACCCGGGAGACATCGAGCAGCAGATCTGCGTCGACATCATCGTGAATGTCGAGCGCTGCGCACACCTCTTCGATCCAGTCTTCTATGGCTCAGTCACCTCCAACCCGTTGGCGCGCTGCACGAACGTCCTCCCAAGTGTCGCAGTCCTCGCCCCCCCAGTCCTCATCAAGCCTCGACAGGTGCATGCCTCCTATCACGGTTCGCATCGATGCTCCCTGGGCGCTACCAAGAGCGTCGAGTCGCTTGCGAAGGGATCCCGCCCTGTAGGCGCCGGCGAGGTATTGGTCGCGCCCCGACCGATCCCTTGCGATCGCGCCCTCGGCGGCTACCTCTGAGGTGAGGGCCTCGAGGAGGCGGGCCACCATGCCGGAGGAGGCAAAGGGAAGATCGACCGCAAGCACGACCACGGTGGGAGCCGTCACGGCCTCGAGGCCGGCGCCGAGGGCAGCGGCGGGCCCGCCGCCGCGCGGCCGCTCTCTCGTCCATATGGGTGGAGGGCGAGACCGGCGCCAAGACGAAGCGAGCGGGCGCTCGGGGCCAACGATTATCACCCGGCCGGCGGCGCGCACAGCGTCGAGCACCCGGTCGAGCAGGCGGGCGCCCCCAACTGTGACCTGCGCTTTGTCGGCGCCATCCATCCGGCGCGCCGCACCGCCCGCAAGGATCACAGCGTCGAAGTTCATAGCGCCCGACTGTAGCCGAGCGTTTGTCCTGCGGTCCCGCCGAGCCGGTCCGTTGGTTCTGCGGTCCCGCCGAGCCGGCCCCGTTTGTTCTGCGGTCCCGCGCCATCCGCGCATCGCCGGCTTTAGGATCGGCTGCTGGGGAGGGCTACAAGGAGGTCCCATCACGAACGCCTCACCGACCTCTCAGCGCTTCCTCCAGGCGTGCAGGCGCGAGCCGGTCGATGCCGTGCCCGTGTGGTTCATGCGCCAAGCGGGCAGAAGCCTGCCCGAGTACAGGGACCTAAGGACCCGCCATGGGATGCTCGAGATCTGCCGCACCCCCGAGCTTGCCGTCGAGGTCACCCTCCAGCCCATCAGGCGCCTCGGCGTGGATGCGGCAATCCTGTTCTCGGACATCGTTGTGCCGCTCCAGGCGATGGGGGTGGCCCTTGAGATCCGGCCCGGGGTCGGCCCCGTCATCGAGCACCCGATCCGTTCCGACGCCGATGTCGAGGGTCTCTTGCCGCTTGTGCCGGAAGAGGGCGTGCCCTATGTGCTCGAGGCGGTGCGGGCGCTTGCAAGCGAGCTCGAGGTTCCCCTGATCGGATTCGCCGGCGCCCCTTTCACGCTCGCCAGCTACCTCGTCGAGGGCGGTCCCTCCAAGAACCACTCCCGCACCAAGGCGCTCATGTATTCCGAGCCCCAGGCTTGGCGCCGTCTCATGCGCCGACTCGCCGACGCGGTCCTCGCCTACCTGCGGGCCCAGGTCGAAGCCGGCGCAGGCGCCGTGCAGCTGTTCGACAGCTGGGTGGGGGAGCTCTCGGCCGACGACTACAGCACCTACGTGCTGCCGGAGGTCGAGCGCATCCTCGGTGGGCTCGCCGACCTCGGCGTCCCACGCATCCACTTCGGGGTCGGCTCGGGCGAGCTTCTGGGCCTGATGGCGCAAGCCGGGGCGGATGTGGTAGGCGTCGACTGGCGGGTGCCCATAGACGAGGGGCGCAAACGCGTGGGCGACGGCTACGCAGTCCAGGGCAACCTCGACCCTGCCGCATGCCTCGCCCCCTGGGATGTGCTCGAGGCCAAAGCGCTCGACGTCTTGGAGCGCGGCGGGGGGCACGCGCACGTGTTCAACCTCGGCCACGGCGTGCTCCCGGCCACCGACCCAGGCTCGCTCGAGAGGCTCGTCGATCTCGTCCACGACTGGTCGCCCTCGCGGGGCGGGCTCGGCTGGACCGCAGAACAAAGCCGGGGCGGCCTCGGCCGGACCGCAGAACAAATTTGAGCCCGCCGGAAGGTTCCCCCACCGTGGCGGTGATCGGCGGCGGCATAAGCGGGCTTGCGGCGGCTCATTGGCTTGATCGGTCTGGGTGCAGAGTGAAGCTCTACGAGGCGTCCACGCGACTCGGCGGGGTCGTCAAGACTGCCTTCCTCGAGGATGTGGTTGTCGAGGAGGGGCCTGATGCTCTCTTGTCGCGCGCCGACATCATCGAGCTTTGCCACTCGCTTGGCCTCGGTGGCGATCTCGTCGCTCCCGCCGTTTTCGGCGGCCACATCTGGACTCGCCGGGGGTTGAGGGCGCTGCCTCGAGGGATCGTTCTCGGGCTTCCCGCGTCGCCGGTGGCGGCCGTGCGCTCGGGACTCCTCTCGCCGTGGGCGGGGATGCGGGCCGGCCTCGAGGTCATGACGCCCCGCCGACTCGCGGGGCCAGATGTGTCCGTGGGGAAACTGGTCGCCGAGCGCTTCGGCGCCGGCGTTGCAGAGGGGCTCGTCGATCCTCTCCTGGCCGGCCGCCGCGCCGGGATGCCGGAGGACATCAGCCTTGCCGCAGCCGAGCCGGCCATCGACGCCCTCGCCAGGACCAACCGAAGCCTGATCCTCGGGCTCAGGCGCGCCGTGAGGCGCGGGGAAGCAGGAGCGCCGCCCGGCTTCCTCGCCCCCGCAGGCGGCATGGAGCGCCTTGTCGACGCTCTTCGCGGCGCCATGCGCGCTGTCGAGATTCGCACGGGGACGCCGGTCACCTCGATCACGCAGGGCACCGGCGCCACTTACGCCGTGAGTACCACGGGGGACGCGCCGGTCTCGGTCGACGGCGTCGTGATTGCGCTTCCCACGCATGCAGCAGCACCACTGATCGGTCCACTGAGCACGGCTGCGGCGCGCGAGCTCGCCGCGATCGGCTATGCCTCGACCGCCGTGGTTTCGTTCGTGTATCCGCCGGGCGCCGGCGCGCCGCCCGTTGGGGGGAGCGGTTTTCTCGTTCCTAGCGCGCGCGGCAAGATCACGGCGGCGTGCACCTGGTACTCGGCCAAGTGGCCGGCGGCCACCCCCCGCGACGGCGCACTCGTGCTCAGGGCGTTCGTTGGGCGCGCCGGTCACGAGCCCGCACTCGAGTGGGACGACGACCGTCTCGCTGCGGCCATCGATATGGAGCTGCGCTCCGCAATGACCCTGACCCGCTCGCCGAGGACGTGGAAGGTGTCGCGTTGGGACCGCTCGCTCCCCGAGTACACGGTCGGGCACAAAGCGCGCGTCGCGCGGCTCGAGAAGGCTCTGGCTGCGCATGCAACGGTGGCCCTGTGCGGCGCCGGCTACAGGGGCTCGGGCATCCCCGACTGCATCGCGGGGGCCGAGAAAGCGGCCGCCGCAGTACGGGGTCAGATCCCGGCAGCAACCAAGTGATTCGGGGATGCCGCCGAGGCCGGTCATTCCCGGGCCCGGCGACCACGTCTGAGGTGGTTGGCGGTCCTGAGAATGGCCGACGGCCAGTCGGCAGGTGACCGGGCGGCTGCTTCGCGTCGAAGGCTCCCGCTACGGTGAGCCGTGACATTGGATCACTCAGGCACCCGCGCCGTGGCCTGTAGAGTGAAGGGAGCATGGACATGGTGCAGGTTGCATGGGCCGCCATCGCATTGCTGGCTACGGCCCTCTTCGGGATGTTCGGGATGTTCTTCTACCTGGGGGCCAGGATCGACGCCTTGGGCGCCACTCTCGACGCCAAGATCGACGCGCTGGGCGCGCGTCTCGACGCCAAGATCGACGCGCTGGCCGCGCGCCTTGACGCCCGCATCGACTCGCTTGCGGGACACCTGCAGGCCCACATCGAGCGCCACGCCGTCGAGTAGCGGCAGGGCGGGCAGCGCCTAGCCCATGCTTTGCGTCGCAGGCTCCCGCTACGGTGAGCCGTGACATTGGATCACTCAGGCACCCGCGCCGTGGCCTGTAGAGTGAAGGGAGCATGGACATGGTGCAGGTTGCATGGGCCGCCAT
>JACCZU010000007.1 GCA_013695835.1 Candidatus Aridivita willemsiae
CTGTCGATGAAGCGCGGGCTGAAGCAGCCCCCGTAGTCGGCGGGATCGATCGTGTAGGCGAGCCCCTGTGCCGCGACGTCTTTGAGTGCGGCGCGCAGCTGCGGCAGCAGCGCGCGGTGACAGGTGACTCGGCCGACATCGCCGAGCACCGGCAACACCGCCGACCGGATGTTGGCTTTCACCCAAGCGGGATGGATCTCTATCCGGCCGTCCGGAAGCGGGCGCGCAGCGAACTCCCCGAAGTTCGCCTTTATCAACAGCTGTGGCATCACCGCGTCGCCGTAACGAAGGAAAGGCGCTTCTCCTTCGGCGCGCAGCCTGAGCACCCCTCCCGGCTCGAGGGTTTCTTCGAGCCGGCGCTCGACCGCCCGGCGCGCGGAGGCACGCTTTATGTGCATGAGGACAAAGCGGTTCGTTTGCGACCACGTGGCGGGGGCCGGCCCGCGCATCAGGGCTTCGTAGCCGTTGGTCGCCACATCGGAGACGACGCTTGCAACCCGCACGGACCGCTCGCCCAGATCAATGTGAAGCCCCTCTGAGGCCCCCCTTAGGCCATTAGCCTCGGTCGCCGCCATCACCGCCTCGCCGGAGGTTATCTCGTTGACTGCTGTGCGCTCGGAAGCGGGGACGAAGGCTGCGTATTCCTTCGGCTCGATGATCGCAATCTCGAACGGGATGGCGTAGCCGCGCGGCGGGCTGTCGATCGGCGTGCCGTCGGCGGCGCGCGAGCTCTCGATCCAGTCGAGCCCCGACAGGACCGTCGTGGCGTCGATCACGCCGGGCGTTCGCTCGACGATTCGCTCGCTTCCCGCCGGAAGCTCGCCGGGGGTCCATGCGAGCAAGATGGTGCCCTTGAGGCCGTCGGACTTGCGGAGGTCGAGCGCGCTTCTCTTTGCATCATCATTGGAGGTGAGCCCAAGGCGCACCTTCGGCGCTGGTTCGGGTGGCGCGTGGCGCCCCTGGAGGCTCAACACCGCGACCGCGCCGACGAGCGCGCCGGCGACCCCGGCCGCAAGCCGTCCCCCAGACCGCGACCAGCTGTTCACCGCAACCCCTCAGCTATGCGCAGAGCAGTGGTCAGATCGAACGACGGCACGGCCACCGCCCTGTACACGCTCCGCTCCGCTCCGCCCGCCCGGGGCACCCGCTCGATCCACTCGAGCTCACCACGCTCCGTTGACCACCGGTGCGTTACGCCGTCCAGCTCGAAGCTCCTCAGACCATCCTCGGCCGAGGGGGCGAGCGTCCCTATTGCGCTCGACTGGGTGATGCGCACGCCGAAGCCCTCGTATTCTGCTTCTGGGGCCCCGTAGTAGGCGGTCAGCGTGCGCCCGGGTGCATTCGAACGTGACAGCAGCGCCGAACTCTGCCCGTAGCTCGGCGGCAGATACTCGGCGCGCGCGGCGAACCAGAAGGAACGCCCGGCGTCGACGCGCCTGACCGAATAGCCGCCGGAGCGTTCGACGCGCCCCGCCCTGCGGCCGCGCGCGCCGATCGAGGCTGCCACTGCCAGCAGCCGGCGCCGAGACAGGTTCGACTCGAGATGGATGTGACTGCTGCGTCCGTAGATATCGATCCTGCGCTTGAGCATCTCCGTTGCCGGTTGGTAGTAGACGAAGTTCCCGCTCTCGATCGCTATCTCCTCAGCGGTGCCGGGAGGGGATGCCGAAGGCCGGCTCGGGCGATGGCGTTCGGTAACGACCTTGAGCCAGGTCATCCCGTCGGCATAGGCGAGGACCCGGCGCCCGTCGCCGGTGGCCCCTGCCCTGTATGGCTCGAGGCCCGCCGTGGTGGCGGGCACGCCGCTAGTAGATGCCGGAAACGCCGACGCGCTAAAGCCACCGCTTCTGACGATTCCCCTTCGTGGTGCGTCGAAAAGGCCGCTGCCGAAGCTCTCTCGTTCGGCGAAATGAACCGCCTCGACTTCGTAGAGGACCTCGCCGGCTGCGTCGTCGTGCCAAGCTTCGTTTCTGGCCCATGCCCTCCGATCCTGAGAGCTGCCCGCGGCGACGCTGTAGCGCAGGGGGAACCATGTCCCTCTGTCAATCCAAATGTCGACCCGGTCGAGCGGATGGAAGCTCCGCCACGAACCGCCTGCCCGGAGCGAGTCGATCAGCGGCACCGCCCTCCGGTAGGGAAGGGCGATGTGGTAAGCGGAGCGCCCGGCAACGCCTTCCGTTCCAAGCACGGCGAAGCTTCCCGTGCTTGCGAGCGTCTCAAGCGGCACGACAATGTCGGTGGGAAGCGCGCTTGTCCCGTCGAACGGGCCCCTATGGACGATCGAGCGTTGTTCCTGCGCCGGCGAAGCGACACAGCCGGGCAGCGCTGAGGGCGGGCAGAAAGAAGGCTCCTTGATCCAGTAACGGCGCGCGTTGGCGATCACGTCGACATCGTTTTGCGGCCACCGGCGGGGACCGGGGTACGTGGTCAGGTCCCGGACCTTTAGGGCCAAGCGCTCGGGCGCGTCAAAGGACATGGTTGCGGAGAAGTGTCTGACGCCCACATCCTCGTGCCAGCCCCGCTCGGTGATCTCGAACCGGGCCGCATAGCCCTCGAGCGACCTGGCGGCGAGGCGCACCTCGCCTGCGATCTCTCCTGCCCTCGCAACACCGGTGGGTCGCTCTATCTCGGGCAGGGAGGCGATGAGTAGCAACGTTGCGACCGCGGCCGCGATCCCCGCTATGCGCCACCTCGAGGCCCACTCCGTCCGTCTCGAGCGGCGACCACGCTCCTTGTCGATGCGCTCCATGATCGAATCGGCGAGGTCCGGCACAGCGCCCACGGGTTGCAGCCTGAGCGCCCTGCGGGTGGTGGCAAGCTCGTCCTCGTGGCGCCGGCAGGCGGCGCAAACGGCGAGGTGCGCGTCGAGCAGGCCTGCCGAGGCGTCGTCGGCCTCGCCGTCGAGGCGGGCCGAGATCTCAATGCGCGCTTCGGCGCAGCGGAGGTCAGCCCTCACCACTGCCCTCCTGTGACTCGGGCGCAAGGGAAATCGCGAGCAGCTCGCGGCCCCGATGGACGCGGCTCTTGATGGTTCCCTCAGGCACCTTCAAGAGAGCCGACACCTCCCTGTACGAGGTGCCGAAAAGATCGATCATGACGATCGGCTCCCGCAGCTCGAGCGGCAGTGCGATCAAGGCCTCGCGCACCTCGACCCCGAGGGTCTCGTCGGCGGGGAGCGAGGCGCGATCCCGCCCCAGCGAATCGGCGACCCTCTGCCTGCGGCCGGCTCGCCGGAGCTCGTCGCGGGCGCAGTTCCGGGCGATCGAGAACAGCCAGGTCGAGAACTTCGCCTCGCCCCGGTAGCGGGGCAGAAAGCGGTATGCCCTCACGAAGGCGTCCTGGGTCGCGTCGTCGGCTGCCGAGGCGTCGCCCACGAGATGGCGGCACAGCCTCCAGACATCGCCCTGGTAGCGCCTTACGAGCTGCTCGAAGGCGCGCACGTCCCCGCCGCGGGCGGCCATGACGGTCTGTGGGTCCGGCTCCTCCACGGCGCCCTCCACGGGGCCTCAGCAAGACGACAAACTATTGTGGCACCACACCCCATATCCGACGCTCCTCCGGCCGCCAAAGTTCGCAGTCTGCGAAACTGGGCACAGCGATCCACTGGGGGATCGCCACTGGAAGCTGACAAAATGGAGCGAGATGGCCTACTTCGGAAACCTGACCTGCAGAGACTGCGGGCTCACTTTCACCGCCGGGTGGGGTTCGGTCGCGGGGGCCGACGAGTACCGCTGTGAGCGTGATCACGTCATTTATGCCGACGCCAGTTGGGGTGCCGTGCTCGAGGTCGACGGCGCGCCGGGCGACGGCAGGACCCTTGCCGAGGTCAGGGGCCTTTGTCCCCTGTGCTCGACGGAGCTGGCGAGCGGGCTGTTGCCCTGCTGTCCCGTGTGCGACGGCCGGGATCACGACGTGCTCCTGGCCGGGACCGGTTAGATTAGCACTCGACCGGCCGGAGTGCCAGATTTTTGCCGAGCAGGTAATATGGTGGGTCATGGATTCCTCTGACGTCGGGCTCGACGAGCGCAAGGCGAGCATCCTGCGGGCCGCCGTGTCGCACTACGTTCGCTCCGGCGAGCCTGTGGGCTCAAAGACGCTCGTTGAGCACTACAGGCTCGGAGTTTCGCCTGCGACGGTGCGGGCCGAGATGAGCCAGCTCGAGGAGCTCGGCTATCTCTATCAGCCTCATACCTCTGCCGGACGGATCCCGACCGACAGTGGCTACCGGTATTTCGTCGACTTCTGGGCAGACCAGGCATCGCTTCCCACCGATGAAGCCCGGCGCATAAGGGAGTTCTTCGGCGAGCCGAGATGGGAGCTCGAAGATGCCTTGAGGAAGACGGCCGGACTGCTCTCGGAGCTCACCCACGATGCGGCGGTCGTGTTTGCGCCCTCGCTGGACCGCAGCGTCGTTCGCCACGTCGAGCTCATCAGCCTCGCCGGAGGCCGCGCCATGCTGGTACTGGTCACGGACACGGGACGCGTCGAGAACCATGTCGTGTGGGGCCCCGAGGCCATCGACGGCGTTCATCTCGATCATGCCTCCGAGATGCTCAACCGCCTCGTCGTCGGGGTCGCTCTCGTGCGGGCGGCCAAGACCATCGCCGAGACCCTCGACCGGTTCCCCCTCGAGCTGCGCGGGACTGTTGCTGCCGTCGCCGACGTCCTAAACGAAGAGATGACCAAGAGCGCCAGCGATCGAGTGTTTCTCGAAGGCACTTCGAACATCGTCGACGAGCACAAATTCGCCGATCTCGGCACCGTCAGGCACGTGATCGATGCGCTCGAGCAGGGTGGGAGGGTGCTCGAGATCCTTGTCGATGAGGCCGGCCCACGGCGGCTGCGGGTGCGGATCGGCTCCGAGAACCCGGCTGCCGAGATGCAACTGTGTTCCATCATCAGCGCGGCTTACGGGTCGGAGGACAACGTCGTGGGCCGTCTCGCCGTGATCGGGCCGACGCGTATGGACTACAGGCGCGGGATGGCCGCCGTCAACGAAGTCTCCGCCAACCTCGGTCGCATGTTGACCGGCCTCGAGATCTAAGGACCTCCTACATGCCAAATGACCACTACGCAACTCTGGGCGTTGATCGCAGGGCCTCCGCCGACGAGATAAAGAAGGCCTACAGGCGCCTGGCGCGCGAACACCACCCGGACGCCAACCGGCACGACCCCGAGTCCGCCGAGCGGTTCAAGAAGATCGGGGTCGCCTATCAGGCGCTTTCCGATCCAGAGAAAAGGCGCCGCTACGACCTCTACGGTGACGGGGGCGAGCCCGACTTAGGGGACTTCTCAGGGCTTTCCGACCTCTTCTCGAGCTTCTTCGGCGGCGCGACGGGCGCGTCGCCTAGAGGCGGCGCCGGTCAGCGCGGCGCCGACATTGTTGCCGATATCGAGATCACGCTCGAGGACGCTGCGGCCGGTGTTGAGCGGGATGTCGAGATCACAACGCAGGTCGAGTGCTCCGAGTGCGCCGGCAGCGGCGCTGCCCCCGGCACATTCCCGAGCGCGTGCTTGGACTGCAACGGCTCCGGCGAGATCCACGAGGTCCGCCGCACATTCTTCGGCAACGTCATGACCGCTTCTACCTGTTATCGCTGCGGCGGGACGGGGCGACAGGTGCTCGACCCCTGCCGGGTTTGCTCCGGAGCTGGGCGGGTTCAAACGACGGAGACCCTCACGGTCGGGGTTCCTGCAGGGATCGAGAACGGGTCCCAGATGCGCATCACGGGGCGCGGGGGGGCCGGCCTCAGGGGAGGGCCGACCGGCAACTTCTACGTGACGGTTCGCGTCGCAGAGCATCCCGTGTTCAAGAGAGGGGGCGAGGACCTCGGTTGCGAGGTGAGCGTCCCCATGACTGTGGCCGCTTTGGGCGGCTCCGTCGACGTCCCCACCCTGGACGGGTCGGAGAGGGTCGACGTCGCGCCTGGGACTCAATCAGGGGTGGTCGTCAAGCTCAAGAACAAGGGGATGCCGCGCCTCGACGGGCGGGGTCGGGGAGAGATCGTGGCGTGGCTGCGGGTGGAGACGCCCCGGAACCTCACCGAGGAGCAGAAGGATCTCCTTGCCCGTTTCGCTACGGCGCGCAACGAAGAGGTCGGCGACCAGAGCCTGTTCGGCAGAATCAAGGAAGCATTTCATTAGGCATGTCCAGGGACTGCTTGTTTTGCAGAATCGCTGCGCACGACCTCGACGGCGACATCGTCTTCGAGTCCGAGGATGTCCTCGCGTTTCGCGACATCAACCCCCAGGCGCCAACCCACATCCTCGTGATACCGAGAGAGCACATCCCCTCGGCCCACGAGGTGAGCTCGGCTCATGCCGGGGTCCTTGCTCAGATGTACGCGCTCACCAGCAAGTTGGCCGACGACGAAGGTCTTTCAGAAGGCTATCGACTGGTGAGCAACGTGGGGCCCGCAGCGGGGGAGAGCGTGCCGCACCTGCACATGCACCTCATGGGGGGCCGAACCATGACGTGGCCCCCTGGGTAGTGCATGCTCACTAACACGAAGGTGACGATCCTCGTTCCCACGCATCAAACGGTGGCGCTGTTCGGAGCGCGCGACGAGCTCCTGAAACTCGTCGAGGCATCGTGGCCGAACGTCCGCATTCTCGTGCGTGGAAACGAGATCACCATCTCCGGAGAGACCGCCGAATCTCAGCAAGTTGCGACGTTGTTCGAGGAGCTTCTCGACCTTCTCGATCGGGGCGGCGGGCTCGCTCCTGAATCGGTAAGGAGCTCAATAGAGATGATCAGGACTGAGAACCAAGTGCGTCCGTCTGAAGTGCTCGGAGACACGGTTGTGATCACGCATACCGGAAAAGCTATCCGTCCCAAGACTCCAGGCCAGAAGAGCTATGTCGATCGGATAAGAAACCACACGATCGTTTTCTCCATCGGACCTGCAGGCAGCGGCAAGACCTACCTTGCAGTGGCCATGGCCATACGCGCCCTCAAGGCGGGCGATGTCTCGCGCATCGTGCTGACTCGTCCGGCCGTGGAGGCCGGCGAGAGGCTCGGGTTTCTGCCCGGCGACCTCGCCGCTAAGATCGATCCCTACCTCCGGCCGCTCTACGATGCTTTGTACGAGATGCTCGAGCCAGAAACCTTCCGGCGCTACGCCGAGCAGGGAACCATCGAGATCGCCCCCCTGGCATTCATGCGCGGCCGCACGCTGAACGACGCTTTCATCATCCTCGACGAGGCTCAGAACACGACACCGGAGCAGATGAAGATGTTCTTGACGCGGCTCGGTTTCGGGTCAAGGGCTGTGATAACCGGAGACGTGACTCAGGTCGACCTTCCTTCCGGGGCACGCTCGGGGTTGATCGTGGTCGAGGAGATCCTTACCGATATCCCAGGCGTCGACTTCATTCATCTCGGCGCTAAAGATGTCGTCAGGCACAAGATCGTGCAGGACATCGTCGAGGCGTACAGGCTCTACTCCGAGAGCACGACCGGGCGCTAGTGCAAGTGGATGTTTTCTTGGCCAACGAGCAGGAGCTCGACGTGGATGAGGCGCGACTCACTTCGCTTGCACGTCATGTGTTGGTTGCCGAAGAGGTCGACGACAACGCCGAACTTTCTGTGCTGTGCGTGACCTCATCCCACATGCGACAGCTGAACTCGCATTTTGCGGGGGACGATTACGCGACAGACGTCCTCGCTTTTCCCATGGGAGAGGACGACGACGGTGCCCTGCTCCTTGGCGATGTCGTTATTTGCCCTGATGTGGCCAGGCGCCACGCCGACGAGAAGGGGAGCACTCTTAACGACGAGCTTGAGACCTTGGTTGTGCACGGGACCCTCCATCTGCTCGGTTACGAGCACCAGGGCGAAGACGACAAACGGCAGATGGACGGCCGTTTGCACGAGGTGTTGCGCTCCTTCAAGCCATACAGGCACTGATGAGCCAGCTCCTTGCACTTGCCCTTGTTGGCCTGTTGCTTATCCTGGGGGCCCTGTCTGCGATGGCGCAGACCGCCTTCGGTCGGATCAGCCGGGTGAAGGCACACCACCTCGTCCAGCAGCAGCGGCGCGGCGGGCGCGCCCTCGAGACAATAGAGGACGACCCAGCGCCGTTCATCAACATAGTTTTGCTTGTGCATGTGCTGGCACTCACCGGCGCCACGGTGCTCATGGCCGGGGTGGCACGCGAGTGGTGGGATGACGCCGGAGGCATCGCTGCAATTGCCCTGATGACGCTTGCGATCTTTGTCCTCGCCGAGATCGTCCCGCGCATGTATGCGGTTCAGCATCCTGAGCCGGCAGCGCTCGCAACCGCCGGGACCGTGTTTGTGCTCGGCAAAGTGCTTGGGCCGGTTGGACGCCTGTTCCTGCTGGTTGCCAATGCGCTCATGGCGGTGCTTCCCGGGCGGGCCATGGCGAAGGGCCCCTTCATCGCCGAGGAAGAGCTAAGGGAGGCGGGAGCCGGCGAGCAGAACGAGGAGGAGATTGAGGAAGAGGAGCGAGAGCTCATTGATTCGATCTTCGAGTTTGGAGACACGGTCGTGCGTGAGGTCATGGTGCCGAGGCCGGACATGGTCACGATTCCCGCAGGCACGGCCGCTGACAACGCGCTTGAGACAAGTCTGAAGGCGGGTTATTCGCGCATCCCGATCTACGAGGGTGACAGCGACAACATCACCGGCGTGCTCTATGCCAAGGACCTGATGAGGCGGATCCACGAATCCCACGACCGTCCACTCGTCTCCGAGCTGGCGCGCCCGGCGTCTTTTGTGCCGGAGCAGAAGAAGGTCGCCGAGCTGCTGCGCGAGATGCAACAACAGCACGTCCACATGGCAGTGGTGATCGATGAGTACGGCGGCACCGCAGGGCTGGTGACGATCGAGGACCTCATCGAGGAGATTGTCGGCGAGATCGTCGACGAGTACGACCACGAGGAACCGCTGGTCGAGCCGATCGACGACAACACCATTCGTGTGGACGGAAAGACGCCGATCGATGAGGTCAACGAGCTGCTCGGCACGGAGCTTCCGCATGAAGAGTGGGACACGGTGGGCGGCCTGGTGTTCGACCTTACCGGCCGCGTGCCTCAGCCGGGCGAGACGGTCCGTTACGATTCGACTGAGTTCCGCACCGAACGGGTCACGGGCAGGCGCATCCGCAAGGTCGTGATCACCACGGAGCGAAGCGGATCCGCAGAGGAAGGCGAAGCCGCAAATGGCTGAGAGCGGTGTGTTCTTGATTCCCTGTGTACGTTTGCCGCCAAGGTAAGGATCCCGGCACCATGGAAGACTCGTCGCAACTAGGCCACGCCGGAGGTTTTCGATCCGGTTTCGCTGCCATCATCGGACGTCCCAATGTTGGCAAGTCGACGCTTGTAAACGCCCTCATCGGCGACAAGGTCGCAATTACGTCGGACCGGCCCCAGACCACGCGCAGCTCGATAAGGGGCATCCTCGAGGCCGAGGGCGTTCAGGTTGTGTTCGTCGACACGCCCGGCTATCACAAACCCCGCACCGCCCTCGGTAGCCGGCTGAACGACATCGTGCGCTCGGCGTGGTCGGACGTTGACGTCGCCCTGTTCGTGGTCGATGGTCATTCCGGCGTCGGTCGCGGCGACGAGAAGGTGGCGCACGATCTCGCCGGCGCCAAACGGCCGGTGATCAGCGTCGTCAACAAGATCGACAGATTGGATCGAGACCACATCGCCCAAGCGCTTGCCAAAGCCGCAACGCTGGGCGACTTCGACGAGTACGTGCCGGTCTCAGCGTTGACCGGCGACGGGGTCTCGCTGCTCAGGGAGCTTGTGGTGGCGCGGATGCCGGAGGGCCCGATGTACTACCCGCCGGGAACTACGAGCGATCAGCCCCCGCCCATCTTCGTCGCTGAGCTCGTGCGCGAGAAGCTGCTTGCGTTGACGCGCGACGAGCTCCCGCATTCGATCGCGGTCGTGACCGACGAGTTCGAGGAACGTGAGGACGGTTTGCTCGAGATCAGGGCGAGCATCTTCGTGGAACGCGAATCCCAGAAGGGGATGGTGATAGGCAAAGGGGGGGAGGTCATCAAGGCCGCAGGGACCGAGGCCCGCCACGAGATCGAGGCGCTCTTCGGCTGCCCGGTGTTCATCGACCTCAGGGTGCGCGTCGAAAAGGACTGGCAGCGACACCTCTATGCCCTCGAGCGCCTCGGTTTCGACGTCTGACCCCGCTTCGACCGGGTCTTTACCATGTCCGAGGGCAGCGTCAGGGAGGGGGCACGGGTACCGGACTTAGGCGTGCCGTAGTATCGAGCTATGCCTCAGGCGACTGCGAAGTCCTATGACTCCATAACGCGCACCGGAGTGCTCATCGCCGATGACGGAACTACCGAATACCACATCGACTCGGACTCGATGGATTCGGGGATGTTCAGGTTCCTGCGCCCGGGCCAGAGGGTGACGTTCGACCTCGTCGACGACCGGGGCGAGAAGAAGCCCCGCAACCTGCGCATCGGCATCGCCTAAAGCTCTGCTTGGGCGGAAGGTTCGCGACATTGTTGCGCAGTTGGTTTCAGCGCTCGATTGTCACCGATGCCGCCTCGATTTGCTCGCCGCTCGCCGGGCTCTCTTTGATTACCTCCACATCGACGGCCTGCGCTCCAGGAGCACCGGACAGCGCCGTCGCTATCTTCTCGGCGAGGTGCTCGAGCAGCCTGCACTCGTTGGCGCGCACGATGTCTGCGGCCGTGGCGGCAAGCTGCCCATAGTCGATGGTGTCAGCCAGATCGTCGCTGGCCCCGGCGCGACGGAGCTCAGTGGCGATCTCGATGTTGATCACGACCGTCTGAGGTCGGGCACGCTCCTCCTCGGTTGCTCCGATGTGAGTCGGCGCGCGCAGCCCCCTTATGCGTATCCGATCCATTGGTCGGGGATCAGCCTCTGAAGATCAGGCCCATGGCTTCGGCCCGTGTCGCTTCCTTCTTGCGGAAGACACCGCGGACCGCCGAGGTGACGGTTTGGCTCCCCGGCTTGCGCACGCCGCGCATCGTCATACAAAGATGTTCGGCCTCGACGACCACGAGCACGCCGCGTGGTTCGAGTGCCTCTTCGATCGCATCGGCGATCTGAGTTGTGAGTCGCTCCTGCACCTGCGGCCTCCTGGCCAGGACGTCAACGAGCCGGACGAGCTTTGAGAGCCCGGTGATCTTGCCGTTAGTGCTTGGGATGTAGGCAACGTGTGCCCTCCCGATGAAGGGTACGAGGTGATGCTCGCACATGGAATGAAGCGTTATGTCTCGCACCATGATCATCTCGTCGTGTCCCTCTTCGAAGAGCACGTCGAGCTCCTGCGCGGGATCGCGCCTCAGCCCCGAGAAGATCTCCGCGTACATGTCGGCGACGCGCTCGGGTGTGCCCCGCAGCCCATCGCGCCGCGGATCTTCGCCGAGCGCCTCGAGGATCTCGCGCACCGCAGCCGCAATGCGCGCCTGATCCACATCTCTGGAGCGAAGCTCGGGGAGGCGTTCTGGCTCTGCCATCACCTGAGACTAGTCGTCCGAATGAGCCTTGGACCCGCCCGATGCACCCCGGCGGCTACCACGTCCACGTCGTGCTTACGCCGGCCGTGGCTCCAGCTTCGAGCACGATGAGGCCGGTGCCCCGTATTCCGGCCCCCTCGAGCGCGGGGGCGTTGGGCCACCCGGTCTGCGGCTCGACGCAAAAACCCCCTTCGGGAGTGTGGATCACGAGCGTCTCGATCGGAGGGTTCCAGTCGATGCGCAGCTCGAGGTCGGGCCACCTCGCAAACGCAGGGGCGCTCGCTTGCGTGTAGACATCGTCGAGCCGGCGAGCGCCGATCGGCGGCCCCGAGCGCAAGTCCTTGTCGCCCTCCACCGGGGTCTCTTTCCCTGTGGGCACGCTGTCGCCGTCGAGCTCGAGCACGTTGTCTGAGGTCGCTAGTATCGAGACGTCGCCTCGATCGGGGCGCCTGAACCACGGGTGCCAGCCCATCGACACCGGCATCGAGCGCTCTCCGGCGGTCGCCTCGGCGGAGAGCTCGAGCGAGCGCTCCCCAAGGGCCATGCGCTGGCGAACGGTGCCGCCGAAGGGCCACGGCGTATCGTCGAGGGAGCAGGACAGTGACGCCGACGACTCATCTGCACCCTCGACCGACCACGGAGCGTGAAGAACGAGCCCGTGTATGGCCCACGTTCGGAAGTTGACCGGGAAATCGTAGGTCTGACCGTCCCACTCCAGGCGGTTGCCGGCAAGCCGTCCGGCCCACGGCGCCATGAGGTAGGTGCCCCACAGAAAGGGCACCTCTTCGGGCGGCGTCCCGGACGGGGGAGCGGTGACGAGGCGCTCGGCCCCGCCGGCGATGAACGAGGTCAGCCTCCCCGCGTCGCCGGGGTCGATCGTGAGGCGGCTGGCGCCTGCGCTGAGGTCGATGGGCACGTGCACTCCCTTCCTAGCTTCGTGCGGACGAGTTTCAGGCGCCAAGGACCGTCCAGCCCAATGAACGGGCGGACTGAGCCAGACGCAGGTCGTGAGTTGCGAAGGGCAGGGCGCCGCCTCCTGCTCGTTGGGCCGCGCCCATGTGGAGGGCGTCGAGCGTCCCTACGCCGGTGATCTCCGCAAAGCTCGCAGCGAGGTCGCAGGTTGCGCCGTCGAGCTCCACTATGGTCGTCGACTCCCAATCCCGTCGGAACTGGTCACGGGCTGCAGCTCTTGCATTGCCTTCCAACTGCCTGGCTAGATTGCGACGTACCTCGACCACGGTGTGACGGCCGGTTACCCACTGGGGATCCGACATCAGCAACTGTTCGGCTGCTTCGCTGTCGGGTTCGGGGAAGTACATCTTCAGCATCGAGCTGCTGTCGACGTAAAGGGTCATTCCCCTCGGTCTTCTTCAAGCATCTCTTGCACCGACATGCGAGCGTTGAAACGGCGCCTGGGAGCCGGCGGCGGTTCACCCTTACCGGGAGAGATCCAGCCCTCGGCGATGCCTTGTTCGATTCGCACCCGGCCGGGGATGGGGCCGAGCATCGCCTTGGGTCGCCCCCGCTGTGTGACCCTTACGACCTCTCCGCGCTCGGCGCGGTCGAGGTACTCGGAGAGGTGAGCCTTGAGCTCTCTTACTCCAATGTCCATGTGACTATCATAACAATCGATGTGACTACATCACGTCGTTTCCGTGTCCGGGATTGGCTCGAGGCCTGCGTGCGCAGATGCGCTGGATCGCTGTGGGGCGGGGCTCGGACACCACGATGTTTTCGTAGGCCACCACCTCGAGCCGACCCCTTACGGCCTCGAGCAGCTCGCCGGGCGCGAGCAGGTAGTCCGGGTTGGACGGCCGCCCCAAGCGCTCGTTCCCGCGCGCGAAGGTCTCATAGATGAGCACGCCGCCGGTGGCGACGGCTCCTACTAGCTCCGGCAGCAGGGGACGGTGGAGATAGTTGGTCACGACCGCAGCGGCGAAACTGCGCCCCGGGAGCGGCCACGGGCCCGCGCCCTCGAGATCGGCCTCGACGGCCTCGAGCCCCGGGTGGGAGGTGAGATCGGCGACGCCGGCCACATCGATGTCGACGGCGACCACCGGGTGCCCCTGGTCCAAGAACAGACGAGCGTGGCGCCCGTGGCCCGAGGCAACGTCGAGGACCTCGCCCCCGGCCGGTACCAAATGGGACCACCGAATCACCCATGGCGAGGGGCCGAGCCGGTCGGTCATTGGGCCATTGTCCGACTCGAAGGGCCGCGCGCCAACTACGCTCGGTCCATGCCTGGGACCTACAAAGACGAGGGGATCGTTCTCAAGACGATCAAGCTGGGTGAGGCCGACCGCATCGTGACCCTGTTCACCCGCGACCACGGCAAGGTGCGCGCAGTCGCAAAGGGGGTGCGCAAGACCAAGAGCCGCTTCGGGGCGCGCCTCGAGCCGTTCACGAGGACCGGCCTCATCGTCTACAGGGGCCGCAGCCTCGACACGATCACCTCGGCGGACATCCTCACCTCGTTTCATGCGGTGCGCGATGACTACAACCGGCTGACGGCGGCCGCTGCGGTCTCGGAGATGGTCGACAAGATCACTCCCGAGCGCGAGCGGGCGCGCTCCACCTACGCTTTGATGCTTGCCGGGCTTCAGGCGCTGGCCGACGGCAAGGGGGCCACCGTTGTTCCCGCATTCGCGGTCAAGCTTTTATCCCTCTCCGGATACCACCCGCAGCTCGAGCTGTGCGCGGGTTGCGAGGCCGCCGCCCGCCTCGGGGGATTCTCAGCCGAGCTAGGGGGCGCTGTGTGCGATGACTGCTGGCGCGAGGAGCGCGGCGCCATGCGAATAGAGCCGGACCGCATCGCGCTCCTCGGCAGGCTTCTGTCCTCCGACTTTGGCTGCGAGGCCGATCCAAGGGCGACCCTCGAGGTGACGCAGGCGCTCAAGTTCTACGCCGAGTATCACCTCGAGAGGCCGCTTCGCAGCTTCGGCCTGCTCCCGGTCGCCTAGCCGTGGAAGCGATCCCAACCGAACGCCTCCCTGCCCACGTCGCGATCATCATGGACGGCAACGGTCGCTGGGCCGAAGCGCGCGGGCTCGACCGCAGCGCCGGGCACGAGGCCGGAGAGCAAGCCCTGTTTGATGTCGTCGAGGGCGCCCTCGAAGCGGGCCTCGGGTACCTGTCGGTCTATGCCTTTTCGACCGAGAACTGGGCGCGGCCTCAGAGCGAGGTCGAGTTCCTCCTCGGCTTCAACCGCAAGCTCCTGCGGGAGCGGCGCGACTACATGGTCGAGCGAGGAGTGCGCATCCGTCGAATCGGACGCCGCTATCCCGTGCCCGACGACGTCCTCGAGGAGTTCGATGCCGCCGAGGCCGCGACGGCAAGCAACGGCACTCTGTTCCTCCAGGTGTGCTTCAACTACGGGGGGCGCGCTGAGCTCGAGGACGCGGCCAAGGCGGGCTCGATCCCCGACAACCTCTACGCGCCGGACGCCCCCGACGTCGACCTTTTGATCAGGACCTCGGGGGAGAAGCGGCTCTCGAACTTCCTGCTGTGGCAGTCGGCCTACGCCGAGCTCTACTTCACAGAGAAGCTGTGGCCCGACTTCAAGCGCGACGCGCTGTTCGAAGCGCTGCGCGACTACGCACGCAGGCGGCGGCGCTTCGGGGGGCTCTAGCTCTCCTAGTGTGGGGAAGAATGGGTGCTCTCTGCGACCAGCAATCCCCACACTTGCCCCACAAACTGCCGCCGGGCCCTCTTACCCCCCGGTTGCCGCTCCCCCCGCCTGGGTGCCGCCCTGCCCGGCCCCCGGATCTCTCTTGGTCTCGTCGTCCTTGTCCCGGTCCTCCTCGGAAGGCGTTCGGGCGCCGGGGCCTACCGCCGAGGCAAGAACGCCGGAGTTGGGGAGTGCAACCGGCCCAAAACGGGTCTGGAGCGTCAGGTAGAACAGGCCCATGTCGGTCACGGTTCCCTCGTGCTCGCCCCCGAGTGCGCCGGAGCGAATGAACAGGTGGTCACCGAGCTTGAACGGGCGCACCACCAAAAGCACGATGCCGGCGAAGAAGTTGCCCACGGTCTGCTGGGCCGCGATCCCGAGCACGACGCCGGTCACGGCCCCCCCGACGAGGAGGCCCCTCAGGCGCAACCCGACGATGCCGAACACGAGCAGGGCCACGATGAGGTAGCCGACCACAGACACCAAGAAGGTCAGCGGCGTCCCCCTGCGCTCGCCGACGCTTGACTCCACCGAGCGCACGCCGTTGGCGACCGCGCGCACGGCGACAACGCCGGCTATGGCAACCACGGCCGCAAGACCAAAGTTAGTGAGGCTGTTGGTGTCTGCGTCGAGGGAGACGTTGAGGGGGCCGTCGATGTAGGCGTCCCCCGCCACCGCCGCCACCACGAACGCGAGCGCCACGACGGCGCGCCGGGCGTGGGGGCGCGCCACGGCGGCGGCCTCGATAGCCTGTGCCTTCACCACCTGGGGCACCTGAGGCATCTGGGGGACCCTGGGCTTTCTTCGCATCCGCCGAGGCTAAACCGTCCCGCCGAGGGAGTTGTTGATGTTCGTTGCGCCGGTTATCCCTCGGGCACTCGGCGGGCTTCGGCGGGGGTATCGCTCGGCTCTATGAGCACCTGGGCGACCCGGCGGCGCGCCATCGAGCGAACTCGAAAGCTCCGGCCTTCATGCTCGACAACATCCCGCCTCCTTGGGATGCGGCCGAGCCGGTCCATGAGCCAGCCCGCCACGGTCTCATACTCTCCTTCAGGGAGCCTGATGCCGAGGTAGTCGGCGGCCTCGTCGATGCGGAGATTGCCCGGCACGAGGTAGCGGTCGTCGGAGAGCTGTTCGACTCCGACCTCGCTGGCGTCGTGCTCATCCCGGATCTCCCCGACCAGCTCCTCCAAAAGGTCCTCGAGCGTAACGATGCCGGCGGTGCCGCCGTGCTCGTCGACTACGAGCGCGAAGTGCTTGCGCTGGCGGCGCATCTCGAAGAGCAGGGGGTGGAGCTTGCGCGACTCGGGGGCCACGACCATTCGCCTTATGAAGCGGCGCGGCAGCGGCCCGTGCCGGTTCTCGGCTGGGACGTTGAGCAGATCCTTGGAGTGGAAGAACCCAAGCACCGAGTCGAGGTCCCGCCCATAGACGGGGAGGCGGGAATGACCGGTTCTGACCACGACTTGCTCGATGTCGGCGACGGCCGCGGTGGCTGGGATCGCGGTCACCTCCGTGCGGGGGATCATCACCGAGGCGGCATCGCGCTCGCCGAAACCGATTGCCCCCGAGAGCAATCGGTTCTCGAACTCGAGGATGAGCCCCTCCTTTGCCGATTCCTGCACGAGCGCACGGATCTCGGGAGCGGTGTGGGTGTCGGCGCGCTCTTCGGCGACCTCGACACCAAGCAATCGGGTCCCGGCGTTCGCAATCGCGTTGAACACCGCGATGAACGGCCGAAACAGGTTCGCGTAGAAACGAAATGGCACGGCGATCCATAACGCGGTCTTCTCAGGATCCGCAATCGCAATGTTCTTGGGCGCCATCTCGCTGAGCACCATGTGGAGGAAGGTGACGATTCCCAGGGCGAGAACGAACGAGATCGAGTGCAGAGCCGTCTCCGGGATTCCTCCGAAGCCGAGGCCAGACTCGATGAGATGGGCAAGGGCAGGCTCCCCGACGAAGCCGAGCCCCAACGACGCCATCGTGATGCCGAGCTGTGCCGCCGACAGCATGAAGGAGAGCTCGCTCGCCGACTTGAGCGCGATCTTCGCCCTCGGATCGCCCTCGGCGGCCAGGCCCTCGAGCTGCGCCCTGCGCGCCGCTATCACCGCGAACTCGGCCGCAACGAAGAAGCCGTTGGCGATCAAGAGAAAGACCGCAACCAGGAGGTAGATGGCCGTCACCGCCCGGCCTCCCCCGAGCTTTCGGCCACCGCAGGCGCCACGGCCGCCACCTGTGCGATCCGGTGACGGTCCATCCCTGCGACTTCCAGGCTCCAGCCCTCGAAGGTGATCCGGTCGCCCACCTCCGGTATTCGGTCGAGCTCGGTCAGCATGAAGCCGGCGAGGGTGTCGTAGTCGCCTTCGGGGAGCTCGAGCCCGGCGGCATCGAGCACCTCGTCACGGTGCAGCAATCCAGGGAGCATGTAAGTGCCCGTCGGTGTCGCCGCTTCATCCCCGACGGCGGATGCCGGGTCGTATTCGTCCTCGATGTCCCCGACGATCTCTTCGAGGAGGTCTTCGAGGGTCACCATCCCCGCCGTGCCCCCGTACTCGTCGAGCACCACGGCCAGATGCTTGCGCTCCCTTCGCATCTCAGACAAGAGCGAGGGCAAGGGCCGTGATTCGGGCACGAGCAGGGGCTCCTGCATGATTCCGGCGACCCGGGTTGCGGCGCGGTCTTCGGGGCGGACGCGATGAACGTCTTTGACGTAAAGGATGCCCACGACGTCGTCGAGTCCCTCTCCCGTCACGGGAAAGCGGGAATGCCCGGTCTCGAGCGCCATCCGGACCGCGTCTGCCACGGTTGCGTCGCAGCCGATCGCGATCATTGCCGTACGCGGCATCAGGGCGTCGCCGGTGGTCTTGTCACGGAAGCTTATGGAGCGTGCCAAGAGCGAGAACTCCTCCTCGGGGAGGACTCCTCCCCGGCGAGAGGAGCGGATGAGAAGCCCGAGCTCGTCGAGCGAGCGGAGGCCCCTGAGCTCCTCCCTTGGCTCAATCCCGAGGCGCCTTACCGTGAAGTTTGCCGAAGCGTTCAAAAACATGATGACTGGCCTGAGCGAGGCGTTCAGAAGCCGAAGGGGGTTGACCACGGCGAATCCAACCCCAAGCGGCCTGGCAACGGCGAGATTCTTGGGGATGAGCTCGCCGAGCACCATCTGGATGGCGGTCGCGAACAGCAGCGCAAGCGTCACCGCAAGCCCCAAAGCCGATTCTTGCGACAGGCCGAACCCTTCGAGGATGGGTGCGAGGGCTTCGCCGAGGGTGGGCCCGACGATGAATCCGACGAGCAGGGCCGTCACGGTTATGCCAAGCTGGGCGCCTGAGAGCTGGAAAGACAGGCTCCCGAGGGCCGCAAGCAAACCCCTTGCCCTCCGCTGGCCCTGACCGGCCAGCTCTTCGACCTTGGGGCGGTCTGCGGCTACGAGGGCAAACTCGGCCGCCACGAAGAAAGCGGTTGCGAGCGTGAGCAGGATGACGGCGGCGAAGCCAAGGGCGACGTCTATGGGCCGCGGCCCCCACGCTGGTTCCTTCTGCGGTCCCGCCGAGCCGGGCCCTGGGAGGCCGAACCCGTCGGCCGGGCACGGGGGCCGGCCGCCGACCGAGGCGCTCTATCCATGGCGACTATCATGCCTCTTAAATGGGCGAAGTCACTCTGGATACCATCGTCAACCTCTGCAAGCGCAGGGGCATCGTGTTTCCCTCGAGCGAGATCTACGGCGGTCTGCGCTCGGCGTGGGACTGGGGCCCCCTTGGGGTCGAGTTGAAGCGCAACGTGAAGGCCCAGTGGTGGCGGGCTCTGGTCGACCTGAGAGACGACGTCGTCGGCCTCGAGAGCTCCATCCTGATGTCGCCGAGCGTGTGGGAGGCCTCAGGGCACGTCGCCACCTTCACAGACCCCCTGGTTGAGTGCACCAAGTGTCACCACCGCTTCCGCGCCGACCACACCGACCTCACGCGCGCCTGCACCAACTGCGGGCAGGGGCCGGCGTGGACCGAGCCGCGCCACTTCAACCTCATGTTCAAGACCTTCATGGGCCCGGTCGAGGACTCCGCCAACGCCGCTTACCTGCGTCCCGAGACGGCCCAGGGCATGTTTGTCGACTTCTTGACCGTGCAGACCACGACCAGAAAGAAGATCCCGTTCGGCATCGCACAACAGGGAAAGTCCTTTCGCAACGAGATCACTCCGGGAAACTTCGTCTTCCGGACCCGTGAATTCGAGCAGATGGAGATGGAGTTCTTCGTCAAGCCGGGCACCGACGATGAGTGGCACGACTACTGGCTCGAGCAGCGCATGGACTGGTACACCGATCTCGGGATGAGAGCGAGCAAGCTGCGTCTGCGCGAGCACGATTCCGACGAGCTCTCCCATTACGCCAAGCGCACCTTCGATATCGAATACGACTTCCCCGGCATGGGGTGGTCCGAGCTCGAAGGGATCGCCAACCGCACCGACTTCGACTTGAAGGCCCACTCCAAGCACTCGGGCGAGGATCTGTCGTACTGGGATCCCGAGGCCGAGGAGCGCTACGTTCCCTATGTGATCGAGCCGGCGGTCGGCGTCGAGCGCCCGACGCTCGCCTTTCTGATCGACGCCTACCGCGAGGAGGAGGCGCCGACCGCCTCAGGCAAGCTCGAGCGCCGCAGCGTCCTGCGCCTCGACAAGCGTCTCTCGCCCTACAAGGTCGCCGTGCTGCCGCTGTCCAAGCACGCCGACCTCACCC
>JACCZU010000060.1 GCA_013695835.1 Candidatus Aridivita willemsiae
ATGTAGAAGAGGTCATAGCGAACGTAGTCGGAAAAGCTCGTCTCCGTCCTGCCGCTCACCTGCCACAGTCCGGTCATGCCCGGTTTCACCGTTAGGCGGTTGGTCACCCACTCGTCGTACTGCGCGACCTCGCTTGGCAGCGCCGGCCTGGGCCCCACCAGGCTCATTTCTCCGCGGATGACGTTGAAGAGCTGGGGGAGCTCGTCGAGTGAGTACCGGCGGAGCCGGCTCCCGAAACCGGTTATGCGCGGATCTTCCTTCAGCTTGAAGAGCAGGCCTGGGCCTTCAGAAAGATGCTCGAGCTCTGCGCGCCGCTCCTCTGCGTCGGCAACCATGGTGCGGAACTTGTAACACTTGAACGGTTCGCCTTCACGCCCCGCACGAACTTGTGTGAAAAAGACGCTGCCCGCCGAGTCCCTCTTGATCAAGAGCGAGATTGCCGCAAGAAAGGGCGCAAGGAGGACCAGGAGAAGAGCCGAGCCAAAGATGTCGATGGTTCGCTTGGTTGCCCTCTGCAGCTTGTCCATTCCCGTTCTACGAACGTACAAGAGAGGCACTCCGGCGACGGACTGCACGATCATGCGGGAGGCCAGGAGCTCGATCGTGCCGGTTGTGATCTGGAGGTCGACGTCGGCGAGCTGCAGCTCCCAAAAGAGCCGGTTGATCCTCGAGGCATCGAAAGCGGAGGCGGCAACGAGCACGAGCGTCGCATCGTAGGAATGGACGAGGTCTTGCAGCTGCACCGGTGTGCCGATGACCTGGTGACCGTTGGTTACCTCGTGACCGACCGGCGTTCGCTCGTCGACGAAACCGACGATCCGATAACCGAGCCAGCGTTCTCTCTCCAAAGTGCGCGCCATTGTCTTGGCTTCGTGGTTGGTCCCGACAATGATGGTGCGAGTTGCATCGCCACCACGGCGGCGGAGGTAATGAAGTGCTTTTCTGACGGAGAGTCGCTCGAGGCCGACCACGAGAAAGCCCATGCCCATCGCCAGCAAGACCCAGCCGCGCGATAGGTTGAGGTTGAACAGAGAATCGGCGAAGAAGATCAGAACGGTGCCCCCGATTACGCCGTGGAAAGTCTGTTTGAACTCTGCGACCGGGCTCAGTACCTGGCGCGGCTCGTAGAGGCCGTAGAGCCAGAACAAAAAGACCCATACGACCGTTGCGACTGCGATGATGAGGGCGTAATCGAAGCGGGCCGCCGGCGCTTCCGGCAGGATCTCGAAGCGGACGATCGACGACAGCAGCAGCGCCACCGAGACGGCGACGGCGTCGGCGAGCATGCGGGCGGCGATGCGCTGCGCGCTTCGCCGTTGCAGCGGCTGGCGCCGAGGCGTCTGTTCGACGTCGTATAAGGGTGCTGTCTGAGTGGCCAATGCTCTCCTGGGAGTTGCCACCGAACTAGAGGTAACCGAGGCCCCTGAGGGACTCCTCTATCGCGGCTTCCTCCTCCTGTGAATAGGGTGAGCTTTCTTCGGTAGCTCTCGATGATAGAGCGCCGGCGCTTGAAATAGGCCGGGACTCCAAGGCGCCGGCCGTGAAGGCGTCGGTGAGCACCGAGCCGTCGAGACCCTCAGGGACCTGAAGGCCGGCCATGTGGAGCAGGGTCGGGGTGACGTCCATCACCGATCCGGTGAGGTCGCGGCTTATCTGCACGCCCGGGCCGGAGACCACGACGATGCCCTCGGGATGGTGTACGCCGCGCGGGAGGTGGCGCTGGTCGGTGAAAGGCCGGCGGAAGAAGAGCTCGTCGTCGAGCTCGAAACGGTGGTCTCTGAGCACGGGCATCAGGTCGGGCGCGCCGTCGAGGGCGTCGCCGTGAAAGACGTCCTCTGACCTGTGGACCCGATCGGTGATGGGGTCGCCGTCGGGGCCGCTGAGGGCCTCGAAGCGCGCCGTGATGGCGTCCTTCAGGTCTTCGAGCTCGGCCGGTGGCACCACCCCGAGACGCTCACGGCCCTCGAGGTTGACGAACACTCCCTGAAGCGGGATCGGCGAGGCAAACGCCCTCGTCTTTGACCAGTCGATTGCCGAGAACGTCGCTCCCTTGGCGCGCCGCGCGACCTTGGCGGGAAGGAATCGTTTGGCAATCGGGACGAGACTGCGGGCGGCCCTCGTCTGCATCGCCCTGGCGCGCGGCTTGACCTTGAGATAGCCCCATTGCTCGAGCAGTGCGTTGGTGTGCACGCTCATCTCCCATGCCGTGAAGCCGTGATCCGAGCACACGATCACGCCCCCGCCCGAGCCTGCGTAGTCGTCGAGCAGCCCGACGATGTCGTCCATGGCGGCGAAGCAGCGCTCCACCTCCGGCCTGGCTGCTACTGCGGCCGGCGTGCCGTAGAGCGTGTCGGCTGGATCCATATAGCGGTAATAGACGTGCTGAAGCCGGTCGGGGGCCTCGAGGACGGAAAAGACGACGGGTGGCGGGTCGCCGGCCAGCAGCTCGTCGAGGACCTCGAGGCGCTGCTCGAGGGAAGCCACAACGCGATCACAAAGCGCCGTGTCCCTCCAGTCCTGCTCCCAGTTGGCGCTCACGTCGACGACGTAGCCGGGGGCCCGCCGCAGGATGCGAGCCTCGAGCTCCCCCGGGTAGGCGAAGCCTGTGAGCCGCTCGCCGTAGCCGGGAGTCATCATCCCGGACACCATCCAGCCGTCGAGGCGCCGGGGCGGATAAGTAAGGGGCAGGTTGTAGATGCCGGCGCGCGCGCCCTGCGCGTTGGCCATCTCCCAGATCGTTGCGGCCTTGATCCGGCCCGAGTGCACGAGCTCGTGGCGTTCGCTTTGGGCGTTGCCTGCAATGAAGCCGTAGATGCCGTGGCGGCCCGGGTTCACACCCGTGGCGGCCGCCGTCCAGGCCGGCGGCGTGTAAGTGGGGACGGTCGAGTGCAGCGTCCCCGAGGCCCCCCGGTCCCTGAGGGCGGCGAGGCGGGGCATGACGCCACGCTCAATCATAGGGTCGAGCAGATGCCAGGCCGCCCCGTCGAGGCCGATCACAGCAGCCCTTGCTGGGGCCATCAGCCATCACCCCAGATTCTCTTGATAAGGGACCTCGCCATGTTCTCGTCGAGATCGGCGTCCTCGAGGACTGTGAATCTACCGGGACGGGTGTCGGGCGCGCCGAGCAGGACGGCGACCATGTCGTCGCTGCCGAGGCCGAGCTCGCCGGGGTGGTTCGGAAGCCCGAGGCGTTCGAGCCTCTTTCTGAAAGCGGGGACGTCGAGCTCGTAGAGGGCGCTCGAGATGATGCAGCCAAAGGCAACCTGCGCGCCGTGCATACAGCGGGCGCCGTAGAGGTCGTCGATCGCATGCGAGATCTCGTGCTCGCCCCCCGAGGCAGGTCTCGAGTTTCCCGCCGAGATCATCGCCCGGCCGGACATGATGAGCCCGTCGGCCAGACGGACTAGGAAGCCTGGGTCCTTGGCGAGCTCGGAGATGTCGTCGTCGAGGTCCCCGGCTATGAGGTCGTAGGAGCCGCGCGACAACTCCCACGAGCGCTCTTCGGTCGCGGCAAGGCCGCGCCCGCTCGCGAGCGCCCAGTCCCGCAGGGCGAAGGGGTTCGCAAGGAGGTCCCCAACGCCGGCCCTGACCGCGTCGCCCGAGGAGATGAGAAGAGTCGGTATCGAGATGAAAACGGCGCGCGGTGAGATGGCGCCCAGGCTTCTTCTCCGGTTCGTTTCGTCGGGGACCACTGCCACAGGCGAGCAGATGCCGTCGTGCGAGAGCTGGGTCGGGACGCAGACAACGGGGATTCCCGCCCGGGCGGCGGCGAGCTTTGCGACATCGAGACACCGCCCTCCGCCGAGGGCGACGATGGCATCGGCGCCCGAGCGACGCGCCGTCGAGCCGAGGCCCGAGGTCCATTCCTGGTCGGCGTCGGGCGGAGGCGTCACGTGGTCGAGCCTCGTCTCGATGCCGGCGGCAAGGAGCTCGCCGTGGATGCCCCTCAGGACAAGCGGTGCCCCGAGACCGAGCTCCCTTAGGTTGCGGCCAAGCCAGCGCGCCGCCTCGGCTTCTGAGTGTCCGGCGCCGAGCAGGAAGACCCGAGGGAACTCGTCGGTCATGGCGCCGCCGTCTGGTCGGTCGTTGGCTCACCCGCGGCCTGCCACGCCCCGGGGTGCGCCTCGACGACTGCGGCAGCGCCGGCGAGGTCCTCGGGGCGGTCGACCTCGGCGTACTCTTCGGGGGCCACGCCGACGGCCCGGGCGTCGAGGCCGTCGAGGGCCTGTGCATATATGTCTTCGTAGTAGAGGGAGGTGCGCGCCTGCCACTGGAGATCGGTTGCGACCTCGGCAAAGGCGCGCGCGGCCGCAGGGCGAAGCAGCGACACGCCGCAGAACTCCCCATGGCTCTGAGCCATCGGGATGTCCTTGCCGATCGCGACGACGCGTCTGCCCTGGGCCCCCGCGGAGCCCGCCCCGCCCCTGTCCCTCGGTGCAGCCGCGCCTGCCCCGAGCTGGACGCGCATGTCCTCCTCGGTGAGGTCGTCCCGGTCCTGGACGGCAAGCACTAAATCGCCGGGCGCTGCGGCAGCCCTCCGAAAGACGTCGGGGTGAACCACGATGTCCGAGTTCACGATCAGGAGATCGGACTGGGGGGACTGGTCGACGGCGAGGCGCGCAGAGTGGAAATTCCCCCACGACGCGTAGCGCGCGTTGAAGATGAAAGTCGCCTCCCCGTTCCAGTGCTCGTTCACATAGCTCTGGAGGGGGCCGGGCTTGAAGCCGGTTACGACAAGCAGATTCGTGATCCCCGCAGCCTCGAGCCCGGTCAGGATGAAATGGAGCAGAGGGTTATCGCCGGAGATGGGCGTGAGCGTCTTTGGCACCCCTGCCTTCATCCTCACCCCCCGGCCGGCTCCCAAAAGGGCTGCCCTTACTCCTGCCACGACACCTCCAGGACCACGTCTCTGTTTAGCGGGCGCTCCAACGACAGCCCGCCTGCTTGCTTGCTCCACCCGGGGGCGGCGATGTCTCTCGCCCCTTGTGGAAGGCTCAGGTTTATCGCAAAGGTCTCGGGTCTGACCTTTGGTTGATGCTGAAGGGCGAGACGGTAGATCGATCGCCCGTCCCTGTGGCTGACTGCGCCGGGCACCCTGTAGTCGAAGCGAACCGCTCCCTGCTGCTGGGACGGTATCTCGAGTGTAGTGGACCACACCTTCTTGCCGTGCTCGAAGTGCTCGGGAGGAAGTCCCCCGCTCCACGCCGCAAGCTCGGGAGTCGGCGACGCGTCGAGCCTCGTGCCGGCGAGGACCTCGGCTCCTGTGAGTGCAGCGTTGCCCGGCACGTAGAGATTGATCATCGGTCTGTGCAGGGGGCCCGAGTCCCCGAGGAAGTACCTTGGCAAGGGAAGGATGGAGCCGTTGGTGATCCGCACCTCGTTGGCGACGACGGCGTCTGAGCCTTCGATTGCAATGTCCAAGATGTTGTCCTGCTCGGCGAAGTAGTCGAGCTTGTTGCCGCCGACGTTTTGTTGCACTGCCATCGTGTAGTCGCCGGCACCCGAGTCGTCTATCGCCCCATCCCAGTCCATCCGCTCGATGAAGTCCTGCTCCTCGGCCCCGGCGAGCCAGATCTGCATGTGCTTGTGCGCGAGCGCTCGGCCCATCCCTGGGATGAGCTCGGCGGGGCGCTCGGGTTTGAGCAGCCTCGAGTAAAAGCTGTTGGTGAGCTTGCCGAGCCGCTGTCGTCTTATCCCCGGAATCGGGTAGCGAGCGTAGGCCTCGTAGAGGACATAGTTGACGATGTTGCCGGCGCGCAGCTCGACCTCATCGATGCCCGTCCGGGGCCGGCCGACTCCGGGAAGAAGCTCCTGCAGGACGGTTGGATCGACCGCGATGACGCCATCGACCTGGTCCGGGAACCTCGCGTCGCTTGCCTGCGCATAACGCACCGTGAGGCGCGCTGCGCTTGGCCAGTCGGGCGACCAGTTGGCGTTGCCCGCACGCTTGGCGTCGTCGATGGCGCGCACGTACCACGCGTGCTGCGGCAGGGGGATGTCGAGCTGGCGGCGCTTGACGTCGACCTTGTAGATGGTGCCGGAGCCCGAGCGCTTGCCGAGCAGCGTGGCGGCGCCGTTGTCGAGCTCGAGCAGCTTGAACTGCAGCAGCGAGCCGCCCGTGCCGCGCAGCTCCGCCGAGTTCTGGATCCCGAGCATGTAGAGGCGGGGCTCGTCGGCGCCGAGGATTCCAGGCAGGACCTTGAAGCCGGCCTCGGCGTCTGCAAGCACCTCGTCGCTGTCGCCGGCTTGCGCGATCCCCGCCCTGACGTCGGGCCTGAGACGCGCGGGGAGAGGCGCAAGGTCGATGGCCTCGAGCTCCGCCCCGACGCCCTTAACCGCCTCCCGCACGTCGGAGATGGTGGCCCCAACGGCCTCGATGCGGCCGATTCGTATGCGGGCCCCCGACGGGTCGTCGGGGTCACGCCCGATGACCTTGCCCGGCCCCTTGAGGGCGTTCTGGCTGATGTCGAGCGTGCCCTGAGCCGCCTCGATCGAGAGCTCGGCCGCCCGCACGATGTGGCCGACCTCGCCGAGGACGAGGCGCGCCCTCGTCGACGCAAGCGCGAGATCGAACAGCGGGGCCCCCGACTGGAGTCCGGCGCGCGTCCGTCGCGACGCAGCGTCGGCTGCCAGCGTCGCCAGCCTTGCCTTCTTGTTCGCACCCCCGGTCAGGGCGGCCTGCGCCACGCCGAGCTGGTCCTGGGTCTCGAGGAGGCCACTCACGAACCTGAGCGGCCCCGTGACCATGGTGATCCATAGCAGGGCGCCGGTGAGCGCAGCCACAACAACGAGCGCGCCGACAAGAGCGCTTGGCGGCGCCCCGGGAGCGCCGTCTCGCGCCGGGCTGCTGCGTTTGTCTGCCCCGATGGTCATGTGGGCCTCGACTTTAGTGCCCCGGACCGGCCCCGGACCGGCTCGGCGGCCAGCAGAACAAACGCCCTGGCTCGCGGGCCGCAGAACAAAACGCGACCGTGCCCGAGGTCGGTTCCCTCAAGTCAGCGGCCCGGATTTCCGATTCCTTCCAGTCCGCTCATCACTTATTGTGCCTTTTTTGTGTATATGGCGAGGCGACGAATACACGTGCCGGAAGCGACCGGGTCCGCGCGGCCCGGCGCGCGGCTGGTCACTTCGGTTCTAGTTGTTGCGTTATGCCTCGGGGGCGCGCCGGCGGCGACGGCAAAGGTGCTCCGCACGCGCCGCCTCGCCCCCGGGGTGATCTACAGTTCGCTCAAGCTCAAGGGCCCCAACCGGGTCAAGGTCGTGTCCATCGACCGCTCGAAGTCCTCGACCCTCGACGTTGAGCTTGGGACCAACCGACTGCCCGGGTTGGAAAGGACATCGAGCATGGCGCGCCGGCGC
>JACCZU010000068.1 GCA_013695835.1 Candidatus Aridivita willemsiae
GTCCCGTGGCCGGGGACGATCAGTGAGGGGGAGGGCGGCCGAAGCTACGTTGGGCCGGGCGCTTGCGTCAACGGCGCTTCGCTTGGTGCGGGGGCCGTGCTTCTTCGGTCGTGCAACGTGGGCCGCGGGGCGCGCATCTCGTCCTCGGTCGTGCTGCCGGACGAGACGGTGCCGCCGGGCGTAACTCTCAAAGGATGCATCTGGGCCGGGGGATCGGCCGTCGCGACCTGAGCCGCCCTCAGGAGAAGGCTCGCAGGCCGGTGATCGCCTCGCCGACGATGAGGGTGTGGATCTCACTCGTGCCCTCGTAGGTGAGCACGGACTCGAGGTTGTTCATGTGACGGATCACCGGGTACTCGAGGGTGATGCCGTCGGCCCCGAGAATGGTTCTCGCCGCCCTTGCGATACGCAGCGCCTCCCTGACGTTGTTGAGCTTTCCGAGGCTGACCTGCTCGGGGGCGAGCTCGCCGTTGTCTTTCAGGCGCCCGAGGTGAAGCGCAAGAAGCATGCCCTTGTCGAGCTCAACGAGCATGTCGACGAGCTTCGCCTGCGTGAGCTGGAAGGCACCGATCGGTTTGCCGAACTGCAGGCGCGACTTCGAGTGCTCGAGCGCACACTCGAAGCAGGCCCGCGCCGCTCCCATCGCCCCCCACACGATCCCGAAGCGCGCTTCGTTGAGGCACGACAACGGTCCGCCCATTCCAACGACGCCGGGCAGCAGCGACTCGGGACCGAGTTTGCAGTCTTCGAACAGCAGCTCGGAGCTCACCGACGCCCTCAACGAGAGCTTGTGCTCGATGGCGCGCACAGTGAACCCGGGGGTGCCGCGCGGAACCAGAAAGCCGCGCACGCCATCCTCGGTGCGCGCCCACACAACGGCAACCTTGGCGATGCCACCGTTGGTCGACCATCGCTTGTGACCGTTGAGGATCCAACCTTCGCCGGCGCGCGTCGCAGTCGTGCGCATGCTCGAGGGGTCACTGCCCGAATCCGGCTCGGTGAGGCCGAAACAGCCGACGGTCTCTCCGGTAGCCATGGACGGGAGCCAGTGCCGCTTCTGCTCCTCGCTTCCATAGCTCCAGATCGGCCACATCGCGAGCGAGCCCTGAACTGAGACCAGGCTGCGGAGGCCGCTGTCGCCTGCCTCGAGCTCGAGGCAAGCGAGCCCATACTCAACCGCGGTCCTACCTGCGCAGCCGTAGCCGGACAAATGCATTCCCAAGAGCCCCATGGACCCAAGCTCGGCGACTACCTCTGCGGGAAAGTGTGCGGCCTCGAACCACTTGTCGATCTCGGGGGCAATGCGGTCGCGCACGTAGCTGCTTACGCCGGCCCTCAGAGCGCGCTCGTCGTCACCGAGCAGCCCGTTGATGCCGAGAAAATCAAGGGCGTCAGGTCGCGGCCTCTTCGGCACTAAAAGATCGAGCCGCCCGCCAGGGTCGTGATAATCGGCGGGTAGATGAACGCAACGAACAACGCCAGCGCGGCAGCGCCCATTGCGGTCCTAAGGAGGAACGGAACCTCGACCGGCCCCTCGATCTCGGGTGGCTCGAGGAACATGCGCCTGACGATTGCCAGGTAATAGAAGGCGGCAATCACGGCGTTGGCCCCCATCACCACGGCAAGCCAGTAGACCTGGGCGTTGATCGCAGCCAGGAACACGAACAGCTTCGCCCAGGCTCCCGCCATCGGGGGCGCGCCGGCGAGCGAGAGCATGAAGCCGGCGAGCAGCGTGGCGAGCACAGGACTGCGCTGCCACAGGCCCGCATAGTCATCGATGAAGTAGGTGCCGCCCCTGCGGGCGAAAGCGATAGCGGCGGCGAAAGCGCCGAGGTCCATGACGGCGTAGATCGAGATGTAGACCAAAGCGGACTCAAGCGCCTGGCTGTTGACCGCCGGCGATGCCGGATCGATCAGCGCAAAGGTGACCAGAATGTAGCCGGACTGTGCGATCCCGGAATAGGCGAGCAGCCTGATGATGTGACGCTGGCGAAGCGCGATCAGGTTGCCGACGGTCATCGTTGCCGTCGCAAGCACGGCGAACACAGGGCGCCACACGTCGGCAACGTCGGGGAACGCCGTGAACATCAGCACGAGCAGCCCGACAAAGCCGCCGATCTTCGATGCTGTTGAGAGGAAGGCCGCCACAGGTGACGGCGCGCCCTCGTAGGTGTCCGGCGCCCAGAAGTGGAACGGCACCGCCGATATCTTGAAGGCAAAGCCCACGATGATGAAGAACACGCTGAGGACGATGATGGGGTCGCCGGGGACAGAGATCCCGACAGCCGACCGCGCTGCAGGCGACAAATCCCGGCCCACAACCAGCGCGGCTCTAATGCCGGACAGAAGCGTGTGGCCGGTCACGCCGTAGATGAGCGACATGCCATAGAGCATCACTGCGGTCGAAAGCACTCCGAACAGAAAGAACTTGAGCGCCGCCTCGTTCGACTTGGCATCGTTCTTGCGCAGCCCGGTCATAACAAATCCGGGGACGCTGATGAGCTCGATGGCGATGAAAACTGTGATGAGGTCGCGGGCACTCGACATCACCAGTCCACCGAGGAGGGAGCACAGCATCAAGAAGTAGTACTCGCCCTGAAAGCGCACGCCGGTCCTGAAGTAGTTGAACGAGATCGCAAGCACCATGAGACCGATGATGCAAAAGACGCCCTTCAACAACAATGCAAACGAGTCGATCTCGTACGCTCCGCCGAGGGTCGTCCGTCTCTGCCCGGCAAGCGACACGACCGCCACGAGCGTGACGACGATCCCCGCCGCCGACAGCGGCATAGCAAGCCACTTGGAACGGTCGGCAAGGAAGAGGTCGGCGACAAGGACAACGCAGGCAGTCACGGTGAGAATTACGTCTGGTGCGACTGCATGCCAGTCGACCGAGGAACCGAGCTGCAGGCCCTGCGCAAGGAGATCCACGCTAGCCGCCGAACGCACCTAGAAGCGTCTGTACCGCCTCGTCGGTCACTCCGAGGACGAGCTTCGGGTAGACGCCGGCCGCCAGAATGAGGACAAGGAGCGGCGACCACGCCATCCACTCAAGCGGCCTGACATCGGGGATGTTGTGTCCGGCGGCGAACTTCTCGGGAATGCTCCCCATAGCGACCCGCTGAAGCGTCCACAACAGGTACCCAGCCGTAAGCACCGTCCCGATGCCGCCGCCGATCATAAGGATGCGGAACAGGAACGGGTCGAGGCCCCCGCCCGGCTGATAGGAACCGAGAAGCGCAAGCATCTCACCCCAAAAACCGGCAAGGCCGGGAAGGCCAAGCGACGCGATGGCCGAATAGACGAGCAACGCACCAAAGCGGGGGATCTGCTGCAACATGCCGCCGAGTGCTGCGATCTCGCGCGTGTGGTAACGCTCGTGCATCGAGCCCGCGAGAAAGAACAGCATCCCCGTGATGAGCCCGTGGGCGACCATTCCGAAGATCGCGCCGTTGATGCCGCGGTCGGTGAGGGTCGCGATCCCGAGCATGACGAAGCCCATGTGGCCGACGGACGAGAATGCGATAAGCCGCTTTAGATCCGTTTGAGCAAAACAACAAAGCGCACCATAGATAATCGCGATCACAGCGAGTATCCCGATGACGGGGCCGAAGTACATGGCGGCATCCGGAAGGATCGGATAGGCGATCCTGATGAACCCGTAGGTGCCCATCTTGAGCATGATCGCCGCAAGCAGCACCGATCCAACCGTCGGCGCCTCCGTGTGCGCGTCGGGAAGCCAGGTGTGGAACGGCCACATCGGAACCTTGACGGCAAAGCCAAGGAACAGCCCGACGAAGATGATGTTCTGAAGGGTGCCGGAGGCGAGCGGCGGGTTGTTCCTCAACGCGATCATGTCGAAGCTGCTGCCCTGGAAGAAAATAGCGAGGAAGCCAAGCAGCATGAAGATGGAACCAAACAGGGTGTAGAGAAAGAACTTGACCGCGGCGTACTGCCGGCGGGAGCCGCCCCAGATGCCGATCAGGAAGTACATCGGGACCAGCACGACCTCGAAGAAGATGAAGAACAGGATGAGGTCGAGAGCGACGAAGGTGCCCGTCATTCCCGTCTCGAGGAGCAGTATCAACGATAGGAATGCCTTGGTCTTGCCGGGCTCGGGAATGTGAAACCAGCAGTAGATCATGCACAAGAAGGAGACAAGCAACGACAACGCGAACAACGGAAGCGAGATGCCGTCAATCCCGATGTGGTAGCTGGCCTCTATCTGTGGGATCCATGTCGCGTTCACCTCGAGCTGGATCTCTCCGGCACCCGCGTAGTCGAAGCGAGCCACCACAAGGACGCCAACCACGAGGGCAAGGCCGGAGAACACCGTTCCCACGAGCTTGAGCAACCCGTCGGCACCAACCGGCAGGAGCAGCAGGACCACGGCCCCGGCCACGGGCAGGAAGGTCGCTAGGCTCAGGCCGTAGCTGTCGATCCACTCCATGAGATGCAGTCAGCCCCTTTCTTAGAACAACCCGAACAGAGCCACGAAAGCGGCCACCGCAACGAACAGGAAAGCGGCGTAGCGTTGGACGTTGCCGGTCTGGATGTAACGCAGGATGCCGCCCGAGAAGCCTGTGAGCCCTGCTGCGCCGTTGACGGCGAAGTCGACGACGCGCTGATCGATGACACCGTAGACGCCCTTGCCCGCAGCCACGGTTCCCCATGCGGTCCCATTTACAACCCCGTCGATCACGTTCTGGTTGATCCAGTTCGTCGCCCTGGCGATCGGGTACTGGATCGGGCGAACGATGCCCCCGAGGTAGATGTCGTCGATGTAGTACTTGTTCTCGAGCAGCCGGTAGAACCATGCGAAGCGTCCGGAGCGGATATCAACCTTGAAGCGCTCGAAGTAGAAGAGCTGAAACCCGAGCCAGATGGCGGCGAGCGCAACCGCCACCGAGATGGCGGGCAGAGCGAGGTTGTAGAACGCCGAGAACCCGTGGTGGACCTCGCCGGGGACGTTGATCCAGTCGGGGAACGGGCCCACCACAGGGAACCCGAGAAAACCGACCGCCACCGAGCCAACCGCAAGAATCTGGAGCGGGACCGTCATGGTCCGGGGGCTCTCGTGTGGGTGCCCATGTCCCCTGTAGGCGCCGAAGAAGGTCTTGACGCACGCCCTGGTCATGTAAAGCGCCGTCAGAAAGGCCGTAATCAACGCAGATATCAACACGATCCACGCAACGATCTGGCGTTCATCGCTGGCGGCGCGCAGCGCTTCACCGATGATCTCGTCCTTGGAGAAGAAGCCGGCGAGGGGGAAGATGCCCGCCAGAGCAAGGGATCCCACGATGAAGGTCATGAACGTCGTCGGCATGAACTTCCTGAGTCCGCCCATGTCGCTCATGTTGTTGGAGTGAACCGCATGGATGATCGAGCCTGCGCCGAGGAACAACAGGGCCTTGAAGAAGGCGTGGGTGAAGAGGTGGAAGACGCCGGCGGTGTATGCACCCACGCCGAGGGCCGCCATCATGTAGGCGAGCTGGCTCACGGTCGAGTAGGCGAGGACGCGCTTGATGTCGTCTTGGACCAGGGCCAGGGCGGCGGCTATGAGCATCGTGATCGAGGCGACGATCGCCACGACGTTGAGCGCCGCCGGGGCATGCTCGAACACGATGAACATGCGGGCCACCAGATAGACCCCGGCCACGACCATCGTCGCCGCGTGAATGAGGGCCGAGACTGGAGTTGGCCCCGCCATAGCGTCGGGGAGCCAGACGTGCAGCGGCACCTGCGCCGACTTGCCCACCGCTCCACAGAACAGCAGGAGCGCACCCACGGTCGCGATCGTGCCCGTGAGCTCGCCCTCCTCGGCCAGCAGGTTGAGCTCGGGGATGTTGAAGGTCCCGCCGGCAATGAATAGCGCAAAGATGCCGAACAGGAACCCCACATCACCGACGCGCGTGACGATGAAAGCCTTGATCGCGGCCGACGAGTTGTCGGTCTCCTCCCAGTAGTGACCAATAAGGAAGTAGGAGCACACGCCAACGAGCTCCCAGCCCACGAACATCTGCATTAGGTTGTTCGCGATTACCAGGAACAGCATGCTGCCGGTGAACAGGGATAGCGCGGTATAAAACCACGTATAGCGCTTGTCTCCGTGCATGTATCCAACGGAATAGATGTGCACCAGGGTCGAGATCGTGGTGACTACGACGAACATGACTCCCGTGAGGAAGTCGTAGTTCATGCCGAACTCGAGCTCGATCGAGTCGAGCTCGAACCATACCCACGACGCCTCGACGGTGGCGTTGCCTGCGGCCAGCTGATAGAAGCCGACGAGCGAAAGCACAAGGCCGCCCCCAACGGCGGCTATGCCGGCGATGTGGGCGCGGCCACCAAGCCTCTTTCCTCCGAAGCCGATGATCACCGCGGACAAGAACGGGAGCAGGGTCACGAGCCACATGAAGTCGGTGGCTGCGCGCCCCGCCGTCGCGCTGCTCTGCGCCAGAATCATCTCGCTCACAGCCCGCTTACCACTTCATCAGCGACATCTCTTCGACGTCGACGCTCTGGCGGTTGCGGAAGATCAGGATCACGATGGCGAGCCCGATCCCGACCTCGGCCGCAGCTACGGCGATGACGAACAGGGCAAAGACCTGTCCGGGAACACCGGTCTGCCCCAAGAGGGCCGAGAAAGCGACGAGGTTGATGTTGACGGCGTTCAACATCAGCTCGATCGAAAGCAGCACGAGAACCGCATTCTGCCGGGCAAGCACCCCGTAAACGCCGATCGAGAACAGCAGCGCCGAGAGCACGAGGAAGTACGAAACCGGCACCGCTCAGTCTCTCTTCGCTATGACGATTGCACCCACAAGGGCGGCGAGCAACAGGACCGAAACGACCTCGAATGGCAAGACGTAGGCCGAGAAGATGACCTCGCCGACACTTTCGGTGAGGGTGCCTTGCTCGCGAACGAGATCGATAGATTGCCCCTCGAAGGCACGGACCATGATGAAGCTGGTCACCAAGAACAGGACACCGGCAGTGACGGCGGCCAGAAAGCGCTGATTGTTGTCCAGGCTGGCGCGTCCGATCGGGGCGTTCGTCAGCATTAATCCAAACAGCATCAGGACAACGATGGCTCCCACGTAGACGAGCACCTGGACCCACGCCACGAACTGAGCCAGCAACAGGATGTAGAGGGCGGCCGCGCTCATCAGCGCCCCGACGAGATACAAAGCCGCATGAACCACGTTGCGAGCGGTCACCACCGCCACGGCGGCGACGGTCATGACCACAGCGATGATCCAAAACACAATTTGGTGGCCGATCGTCGCCACGCGTTAAGAGTCCTCCTTCGTGGCCACACCGGGATTGCGTGCGATGCCCCGTTCCGCCTTGACCCGCGCCACTTTGGCCCTGGCCTCGGCGACCTCGGGTGAAGAGCCCTTGGCGAGCTGGTCCGAGAGCACCGCTTCGTAGACCTCCTTGGGATCCTCAGTGGGGTCTAGAGCGGTCGGCTTAGGTTCTTCGTTGGGGACCTCGACGTTGGGGCCTGGAGTCTCCTGAAGGCGCGCCACTTCCTCCGGATCCGGGCCCTCCTGTGGCGTTCGGGTTTCGGCTTCCTCAGGCGCGCCGACTGCGTCTTCCCCGGCGCCTGGCGATGGAGCCGGTCCGCCACCCATCTGGATGCCGAGGACCTCAGGCGAAGGCGTCTCCGTTGATTCACGCGGGCTCGGGGATGCCGGCTCGGCCCCCATCTGGATGCCGAGGACCTCGGGCGAGGCCGTCTCCGTTCGCCCGCCGGGGCCAGCGTGGTCCTCTGCGGTAGGTTCGGGCCCGGGGGCCTGCTCCTGCGATGGGGCGGCCTGCTGCTCCTCCTCTTGGACGGGCGGCGCCTCTGCCGCGGCGGGCTCGGCCCCCTCGGGCGCAGGCGCTGCCTCGGCCTGACGGCCGGGGACGGGGCCGACGTCGGGTTTGGCCTCTTTGGGCGCCCCGGCATCTGCCGGCCGGCCGCCGGTGCCCAAGGGTGCGGCCTGCGCCCCCCGGCGTTCGGGGGTGCCGGCTGCGGCGTCTGAGGCCTCCGCCTGGACCGGCTTGACCGGAGCGGCCGCGCCGTCGGCGACCTCAGGGGCCCGAGTCGGGGAACCTGGGTACTCCGCCCCCTCCTCGAGGGCGGGAGGCGGAAGCACGCTTGCCATCCAGTCCGAGAGCTTTTCCTTCTCGTGAGTGAGCTCGCGGATGTCGTACTCGGCATACTCGAACTCCCGGCTCCAAAACAGCGCGTCGTAAGGGCAGACCTCGACGCAGATGCCGCAGTACATGCACAGGGCATAGTCGATGGCAAACCGATCGAGGATGTTGCGCTTGCGCGGGCGCCCGCCCTCACGCTTGGGCGCGAGCGTCTCCTTATGAGAATCGATGTAGATGCACCAGTCGGGGCACTCGCGCGCACAGAGCATGCAGACGGTGCAGTTCTCTTCCTTCAGAGCGATCACACCGCGCGTACGCGACGACAAGTCCTGCTTCTCGTCCGGGTACTGGATGACGGTGTTGTGCTTAAAGAGGTGCTTGAGCGTGACCGCCATGCCCTTGAGAAGCCCGATCCCGAACCCGGGCCTGCGCGCCTTGACGAGGCGTCGGGCATCATCGGATTCAGTCGTCCGGGGGGCTCTGTGCTCGTCTACGGCCACAACGCTCCCACCTCTAGACGTAGAGGACCCATGCGCCCGTTACGAGGACAAGCGCGAGGCCGACCGGAATCAAGAACTTCCACGCAAACTTCTGAAGCTGGTCTTCCCTGACGCGTGGGAATGTGGGTCTGATCCACAGGAACAGAAAGATCATGAACATCGTTTTGGCGGAGAACCAGATCACACCGGGAATGAAATCGAGGAACGGGATGGGGACTATTGGCTGGTAGCCGCCGAGGAACAGCGTCGCCCCGATGCCGCCAAAGGCAACCATGTGCCCCATTTCCGCGAACATGTGAGCAAAGATGTAGCGCATCCCCGAATACTCGGTGAACGGTCCGGTGATGATCTCGGACTCGGCAACGGGCATGTCAAAGGGCACCCTCGTCATCTCGGCGACGGCCCCGACGGTGAAGAGCAGAAAGGCGATAAACCCGATCCCCGGGGGCCAGATCGCAAAAGGCCAGTTCTGCGTCTCGACGATGTCGATGAGCGACAGGGATCCTGCAAGCATGGCCACGACGACGGCAGCGAGCACGATGGGCAGCTCGTAGGCGATGAGCTGTGCGGCGGAGCGAAGTGCGCCGATCAACGCATACTTGTTGGCGCTCGACCACCCAGCCATCAGCAAACCGATGGTCGACAAAGAACCGACGGCAAGCAGATAGAAGATCCCGACATCGAGGTCCTCGACTATCAAGGCGCGATCGATGGGGATGACCAGGTAGGTCATGATAATGGGCACCATGATCGCCGCAGGGGCCAGCGAGAACACCTTGCGATCGGCCGCAGCCGGAATGATGTCCTCCTTGTAAAGGAACTTGATGCCGTCTGCCAAGGTCGTCGCCCATCCATGGAACCCGCCCGGATACATCGGCCCTAGGCGATGCTGGAGGTGCGCCATGACCTTGTGCTCGGCGTACCCGCCCACCAGAGCACCAACGGGAACGACCGTCAGGATCACGATGATCTTGATGACGAGTATCTGCCACGTGGCGAGCGTTATGTCGAACATCAGCGGTCGATGTCCCCAAGCACGAAGAAGAAGGACCCGAGAATGGCGATCATGTCGGAAACGTAAGTGTTCTTGAGAACGTATGACAGCGCAGAGACGTTCGAATAGGACGGCGTCCTTATCTTGAGCCGGTAGGGCCTCCGGTCTCCATCCGAGACGAGGTACATGCCGAGTTCGCCGAGGGGGTTCTCGCAACGAACGTAGACCTCGCCCTCGGGTGCCTGAATGACGCGCGGGACCTTGCCCATGATCGGCCCAGGAGGGAGCCCCTCGATCGCCTGCTCGACGATCCTCGCCGACTCGCCAACCTCCCTAATGAGCACCCAGAACCGGTCGAAGCAGTCGCCGTTCGGCGCCGACTGAACATCGAAGTCAAACTGGTCGTAAACCAGGTAGGGCTCGTCCTTGCGGACATCCATCGTGATGCCGGAACCTCGGGCGATCGGGCCGGAGACTCCATAGGAGTAAGCCGCTTCCTCTTCGAGGATCCCTATGTCGATCGTTCTTTGCTTGAAGATCTCGTTTCCGACAAGGAGGTTTTCGTAGTCGGGCAGACGATCGATGACCTGCCGAACGCCGGCCAGAGCCCCTTCGACGAAGCCCTCGGGGACGTCTTCTTTGATGCCGCCGGGCCGGAAGAAGCCAAAGTGCATCCGCCCGCCCGTCGTCGCTTCCATGACGCGCTGTATGTCCTCGCGCTCGCGAAAGGCATAAAACGTCGGGGTTATGGCGCCGAGCTCGGCCCCGAAGGAGGCGAAGAACATCAGGTGATTCAGGATCCTGTTCATCTCGCACAAGATCACCCGCAGATACTGTGCGCGCGGCGGCACTTCGATCTCCATGAGCTTCTCCACAGCGAGCGCCAGGGGCAGCTCGTTGTTGATGCCCGACAGCCAATCCATGCGCGACACGAGGTTGGTTATCTGCCTGTAGTCACGCTGCTCGACGAGTTTTTCGTACCCCCGGTGCATGTAGCCGATCACCGGGTCTGCGTCGATGAGCACTTCGCCGTCGATGGTCGCAAGGAGCCGAAAGACCCCGTGCGTAGCCGGATGCTGCGGCCCGACGTTCAGGATCATCTCTTCGGTCTTGAAACGCCCCTCGGCCCCTGCCGCGCCCTCTTCCGGATGGCGGGAGGGCACTCGCCCGCGCGCTCCGGCGCGCTCCTCGGACGGGCTGCCGACCTTCGCCATCACCTGCCCCCCGCCGCCGCCTCTTCGGGATCCTTCGCCCCCGGCCAGTCCTTGACCGCGCGACCTGGGAGCTTGAACGACCGAAGTCCAGGATGGCCCTCGAAGTCTTCGGGCAGATAGAGGTTGGAGAGCTGGGGGTGGCCTTCGAAGACGATGCCGAACATCTCATGCGTCTCGCGCTCGTGCCACAGCGCGCCCGAGTAGACGCCGGAAACGCTTGGGCAGGCCGGAGCAGCCGCTGCGACGGGAACATGCACCGCCACCGAGAAGAAGTGAACCGGCGAATAGACGACGATGAGCACCTCGAGCCCTCCGCCTCCTTCACCGAGCTCCGAACGGTCGACTGCCGATAGGAAACCGAAGAACTTGCACTCGATTCCCTCGGAATCGCGGAGCGCGGTCATGACCCCCACAAGGTCCCCGGGTTCGCAAATGAGATCCACCGTCCCGAAGTTCACCTTGGGCTCCGATATCGTTTCTTTAAGCGCCGACTTCACTCGTTCGAGGGCCTCGTCGGCTCTGGAGGCGCTTTGCGTCTGAGCCATGTCTTACACGCCCCCCGCAAGCCCGGGTTCGGGTATTACGGGTATCGGTGTGGTGTGACCCAGCCACTTCTCGGAGGGGTTCTCGCCTGAGATCTTCTGCTGCAGCCTTATGACGCCCTGGAGCAACGCCTCGGGGCGAGGGGGACAACCGGGGACATAAACGTCGACGGGGATTATCTGGTCGACGCCCTTGGTGACGGCGTAGGAGTCCCAGTAAGGGCCGCCACAATTGGCGCACGAGCCCATCGAGATGACGTACTTCGGCTCAGGCATCTGGTCGTAGACACGCTTTATCGGCGCGGCCATCTTGTCGGTGACGGTTCCGGCCACCACGAGGAGGTCCGCCTGCCGAGGAGACGCCGGAAACGGAATGACTCCAAAACGAATGATGTCGAACTTGCTTGCGATGGCGGCGCCCATCTCGATGCCGCAGCATGCAAGGCCGAACTGCATCATCCACAGGGAGTACTTGCGGCTCCAGTTGAGCAGCCATGAGGCAGGGCCCGGCAGCTTGACCTTCTCGATCACAGCCACTCGAGGACCTTCTTCTTGATTGCGTAGAGGAGAGCAATAGCGAGGATACCGATGAAGATCACCATCTCGACCAATGCCTGAGTGCCTAGCCGCTCGAACACGATCGCCCAGGGAAACAGAAACACAGCTTCGACGTCGAACACGACGAACAGCAACGCAAAGATGTAATAGCGAACGTTGGACTGCGACCAGCCCTCGCCGATCGGGTCGATGCCCGACTCGTAGGTGGTTGACTTCTCGTAGGAGGGAACGTTCGGGCGCACCAGCCTGGCCAACTGAAGCGTGCCAAAGACCAAAGCGACGCCGACAAACACGAATATCCCGATAGTCGCGTACTGACCGAAATAACCCTCAGGCACCTGAGCCCTTTCACTCCCTCCAGGCCGAGTGTCTCCCGAGCAGCCCCTCGCCGGCCTGTGGGGCTGCTCCCGGCGTCCCGGCCTCGGCTGGGATGCCGCGCATCCATCAGATGTTAAACGCCAGCGCGGCCACGGCCGGGCGGCTTGGGCCGGGCTTCCGATCCAAGGTGCCTTAGTACGCTCGTGAAGCCCGCCCTTGCCGACCCGCCGGGGCGGCGGAGGCAATCGACTACCCTCAACGCATGACCCAAGCCCCCCAGGACGATGCCTCCCTCCTCCCGCCGGACCACGTCATCACGATCTTCGGCGCAGACGGCAGCCTTGCCCGGCGAGAGCTTCTGCCCGCGCTATGGCACCTCGCCAAGGAGGGGTTCATGCCGGCCGATTTTCGCGTCGTCGGCGTCGGGCTCAAGGACATGACCACGGAGGATTTTGTTGAGTTCGCCGGCCGGGCCGTGGACGCGTTCTCAAGCACGGATCTCACCAGCCCTCAGTGGGAGGAGTTCACGGCCAAGATGGTCTATGTGGGTCACAAGTTCGAGCCCGGAGCCACCGATCAGGTTGCCGAGGCGGTGCGCTCCGCCCGCAGCGCGCTGAGCGAGGACGCGCGCCTCCTCTTCCACCTGGCGGTGCCCCCGACCATGTTCGTGCCGATTACCAATGCAATCGGCGAAAGTGGGCTGGCGGGGGACGCGCGGGCGATCTACGAGAAACCCTACGGGAGCGATGCCGGCTCGTCCCGGGAGCTCAACCGATCCGTCCACGAGATCTTCCACGAGTCGCAGGTCTTCCGAATCGATCATTTCCTCGGACAGGAAACGGTCCAGAACATCCTCGTCCTCAGGTTCGCGAACGGGATGTTCGAGCCTGTGTGGGACCGCAACCACATCGATCACGTGCAGATCCAGGTGCTCGAGGAGATCGATATCGAAACCCGTGCCGGCTTCTATGAGCCCATGGGGGCGCTCAAGGACATGCTCGTCACCCACCTGTTCCAGGTCCTGTCGATCGTCGCCATGGAGCCGCCATCGTCGATCAACTCCAAAGCACTCATCGCCGAGAAAACCAAGGTCTTTCAGGCGATGTTGCCGCTCGAGGCTCAAGATGTGGTGCGCGGCCAGTACGGCGGTTACCGGGACACCGAAGGGGTGTCGAAGGAGTCTGGCACCGAGACCTTCATCGCCTGCCGCCTGTTCATAGACAACTGGCGGTGGGCGGGCATCCCCTTCTACCTGCGAACCGGCAAGGCCCTCAAGCAGACGGCGACTCGTGTCACTCTTGCCTTCAAGAAGCCGCCGCGCAAGATGTTCGACAGCATGCCCCAGGATGGATTTGGGCACGATCACCTGACGCTCGAGCTCGGGCGCAACGAAGGCATCGCCGTTTCGTTTCTTGCCAAGAAGCCGGGTCCCACCATCTCGCTTGGGCCGGCTCGAATGGAGTTTCACTATGACTCATTTGAGTCCGAGCTGATCGGACCCTATGAACGGCTCATCCTCGACGCCCTCATGGGTGACCGCACGCTCTTCACGAGCGCAGAGGGAGTCGAGCGCGCCTGGGAGGCGGTCGCAAAAACACTCGAGAATCCGCCCGAGCTGCACGAATACGAACGGGGCTCATGGGGGCCGCCGGAAGCCGATGCCCTCATAGAGCCCCACGAATGGCACCTTCCGACCGCACGCCCTGGAACCACCGACAAAGCGGAGGACTAGGAGCAGGGGCTCAGGGCGTTTGCGAGCGTTCAAGCAGAACGTCGGCAAGCTCGACGAGGCGCTCGGTGTTCGGGATGTTGGCCAGCCAACTCTCGGGGATGGCGCTGCGGCCGAGGCGCGCCCCCATGACGGCGCCGGCGATGGCCGCGTTGGTATCGGTGTCCCCCCCCTGACGCACCACCTCGACGAGCACGTCGGCAAAGTTCCGATCCTGCTCGAAGGCCCACAGCCCAACCTGCATCGCTTTGAGCGTGAAGCCCATGTCCATCGGATCGTCGAGGCCGAGGTCTCCTATGGCCAACCCCTGCACGAAAAGAGCTTCCGTCCCAACCTCTTCCGGCGCGCCTGCGGCAAGGGCAGCGTCGGCAAGCACTTGGGGATCTGGCCACCCACCGGACAACGACACCGCCAGGGCGGTGCAAAGAAGCGCGCTCGACCACTGGCACAGAGGCGAGTAGTGAGTGACGGCGGCCTGAGCGCGCGCGACAGTCACAACCTGGGCGCCCGAACGCCGGTAACGCAGAGCAACCGGCGAGCAACGCATGATTGCGCCGTTACCGGCGGCATACATTGCGCTCTGCTCCCACACGACCCGCGCTGCGTCGGAGGCGGGAGTGCCGGCGCCGAGCTCGGCCATGACGTCGGCGGTCAGGTTGCCGATGCCACGCCCGTTGTCTTTGGACCACGTCAAGAGACGGTCGGCGAAGCCCTGCTGGTCGAAGCCGTCCACAATGCTGGCGGCGAGGGCAGCGGTTTGGGCGAGGTCGTCGTCCCACGGCCGGTTCAGCTCCTCGGCATCGACCTCCGTGATGCCGCCCGGATAGTGCCGCTCGATGGAGCGGTGGTATTCCCCTTCCACGGGTAGCCCAAGCGCGTTTCCCGCTGCCGCACCGAGCAGCGTCCCGCGATAGACGTCCCTCTTGTCGTCCCCCTTGTCGGCCGCTGCCGCGGCATCGACGATGTCTTCGAGCTTTCTTTTCTCCACGTAACCAATACCTCTCTGCCTAGCCGCCCGGCGGGATCGGCGCACTCTGTTCTTGAGGCGACTGGAAGAAGATTGTTGCGCTTTCTGCGGCGTTTATCAACGGGCTCCATGCGAGCCCGAAGCCTATGGTTGCAACTGCAGCCACGGCTACCACCCCGGACGCGAGCCGGCCGACCGGGAGCGCCGGGGCATCGGGATCCCGTTCCTGCAGGAACATGGTCGCCATGACCTTGAGATAGAAAAACGCAGCGATGGCGCTGGTCAGCACCCCGACCACAACGACCCACGTGTAGCCGGCCTCGACGGCCGCACCAAAGACCACCAGCTTGCCCACGAACCCTGAGGTGACGGGAACACCGGCGAGCGAAAGAAGAAACAGAGTCAAAGCCGTAGTGAGCAGGGGATGCTCATAGAACAGTCCTCTGTGATCCGCCAGAAGCACTCGCTCCTCGTCGCGCCCGGCGACGAGCGATATGACGGCAAACGCACCAAGGACCGCCACGCCGTAGGTGGCGAGGTAGAACAGGGCGCCAGAAACCCCCCGGTCGTTGGCTGCGATGACTCCCGTAAGCACGAAGCCCGCATGGGCAATCGAGGAATAGGCAAGCAAACGCTTGAGGTCCTCCTGCACAATCGCGAGCACCGAGCCGGCAATCATGGTGGCGACCGCAAGCACGATCAAGAGCGGACGCCATTCGCTCCGCAGCGGAAAGAGTGACGCATCGAAGAGCCTGAGCAGTGCCGCAAAGGCCGCAAACTTCGTGCCTGCAGCCATGAAGCCGGTGATCGGAGAAGGCGCGCCCTGGTAGGCATCGGGCGTCCACATATGAAAGGGCACGGCGGCGATCTTGAATCCAAGACCGATCACCAGAAAGCCCGTGGCAACGATCAGAAGGCTCAGATCGTCCGTGGGCGTGCCCGTGATGAAGTTGGCGATGCCGGGCTCAGCGACCGGGTCGGCCCCCCCGTAGAGATTGGTCGACCCGATCGCGCCGTAGGTCAGCGCTATGCCGAGCAGAAAGAAGGCGGAGGAAAAGGCGCCGAGCAGGAAGTACTTCATGGCGGACTCGTGGCTGGCAAGCGAGGCACGCCTAAAGGCGACGAGGACGTAAAGGGACACCGAGAAGGTCTCGAGCGCCAGGAACATGACGATGAGATCAGCCGCAGCCGTCATGAGCATCATCCCTGCGACCGCGAACAACACGAGCGCGTAGAACTCGGACTCCTCGATCTTGTCCCGCGCCAGATAGTCACGGCCGAGGAGCACCGTGAGCAGCCCGAACGCAGCAAGCGACACCTTCGAGAACGCGGCCAAGCCGTCGGCTGCGATCATGTTCGAGAGCTGAAGCTCATTGTCGCCCCACGTCATGATCGCAAGTGCTGCCGCCCCCGCAAGCCCGAGGGCGGATAGACCGGCGAGGTACCACCTGTTGTCACCCCTCCCAAAGGACGCGTCGACCACAAGGATGATGAGGGCAACACCCACAAGGAGCAGCTCGGGCGCGATGCCACCGAGCTGGACCTCCGGCTGCGAGAACTCTTGAGCGAGGTTCACGGCGCCTCGGCCACCCCCGAGCCTTCAGGAAGGACGGAGGAATCGTTGAGCTGGCTCACAAGCTTCTGGGCAGACGGTTCGATTCGGTCGAGGAAGGGCTTGGGGTAGACGCCGATGAAGACGATCAACGCCACGACGGGGAGGATCATGGCGTACTCGCGCACATTGAAGTCGCTAAGCCCCCGGTTGGCCTCGTTCGTGATGTCGCCGTGGAAGACGCGCTGGTAGGCCCACAGTAGATAGATGGCGGCAAGCACGATGCCGAAGGTCGCAGGAATCACCCACCACGCGTAGGTCTCATAGGTGCCAAGCAGGACCAGGAACTCGCCGACGAAGCCGTTGAGACCGGGAAGCCCGAGAGATGAGAGCGCGACGAGCAGGAAAACCCCAGCGTAGACCGGCATTGACTTTGCAAGGCCCCCGAAGTCGGCGATCAGGCGCGTGTGGCGCCGGTCGTAGAGGACCCCCACGAGCAAGAACAGGGCCCCAGTCGAAAGACCGTGATTGAGCATTTGGAGGATGCCTCCGCTCATACCCTGAATCGTCCCCACGAACAGGCCGAGAACGACGAAGCCAAGGTGCGCCACCGACGAGTACGCAACCAGCCGCTTGATGTCGCGCTGAACGATCGCTATCAGTGCTCCATAGACGATGCCGATGACGGCCAGTGTGATGATGAGGGGGGCAAGAGCCTGCGCGGCGTCCGGGAACAACGGGATACCGAACCTGATGAGTCCATAGGCGCCCATCTTCAACAGGACGGCGGCAAGCATCACGGAGCCTGCTGTAGGCGCTTCCGTGTGCGCGTCCGGCAGCCAGGTGTGGAGCGGCACCAGCGGGATCTTCACCGCAAAGGAGGCAAAGAACCCAAGAAACAACAGCACCTGCGTGCCGAAGGCAAGCTCGGTCCCAAGAAGGGAGCGGTAGTCAAACGTTGGTTCCCCAGGAGCGGCAAAGTAAAGATACAGGATGGCCAGAAGAAGAAACAGGGAGCCGGCGAGCGTGTAGAGAAAGAACTTCGTGGCTGCGTAGACGCGCCTGCCGTAGCCCCACAACCCTATGAGGAAATACATGGGGACGAGCACAGCCTCCCAAAAGACGTAGAACAGAAAAAGGTCGAGCGCCGAGAAGACCCCAAGCATTCCGGTCTCGAGGGACAACAGAAAGATGAAATAAGGCTTCAGCTGTTTGTCCACAGACCAGGAGGCGAGCACGGCCAGCGGCATGAGAAAGGTCGTGAGCATGATGATCCACAAGCTCACTCCGTCGACGCCCGTCGTGTAGCCGATACCCCATTCCGAGATCCACGACAAGCTGGATCCGAGCTGGAATCCCGCCTCACCAACCTCGAAGCCCGCCAGGATCCCAAGCGAGGCGGCAAAGGCAGCGACGGCCACGATCAAAGCGCCGGTGCGAAGCGCACCGACCCTGTCCTTGGGAACGGCCCCAAGAAGGATCGCCCCGCCGAGCGGGATGAAGATCGTGATGTCGAGCCAGGGAAGGTCGTTCACGCCAGCACAACCCTCGTCAAGAGGAAGCCGAAGACAAGCACGACGCCGAACAGAAAGGTGACTCCGTAAGTGCGCACGTAGCCGGTTTGGAGATGCCGCAGACTCTGTGAGCTCCGTCCTATGAAGGTGGCCGTGCCGTTGACGACGCCCTCGATTCCTCGGCCGTCGAGGACGTCGGCACAGAAGCTCGCAAGCGCCCGGCCGGGAGCGACGATGGTGGCGGCGTAGATCCTGTCGACGTAGAACTTATTGCGTGCCGCTTCTACCAGCGGTCCGCCTGCAGCGACGAGGCGCGCGCGGCGTGCCTCTGCGCCCTCGCCCATGTAGAGGCGGCGCCCAATGAAGAGGCCGGCGGCTCCTGCCACAAGCGCAAGTCCGGGCAACAGGAAGGTGAGCACCCCGGTCGGGACCTCGGATTCACCAAGCGCAGGCTCGAGGAAGTGCTCGAGCGTGACGAGGCCGGGAAGGTTGATGACTCCTCCGATGACCGAAAGCACACCGAGAGGGATGAGTGCGGCGGCCATGAGAGCCGGAGCGTCGTGAGCATGAGTCCCCTCCGGCGTCTCGAGGCGGCCTTCGAAGACCCTGATGTAGAGCCTGGCCATGTAGAACGCTGTGAGCAGGGCGGTCACCGTGCCGATCCCCCACAGTAAGAAGTTCCCCTCGATCCAAGCAGATGCAAGGATCGCGTCCTTGGAGAAGAACCCCGCGAAGGGAATGATGCCCGAGATGGCAAGCACGCCGGCGGCGAACGTGTAGGCGACGATAGGCATCGCCCTGCGCAGCCCACTCATTCGGCGCATGTCCACTTCGCCTCCAAGTACATGCATGATCGCCCCTGCACCCAGGAACATCAACGCCTTGAAAAAGGCGTGTGTGACGAGGTGGAAGATGGCGGCCGAGTAAGCGCCGACGCCGAGCGCGAGGAACATGTACCCGAGCTGAGAGATCGTCGAATAAGCGAGCACCCGCTTGATGTCGTATTCGGCAGAAGCCATGAGCGCCGCCCACAGGGCGGTTAAAGCACCGACGTAGCCCACCACCGTTAATGCCGCTCCGCCTGAGGCCTCGAAGACGGGGCTCAAGCGGGCGACCATGTAGACGCCCGCCGTAACCATGGTGGCGGCATGAATGAGCGCCGACACCGGAGTTGGGCCCTCCATTGCGTCGGGCAGCCAGACGTAAAGCGGGATCTGAGCGCTCTTGCCGGTGGCGCCCAAGAAGAGCAGGAGGCCGGCTGCGGTTGACAAACCGGCCCCCATGGCCGCTGCGTTGGCATTGATGGCGAGGAGATCGAGAGTGCCGAGAGAGACGAACAGGACGAAGATGCCGATCATGAACGCAAAGTCGCCGACCCTGTTGACCAGAAAGGCCTTCTTGGCCGCGGTTGCCGCAATAGGGCGTTCGAACCAGAAACCGATCAACAGGTACGAGCACAGTCCGACTCCCTCCCAGCCCACGTAGAGCAGCAAGAGATTGTCGCCGAGCACGAGCAGCAGCATGAAAGCGGCAAAGAGGTTCAGGTAGCCGAAGAATCGAGAGTAACGGGGGTCGCCGGCCATGTAGCTGATGGAGTAGATGTGGATCAGTGTGCCCACCCCGGTGACGACAAGCACCATCACGACCGAAAGCTGATCGACGAGGAGGCTCACCCCCGTGCTGAAGTCGCCCACGGTGATGAAGTCGAAGACCCGCTGGGTCGCCTCTCGCTCCTCGGCCGGCAGGCCAAGCAAACGGGCGAAGGTGATGACGCCGAGGACGAAGGCAAGGCCTATTGCCCCCGATGCAATAAGGCCCGAGGCGCGTCCGATTCGCCTGCCAAACACGAGCAGCACGACGGCCCCCAACAGCGGGAGCCCGACTATGAACGGGGCGAGCCCAGCTTCCCTCATCCTCTATGCGCGCCTTTCACCACCTGAGCAGGTGGGCGTCGTCGACGTTGGCCGACTCTCTGCGTCGGGTGATCAACAGGATGATCGCAAGACCGACCACGGCCTCGGCCGCTGCCACCACGAGAACAAAGAACACCAACACCTGACCGTCGAGGTTGCCCCACATTCTGGAGAAGGTGACAAAAACGAGGTTGACGGCGTTCAGCATCAGCTCGATGAACATGAAGATAACAATGGCGTTTCGCCGCGTCAGGGCGCCAACCACCCCGATGGAGAACAACAGGGCAGCGAGGACGAGAAAGTAGCTTGGCGCCACCTCGGTCACGCGACCTCACGCTCCTCGGCCGGGCTGATTCGGGGCGCCACAGCGCTGATCGAGCCGACTCGGCGCGCCAAGACCATCACCCCTACGATGGCGGCAACGAGCAACGCAGAGGTCGCCTCGAAGGGCAGCAGGTAACGGCTGAACAGAACGCGCGCCAGCGCGAGAACATTGCCGGGATCTCTATTCAGGGCCAGCAACGCCCCTGAGCCGTCGCCCGTAATGGTCGATGCGGCGTCGATTCCTGCCACCGCCAGATAGAGGATCCCCGCCGCAAGCAGCGCCCCAAGGCCAAGGGCAAGCGGCCGCTGGAAGGGAAGGGGCTCGACGAGGGCCTCCGACCGATCGACGCCGAGCAACATGACGACGAACAGGAAGAGCACCATGATTGCCCCTGCGTAAATGATGATCTGGACGGCCGCCACGAAAAAAGCCCCTTGCAGCAGGAAGGTGAGCGCCAAGGCAACCTGCGCTGCAACCAGGAACAGGGCAACGTGGACCGCATTTCGTGCAAACAGCATCGCAATCGCGGAGCCAAGCGCAACGATGAAAGCGACTCCGAAGACGAGGGTTCCGATCGTCATGATTGAGCCCCGCCCCTGCCACTCGCCGCTGTGCTCTTCAGCCGCTGATCTCCCGCGTTTCGCGCACCGCCAACCGCATCGGTCTCCGAGCGCGAGGCCTCGAGCTCTTTCAACAGATTGTGCTCCGGGGGATACTCTTTCTCGGTCGGCCAATGGCGGACGATGGGCTCGTCGACTATTAGCTGGTCCTTCGTGAACACGAGACCCTCGCGCGAGGGACCCGAGATCTCATACTCCGTCGTCATGAGCAACGCCTCGGTCGGGCAGGCCTCGACACAGAGGCCGCAGAAGATGCAACGCAAATAGTTGATCTGATACACCTGCGCGTAGCGCTCCCCCGGGGAGAAGCGCGGCCCAGGCTCGTTGTCCGCCCCAACGACCAGGATCGCGTCGGCCGGGCAAGCTCCGGCACAGAGCTCGCACCCGATGCACTTCTCGAGCCCGTCGGGATGACGATCGAGGATGTGCCTGCCCTTGAAACGCGGGAAGGGTTGCCTTCTGACCTCGGGATAGGCGGTCGTCTCCTTCTTCTTGTAAACGTTCTTGAACACGGTCCTCATACCGGTGAGGATCTCAGGCAACGCCACGGGTGGCCCTCCCTTGAGACTGCGGGCTCACCGGCTTGAGCTGGCGGGGGTCTCCTCGGGCGATGAAGATCATCACGACGACGAAGAGACCGATGAACACGCCGAGCCGCACGCCCCGGGCGACTCCCGCCGTGTTGACTACGGCCGTCACCATGATCCACACGAGCGCAGCGGGTATGAGGCGCTTCCAGCCGAGCCACATGAGCCGGTCGTAGCGCAGACGCGGAAGCGATGCTCGAAACCAGATAAATAGGTAGATGAACGCGACGGTCTTGATCATGAACCAGATGACAGGCCACAGCCACGAGAGAAACGAAAACGTTGGGCCATCCCAGCCGCCGAAGAACAACGTCACCGCCATAGCGGAGATAACCACGACGTGGACGTATTCGCCGAGGAAGAACAGGGCGTAGCGGATGCCGGCGTACTCGGTGAGATAGCCGGCGACAAGCTCGCTCTCGGCTTCGGGAAGATCAAACGGTGCGCGGTTGGTCTCGGCAACCCCGGCGATGAAAAAGATGACGAACGCCGGCCACTGGGACCAGATGTACCAGTTCGGAATGAAGCGGAAGATCGCTGAGATCTGCTCGAGCACCGGGATGCCGTCAAAGAACGTGACCCGGCCCACCGACCCCGCCTGGGCCGTCACGATGTCGACCGTCGAAAGGCTTCCGGCCACAAGCGCTATGGGAACAAGGGAAAGGCCCATGGCGGTCTCGTAGGAGATCAACTGCGCGGTCGATCGAATGGAGCCAAGGAGCGGGTACTTGGAGCCCGATGCCCATCCCGCCAGGACGATGCCGTAGACGCCAAGCGATCCCATCGCCAGAAAATAGAGGATCCCGACGTTGAGATCGCTCATCACGAGCCCTACCGTGGTGTCCCCGAAGGTCACCTCGTCGCCGACCGGGATCACAGCAAAACCGAGGAGCGCAGGCACCATGGCAGCAACGGGTGCAATGGCATAGGTCCATTTGTCCGCGGTCTGCGGGCGGAAGTCCTCCTTGAAGAAGAGCTTGATGCCGTCGGCAAGGGTTTGGAAAAGCCCGAAGGGACCCCAGCGACTCGGTCCGATGCGCGCCTGCATGTCGGCTATGACCTTGCGTTCGAACCACACAACCACAATCGTGGTCCCGAGCAAAGCAGCGAAGGTGATGACGACCTTGACCACGGCGATGATGACGGCGATACCGAAGAAGTCGACGATTGCGCTCATGGCGTTGTGACCACGACCGTCGGTTGATCCCCCTTGAGAAGGCGGTTTGCGCGCAAGCCAGCCTGATCGTAGGGCATGAAAACGGCGCCCTTCGAGATGTCCGATACGACGATACGGATCCGCCTCGGCGCGCCGCCGACCTCGATCGCTGCCTCATCGCCGTCGGAGAGCCCGAGCTCCTTCACGTCCTCGGGGTGCATCTCGATGAACGGTTTCTTCTGGATGGCCCTGAGCGCCGAGGTTCGAGACACCATTGCACCTTCGTCGTAGATGAAGCGCCCGGTGTACAAGACGAATGGGTCCCCGCTCTTACGGCGCGCCGCTAGCGCCGGCGAGGGCCCGGAAGATGCCTCGCCCCGCCCGTTTGAGCTGCCCCTCCCGCCCGGTTCGTGAGCTGGAATGAGCCCAGGGCGCTGCTTGGCTTCGAACGCGCGGAGCTCCCAGGACAGCGGCCAGTTCTGCCCCGTTTGGAAAGGGGCCCCAGAGCGGTGCCCGGTCGGATACGTGCCTCCGGCGCCGGCGGCGGCCGACCCGGCCTGGCTCGTGCCGGGCTCGTACCCGCTCTCATTGAAGGGGGCCGGGGCCGGGGCCCGCTGTGCAAGGCGCTCGACGTCGATCGCTGCGTGCGAGGCGACGTTGGCCTTGATGTCTTGCCACACGCTGTCAAAGCCGGTCCAGCCCCAGTCCTCGCCCAGTGCCGCGGCAAGCCGCGCGCATATCTTCCACGGCTCCGTAGCGCTCCCAGGGGGTGGCATCACGGGCTCGAGCTTCTGGAGTCGCCGCTCGAGGTTGGTGAAGGTGCCGTCGCGTTCGGCGTACGCCGCACTCGGAAACACGACATCTCCGCGCGCTACCGTCTCGGTGGGAAGGATCTCGACGACGATGACGGCGGCCCCGCCCGCAAGCGCCCGCTCGGCGAGTTCGGCGTCGGGGAAGTCTGCGATGGGGTCGGCCCCCACGATCAAAAGGGTGTCGAGCTCGCCTGCAGCGGCGGCCTCGAGCATCTCCCTCGTGGTCATCCCCGGCGTGCTCGCATCAACGTAGGAGGCGTCGAGGCTTGGGTAGACGCCCATATCAATGAGGCCCTGCGAGCCCGCATGGGGCGGGCACATGAGCAGCTTTGAGCCATGCGCTGCGGCAAGCTCGATGACGGCCGCAAAGACGGCGGTCTCGTCCCGGCCCGGCGAGCTCGGCCCCCAGCAGGCCACCAGCGGGTCCCCGACATCGCCGGCAGGCGTTGCCTCCGACCCGTCCACCAGGCCTTTGACGGCGCGCGCCTCGCCGGCGGGATCGCAGCGAACGACATGTGTCGCAAAGGCGTCCAGCGACATGCGCCTTGGGGCGACAACGATGAGCTTGGCGTTGTGGTCGAGCACTGCCTCCCTGAGCCTGAGGTAGAGAACGGGGAGAACCTCTTTGGGGTCCGGGCCCACCCACACGATCGTCCTGGCTCCGGCAAGGTCGTTCAAGGTCGCCGTCGATCCGGCGACGGAGCCAAGGCGCAGTGCGAGCTCATACGGCGCGCCCTCATCCTGGATGCGAGAGTCGACATGAGGCGTGCCCACCGTCGTCTTGGCAAGCCGCGCCACGGCGTAGGCGTCCTCTGTGGTGAGGTGACCGCCTGCGATGACGCCGACGCGCGCGCCCTTGCCGAGATGCTCGGCGGCGGTGGCCAGTGCCTCCCCCCACCCCGTAGCCTCGAACGCCCCCTCGGCTTGGCGCACCAGCGGTGTGTCGAGACGGTCCTGCGACGACACGTAGTGGTAGCCAAAGCGGCCTTTGTCGCAGGTCCAGAAGTCGTTTACGTTCTCGTTCGGAAGCGCCTGCGTTCTGACGAGCTCCCCCCTGCGGACGTCGTTCGTGAGCGGGCATCCCACCGAACAGTAGGCGCACACACTTGGGGCCGACTTCAGATCCCAAGGCCGCGACACGAAGCGGTACGGCTTGCTTGTGAGGGCGCCGACGGGGCAGATCTGGATCGTGTTGCCGGAGAAGTAGCTGTCGAATGGCTCATCGTTGAAGGTCAAGATCTGTGTCCCAGGCCCCCGGTCGACGAGCTGTATGAACTGATCGCCCGCGATCTCGTCGGAGAAACGTACACACCGCCAGCACAGCACGCACCGTTCGCGATCCAGCACAACGAGGTCGGAGATCTCAAGCGCTTTTTCGTAAGTTCGCTTCGGTTCGATATAGCGGCTCGAACCCGGCCCGTGCGCATAGGTCTGATCCTGGAGCGGGCACTCGCCACCGCGGTCGCAGATGGGGCAGTCGAGAGGATGATTGATGAGCAAGAACTCGAGCATCCCCTTTTGCGCGTCGACCGCCTGCTCGTCGACGGTGTTGACGCTCATGCCGTCGGCGACGGGAGTGGCGCAAGCGGGCAGAAGCTTTCCCTGCCCCTCGACCTGCACGAGGCACATGCGGCACACCGCGACCGATTTCAACCCAGGGTGGTAGCAAAAGCGCGGGACGAAGACTCCCATCTCTTCTGCGACGTCGATGAGGATCCGGCCAGGCTCGGCCTCCACCTTCGTGCCGTTGATCGTGACCTCGGCTTTGCCGTTGCCCGTCATGGCCGGTTTGGGTCGTCGAAGGGAATACCGGCTGAGGGCTGAGGCGAAACGCCGGTGTCGCCAGGGCCCGTCGCACCTGAGTGGACGCCGACCAACGCGCGGTCGGCATCGTCAAATGGGCAGCGCCCCGCTTCGACATGCGCCTCGAACTCCTCGCGGAACAGCTTGACGTTTGAGCGTAGCGCCCACGAAGCAGCATCTCCAAGCGGGCAGAACGAACGACCGTCGATCCCCTCGCAGATGTCGAGCAGCAGGTCCATGTCTTCCATCCGGCCCTCGCCATGTTCGATACGCTCGAGCACCTTGACGCCCCACCACGTCCCCTCGCGACAGGGTGTGCACTTGCCGCATGACTCATGCTCGAAGAACGCCGTTGTAACGAGCGCGTTGCGCACCATGCAGGTCGTATCGTCCATGAACACGACCGCCCCCGAGCCAAGCATCGAGCCTGCCTCCTTGAGAGCTTCGAAGTCCATCGCGATGTCGGTTGAAGTCAGAAGCGGGGCGCTCGCACCGCCGGGAATAATGGCTTTGAGCGGACGACCATTGCGCATACCGCCGGCAAGCTCGAGGACGTCGGCGAGCGAGGTCCCGAGTGGAACCTCGTAGTTGGCCGGCTTGGCCACATGTCCCGACACCGAGAAGATCTTCGTTCCCGGCGACTTCTCGGTCCCCCACTGCTTGAACCAATCGGTGCCGTTTAGCACGA
>JACCZU010000119.1 GCA_013695835.1 Candidatus Aridivita willemsiae
TCGGGCGGCGAGCAGCAGCGCGTCACCATCGCCCGCGCGCTGGCCGGCAGCCCCTCGATTGTGTGGGCCGACGAGCCGACCGGCAACCTCGACACCGAGACCGCCGGATCGGTGATGGACCTGCTCAAGGAGCTAAACGCAGAGGGGCTAACCCTCGTCCTCGTCACCCACGACCCGGCCATCGGGCGCATGGCCGGGACGCTCATCAGGATGCGCGACGGCGACATCGAGTCCTCGAGCGCGACAGAGGAGGCTTGAGGCTCACGTGGATGCATCTTCTCTGCCTACTTTCCTAATCGTGGTGGTGGTTGCCTTCGCCGCCGTCCTGTTCCAGGCGGTGCGCCGCGGCGTGTTGAGGCGGCTTGCGGTCAGAGATGCAACCAGGCGCCCGAGCGAGACCGCCCTCGTCATCATCGGAAGCCTTCTTGGAACCGCAATCATCACGGGCTCCTGGGTCGTCGGCGACACTCTCGACTCGTCGATCAGGGCCACGGCCTCAACTCAGCTCGGGCCCGTCGACGAGGTCGTGACCGTGCCCGCCGCCAAACAAGCACGGGAGCTAACCTCCAACCTCGAAGCACTCGACGACGAACGCATCGACGGCGTCACCTCCTTCTTCACCGTGCCTGCGTCTTTCGCATCGGGCTCTGGTGACGCCGCGCTCGCAGAGCCCGAGGCGCGCGCCCTCGAGCTCGACTTTGAAGCCGCCCGTGACTTCGGCGAGGACTCGGCCGCCACCGGCTTGAGCGGAGACACACCTGGTGACGGTGAGGTCGCCATCACTCAAGACCTCGCAACCACGCTCGAAGTCGCCGAGGGCGATGACATCACCGGCTATCTCTACGGCGCCGAGCTCGATCTCGAGGTCGCGCAGATCCTCCCCCGCCTCGGCCTTGCCGGTTACTGGGAGGGCCTCGAGAGCGCTTCGTCCAACGCCTTCATCGCCCCGGGCACGATCGCCGGGGCCATCGAGGGCGGCATCCCTCAGGGCGCCGAGCCCCCGGCGACGAGGGTCGCGGTGTCGAACCAGGGCGGCGTCGAAGAGGGGGCGGATTTGACCTCGGCCGTCACCGCTTTGATCGAAGGCGAGCTTCCCGAATCAAGCACGCTGAGGGTCGAGACCATAAAGAGGGAGGTGCTCGACTCGGCACAGGAACAGGGCGACCAGTTCGGTGAGTTCTTTCTCGCCATCGGCGCCTTCGCCGTGGTCGCGGGCGTTCTGCTTCTGATCAACATCTTCGTGATGCTTGCAGAGGAGCGCAAGTCCCAGCTCGGCATGCTGCGCGCCGTCGGTATGCGGCGGGCAGACCTCGTCCGAGGCTTCGTCATCGAGGGCGCGATCTACGCGATCGTTGCGAGTGCCCTCGGAGCGATCCTTGGGATCGGCGTGGGCTGGGTGATCGTGAAGTTTGCTGCCCCCATATTCGGTGGCTCTGGTGATTTCGCCCTCGACCTCTCCTTCGACGCCGAGCCGTCAAGCGTCATCGGCGGATTCTGCGTCGGCGCGCTGATCTCGCTCGTCACGATCGTGTTCACGAGCTTTCGCATCAGCCGCGTCAACATCATCAGGGCGATACGCGATCTTCCCGAGCCACGCGCCACAAGGACGCGCCTGCGCTCGGTGATCATCGGGAGCGTCGTTGCAGCGCTTGCGGCGGCGTGGTTCGTGACCTCGTTCGGCGACGCAGGCCAATGGCTTCCCGCAATCCTTGCTCCCGCCGTGATCGCATTTGGGGTGCTCCCGCTTGCCGCGCGCGCCATCGGCCGGCGCACGGCGGTTTTGATCGCCTCCGGCTTCTCGTTGTTCTGGGGAGTCTTTGGCAACACCATCCTCGACGGACAGTTCTTTGACGGCGGAGATATCTTCGGCTTCGTCGTGCAGGGAGTGTTGCTGACCTTCTCGGCGGTCGTGCTGTTGAGCCAGAGTCAGGAGGCGCTCGAGGGCACGATCCGCAAGGTCGCGGCGCGTAGCCTTCCGTTGCGGCTCGGCATTGCCTATCCGCTTGCGCGCCGTTTTCGCACCGGCCTCACCCTCGGCATGTTCTCTCTCGTGATGTTCACGATGGTCTTCATCTCGGTGCTCTCGCAGGCCTTCGGCGGCCAGCTCGACAACGCCACCAAAAACGAGGCCGGGGGCTGGCAGGCCCTGGCTTCGGCGAGCGCAAGCAATCCGCCGACGCGTACCGAGATTACCGAGCTTCAAGGCGTGGAAGAGGTGACAAGCATTCTGTACGGACAGGCCCTCTTTCAGGTTCCTGGCTCTGGTGAGCCGGCGCCGTGGCCGGTGTCCGGAATCGAGCCGGACTTCGTCGCTTCGGCGCCGCCGATCGAAGAGCGCGCAGAAGGCTTCTCCTCAGACAAAGCGGTGTGGGCAGAGGTGGCCGACAACCCCAGAGTGGCGGTCATCGACATCTTCTTCCTCCAGGAGGGCGGGGGAGGGCCCCCCGAGATCCCGATCGAGCCGGGTCAGACCATGACCGTCACCGATCCGGTCACGGGAAAGGGCGCCGAGCGCAAGGTCGTGGGCATCACGAGCGCCGGTCTTGCGCTCTCGGGAGCGTTCATGAATGAGGCCTCGGTCAGAGAGGTGTCGTCGACGGCGACGCCGTCACGCTTCTACTTCACGACCGATGTCTCCGATGAGGAGGCGGTCGGTTTGACCAACGGCATCCAGGGCGACTTCGTTGCCAACGGCGTTGAAGCACAGACCTTCAGATCCCTCGTCGAGGAGAACCAGCAGGGGACCCTGCAGTTCTTCAACCTCATGCAGGGCTACCTGGCGCTAGGCCTCGTGGTCGGAGTCGCCGGGCTCGGGGTGCTGATGATCAGGGCTGTGAGGGAGCGGCGGCGCGAGGTCGGCGTCCTTCGCTCCTTAGGGTTCGTTTCCGGACAGGTGCGGCGCGCCTATGTCTTCGAGGCCGGTTTCGTGGCCTTCGAGGGCATCGTAGTCGGGGCGGTGCTTGCCATCGTGACGGCCGCCCAGCTCATCAACAACGGGGACTTCGGCGAGGGCATCGAGCTGATCATCCCGTGGGGCCAGCTCGCCATACTCACGGGCTCGGCGCTTGCGGCGTCCCTTCTCACGACCGCGTGGCCGGCACAGCAGGCGGCGTCGATCCCACCTGCGGTCGCCCTGCGGGTCGCCGAGTAGGGCGCTTCAGGGGGTCGCTTGCCTCCTTAGAGCCCGCGCGCTTCCGGGCTCGCTTGCCTTTGGCGCCCTCAGAGCGCGGCGAGTTCGTCCGGGCCTCGGGCCGCCTCTGCGTCGGGCGAGAACACCTTCGCCTTTTCGAGGTCGATGTGGGCACACTCCTATAGGAGTGTCATGGGAGTGTAACGGCGCCCGCCCTCAAAAGTCGCGCCCAGGCGCCTCAACGATGTGAAGGTGTTGTGAGCGCCCGGAAGATTTCTCGGAGCACCCTTGAGCCCACTTGGCCCAAGAGGCTGGCCCCGGTTGTACGATCTGTTGCACATGGTTCGTTTGCAGCGGCGCGAGTCTGGTGATCGTGGCGCAGGGGGAGGCTTCAGCAGGATCCGGCGGAGTGTCCCGCGCTCGCGCCCTCTCTCTGACGGGGCTCAACCACACCGATCGTTGCGGAGCGCCCTGTCTCGGGAGCTGCGATGTGGTCTAGCCCGCTCGAGTACGGGCGGCTGACCTGGCCGGAGGTGGCGCGGGCCGCCGCCGAGGGTCGCGTCCCGATCGTCCCCATCGGAATGCTCGAGGACCATGGCCCCCACCTCCCCATAGATACGGACGTCACCCTCGTCGAAGCGATCTGCAGGGGGGCGGCGGAGCGGCTGTCAGAAGCCACGGTCCTGCTGCCGCCCATAACCCACGGCTACTCGCCCCATCACATGGATTTCCCCGGCACGGTCACGATCGGGTGGGACACCTTCTGCAGGTACTGCACCGATGTCGCCACCTCACTCGTTAGACACGGCTTCAAGCGCATCCTCCTGGTCAACGGACATGGCTCCAACCAGCCGCTGGTCGAGATGGCGGCGCGCCTTGCGATGGTCGACCACCCAGAGTCGCTCGTCGGCGCCGCCTTCTATCTTTCCGGCCCCGCCTCGGCGGCGGTCATCGAAGAGGTGAGGGACTCGGAGCGGGGCGGGCTTGCGCACGCGTGCGAGCTCGAGACCTCCCTCTATCTTTACCTGGCCCCCGAGGCGGTCGACATGGCGGCCGCGGTGGACGAGCGCGGATACCCCGAAGGCCCCAACGCATGGATGGACTGGTCCGACGGCCCGCTCAAGCTCATGCCGTGGTGGTCTTCTTTCTCCGAGTCGGGAATCCAGGGCGACGCAACCAAGGCAGACGCCGCCAAGGGCAAGCTCTTGTTCGAGGCCGCCGTCGAGGAGGTGGCCTCCTTTGTGACAGAGTTGACGGCGAAACCCCTGCCGGCTCGGAGAGACCATCATGGTGCTTAAGCCTCCGCCTCTGCTGCCGGGCGGGACGATTGGGGTTCCGGCGCCGGCCAGCCCCTATCACAACCGCTCGGAGGTGCTGCGCGGGGTGGAATGGTGGGAGGCCCAGGGCTACAAGGTGAAGCTTTCGGGCGGCGTATACGAGCGCGACGCCTATGTCGCCGGCGACGCATCGGGGCGCGCCAAGGACATCACTGCGATGTTCGGCGATCCCGAGGTCGATGTCGTCCAAAGCTTGCAGGGCGGATACGGCTCGGCGCAGGCCATCCCCGACATCGACTTCGATGTCATTGCGGCCAATCCCAAGCCGTTCATCGGCTTCTCGGACATCACCGCGCTTCACACGGCGATCCGTCACTACACGGGCCTTGTGACCTTCTACGGGCCCGGCCTTGCCGGTGTCAACGCCCCCGAGACCAAGCAGTTCACGAAGGACCGCCTGCTGCGCGCCCTCACAACGGTGACGCCGCTCGGCGAGGTCCCTCGCAATCCGGACGATGATTATCTGCGTGCGCTCACGCCCGGGGTCGTATCGGGCGAGATGGTGGGCGGATGCCTGTGGCTTCTCGGCCAGAGCATCGGAACCCCGTGGCAGTTCGACCCGGCGGGAAAGATCTTCTTCTTCGAGGACTACGATGCACCGCCCTGGTATCTCGACGGGTTGCTGAACCAGATGACCCAGGCCGGCATGCTCAAAGACGTCATTGGGGTGGTCGTAGGAGAGCTCGAAAAATGCGACTGGAGCGAATCAAAGCCCGAGTTCCCGCAGACCCTTTCGACCGAGGATGTGCTCGAACGCTACATCGCGCCCCTCGGCGTGCCTGCTATCTACGGGCTCCCGCTTGGCCACGGAAAGCACCTTTCGACCACGCCCCTTGGGGTGAAGGTGACGCTCGATGCCGAGTCACGAACATTGACCATCACGGAAAGTGCAGTCGCCGAGCAATGAGGGGGAGGATATGAAGCGGTTGTCGATGGTGCTCGTGGCGGGCTGTCTGCTGCTTGCGTTGGTGCCCGCCGGGCTCGCCGGCGCGCAGGACGGCGGAGGGGACGAGCCTGTGGTCTTTCGCATAGGAAGCGTCAACGACCTCGACTCCCTCAATCCATTCAAGGCGGTTGAAGCTCCTTCATATGAGCTGTTCGAGCTTCAATACAGCCTGCTTGTGGGCTTCTCGCAGAAGGATCTCAGCCCGACGCCTTCGCTCGCAGAGTCGTGGGAGACATCGGAGGGTGGCCTCACCTGGACCTATCACCTCAACCCGGAAGCGCAGTGGCACGACGGCGAGCCGGTCACGTCCGAAGATGTCAAGTACACCTACGAGCGAATCATCGAGGAAGAGCAAGGGCTGTTCATCGACTACCTGAGGCAGGTCGAGACCATCGAGGCCCCCGATCCGGAAACTCTCGTGATCACCACCAAGGAGCCCTCGGTGCAGATGCTTTCCATCTGGGTTCCGATACTTCCGAAGCACATCTGGGAGAACGTGCCCGAAGATGAGACCACCTCTTTCAAGAACGATCCGACGATCGGCTCCGGCCCCTTCCAGGCGGTCGAATGGCGGCGCGGCCAGTTCCTGCGGCTCAAGGTGAATCCCGACTTCTATCGCGGTGCGCCCGAGGTTGATGAGATCATCTTTCAGTTCTACGACAACCCAGACACGATGGTGCAGGCCTTCAAGCAAGGAGAGGTCGATTACATTTACGGCCTGCCTACGCGCCTGTTCCAGAGCCTCGATGGAGAGGAAGGTGTCGAGACGCTGTCGTCTCCGGCCCCGGGCTTCACGGAGCTCGGCATGAACACTTACGAGCCCACCCCCGAGGCGATCGACAAGTACGGCGCGCCCAAGACGAGCGAGGGCCATCCTGCTCTCCTGGACACGCGCGTTCGCCAGGCGATCAACTGGGCTATCGACGAGGCCGAGCTGACCGACAAGATCCTGCTCGGCGAGGGCGAGGTCGGCTCGACCCTTGTGCCCCCCGCTCTTGCCAAGTACCACCTCGAGCTCGACGAGTCGCAAGTGATGGGCTTCGACATCGACAGGTCAAAGGAGCTGCTCGCCGAGGCGGGATACAAGGACACCGACGGCAACGGAGTCGTGGACAAGGGCGGAGAGGACCTCGAGCTGCGGCTCTTTGCGCGCTCCGAGAGCACAGATACGGTTGACGCGGCCCGCTATATCCAGAGCTGGCTCGAGGAAGCCGGCATAAGCGTGAGCACGGAGGCCGTCTCAGACAACAAGCTTACGGACGACATCTACAGCGCCGAATATGACCTCTTCATCTGGGGTTACGGCTCGGACCCTGATCCCGACTTTATCTTGTCGGTGCTCACCTGCTCCCAGTTCATGTACTGGTCGGACACCTTCTGGTGCGACGAGGACTACCAAAGCATGTACGAGGAGCAGAAGACGCAGCTTGATCTGGACCAGCGGGCCGACACGATCAAGGAGATGCAGGCCATCGCCTACCAGGCGTCGCCTTACGTCATCCTTTTCTACGACAACTCGCTCGAGGCGTACAGGACCGACAAGTGGACGGGCTGGACGCGTCAGCCGGAGGGGACGGGCTCGGTGCTCTTCAACTTCGGGCCCTATACGTACGAGAACCTCGAACCCGTCTCGGCCGAGGGCGGCGCCGCTGCCGGCGGCACATCGACCGGAGGCAGCTCGCCCGCTCTGCTCATTGTCGGGGTCATAGCCCTGTTCATCGTCGGCAGCGGCGTCGTCGCATTCATGCGGAAGGGGAGCCGGGAGGACCGAGCCTGAGACGGGGGCGCGGGCGCTATCTCGCAGGCAAGGTTGCCCAGGCGGTTGGGACTCTTGCCTTCGTCTTAGTCCTCAACTTCTTTCTGTTCCGCATAATGCCCGGTGATCCGGCGCGCATCTTCACGCGCTTGTCGCGCGTTTCGCCGTCGGTTATCGAGGACGTGCGGCGCGAGTTTGGCCTCGACCGGCCTTTGTTCGTCCAGTTCTTCGACTACATCGGGGACACGCTTTCTGGGTCGCTCGGCATCTCCTATCAGTTCGCCAGGCCGGTCTCTGAGGTAATAGCCGAAGCGGTGTGGCCGACGGTGTTGCTTCTCGGCGTCGCCACAATCGGCTCGACCGCGATCGGTTTGGTGATCGGCATCTACGGAGGGTGGAACAGGGGCAGCAGGACGGACACATCGTCGCTCGGCTTCGCGCTGATCACCTATGCGATGCCGGAGTTCTGGCTCGGCATGCTGTTGCTCCTCCTGTTCGCAGTGACGCTGGGTTTGTTCCCGACCTCGTTCATGTCGACCCCTGGGCTTGAGGGGGCCTCTGCCTTCGCGCGGAGCACCGACATCCTCAACCATCTCTTTCTGCCCGCCCTCACTTTGATCCTTGCGCTGCTTGGGGAGTACGCGCTGATCATGCGTTCTTCGGTGATGGAGGTCATGAACGAGGACTATGTGCTGACGGCGCGCGCCAAGGGCATGCGTGAGGCCCTTGTCCTCCGCAGGCACGTCGTGCCCAATGCGCTGCTCCCCGTTGTGACTCTGGCCGCGCTCAACATTGGTTTCATCGTTTCCGGCGCGATCACCGTCGAGACCGTGTTCTCATGGCCCGGGCTCGGACAGCTCACCTTCGACGCCATCAACGCCAACGACTATCCGCTGCTGCAGGGGCTGTTCCTGCTGTTCTCGGCGGCGGTCATCGTCGCCAATCTCGCCGCCGACCTGCTGCTCGGGGTGCTCGATCCGAGGATCGGTAGGACGTGAGCAGCGAACTCCTCGGCGTGCGGGCAGTAAAGCGACAGCGCCGGCGGCGTGCGGTGATCGAGTCGTGGCGCGTGTACCGCAGAAATCTTCTCGGCATGATCGGGCTCGTCATACTCGTGTTTTTCGTCGCAATAGCCCTGCTCGCAGATGTGATCGTGCCCAAGGAGAGGCTGTCGGTCACCGGCGCAACGGGCGAGGCGTTTGCGCCCCCAAGCGCGGGCTACCCGCTCGGCACCGACGAGCTCGGACGCTCGATCCTCGACCTCGTGATACAGGGCTCCCAGATCTCCTTGACCGTCGGGTTCATCGCCACAATCATCTCGATGGTGATCGGATCTCTGATCGGCATCGCCGCCGGGTATTTCGAGGGCTGGACGGGGGCCGTCTTGCTGCGGCTCACCGACTGGTTTCTGGTCATTCCCTTTCTTCCTCTGGCAATCGTGCTTGCGTCGCTATTGACACCGAGCCTGCTGGTCATCGCCTTTGTCATCGGGATAACAACGTGGCCGGGCACGGCTCGCCTGGTTCGAGCGCAAGTCCTTAGCGTCAAGCAGCGCCCGTATGTCGAACGCGCGAGGGCTCTCGGCGCCGGCGACGCTCAGATCATCTCCCGCCACATCCTGCCCAACGTCTTTCCTTTGATCTTTGCCAACACCGTGCTTGTGGTCGCAATCGCAATACTGACGGAGACGACGCTTTCGTTTCTCGGTCTCGGCGATCCCTTCAGCGTGTCGTGGGGGACGATGCTCGAGTTCGCCTTTGAGGCGGGATCGATCTCCCTCGGTGCGTGGTGGTATCTCGTGCCCCCCGGGGTCGCCATCGTCCTTGTGGTGCTCGCCTTTACGATGTGCGGCTATGCGCTCGACGAGGTCCTCGACCCGCGCCTCCGCAGCCGGTGAGTTGACTCCGTGACCGAGGGCCCGTCTTTGCTCTCCGGTGCCGCCGAGCCGGCCCCTTTGCTCTCCGGTCCCGCCGAGCCGGCCCCGGGGCCCTCGGTCCCGCTGCTCGAGATCAGCAACTTGCGGGTGCTCTATGACGTGCGCGGCGCTAAAGCCCCTGCCGTCGACGGTGTCAGCCTGTCGCTCGGCTCGGGCGGGGCGCTCGGTCTTGCCGGCGAGTCTGGTTGCGGCAAGACAACGGTTGCGCTTGCGTGCCTCGGCATCCTTCCGCCAAACGCCACGGTTGAGGGATCGGTCCGGTTCAACGGCCGGGAGCTCGTTGGCGCAAAACCGGGCCACCTCAGGGCGGTTAGGTGGGCGGGCATCTCGATGGTCTTCCAGGGAGCGATGAATGCCCTGAATCCGGTCAAGCGGGTGGGGGATCAGGTGGCCGAGGCGATGCTGCTTCACGACGAACGCGATGCGCGGGCGGCGCGGGCCCGAGCTGCCGAGCTGTTGCGTTCGGTCGGGATTCCCTCCCGCAGGGCGCGCGACTACCCGCACGAGTTCTCAGGAGGGATGAGACAGCGCGCGATGATCGCCATGGCGCTCGCGTGCAACCCTCCTCTGGTAATCGCCGATGAGCCGACTACGGCCCTCGACGTGATGATCCAGGCGCAGATTCTCCAGCTGCTCACGGGGCTGCGCCAAGAGATGAACCTGGCCTTGATGGTGATCACGCACGATCTGTCCGTGCTTGCACAGGTCTCGGACGAGGTCGCGATCATGTACGCGGGCCGCATCGTCGAGCAGGGCCGGGCCGCTGCGCTGATGTCGGCGCCACAGCACCCCTACTCCAGGGCGCTGGTGGGCGCGTTCCCCGTGGTCGGAGACCCGGCACATCGGGGCGTCCCTGCAGGGCTGCCCGGTGATCCTCCCGATCCCGCCAAGCGCCCACCGGGCTGCGCTTTCCATCCCCGTTGTCCCGAACGGTTCGAGCCCTGTGACAACCTCGACCCCGAGCTGCTGCCCTCAGGAGCAGAGCGCGTGACCGCCTGCCACGCGGTTCAGGAGGGTCGAATCGGGGGGGCCGGGCGGACGGCGCCCGTCCACAGCCCATGATTCCCGCCGGGGAGGTTGCGCCGCCCGCCGCCGGCGCGCCCGTGGTGGGCGTAAGGGACCTGTTCGTCGGCTTCGGTGGTGGCCGCAAGCGGGAGGGGCGCGTGCGTGCGGTCGACGGAGTGTCGTTCGAGGTCGCGCCCGGCGAGGTGTTTTGCATCGCGGGCGAGTCTGGCTGCGGCAAGACGACTCTGGGGCGGGCCCTTCTCGGCCTCGTCAAGCCCGACCACGGCGAGGTGCATGTCGCAGGAAGCGAGGTCTCGCGCCTAGGGGGCCGGCGCCTAAAGGACTTCAGGCGCAAGGCCCAGATGATCTACCAGGACCCGATGGGGTCGCTGAACCCTCGCCAGACGGTCTATGAGGCCGTTGCCGAGGGGGCGAGGATCCACGCCCTCGAAGGACGAGAGGAAGAGCTGGTCGCCGGCGCCTTGAGCCGGGCCGGGCTGCGCCCACCGGCGCGCTTCTTTCTCTCTTACCCCCATGAGCTCTCGGGCGGTCAGCGACAGCGGGTCGTGATCGCTTCGGCCCTGATCCTGGGCCCCGATCTTCTTGTCGCCGACGAGCCGGTGTCGATGCTCGACGCCTCCGTGCGCGGCGAGATCCTCAAGCTGCTCATCGACCTCAAGGCCGAGATGGGCCTGACCTTGATCCTCATAACCCATGATCTCGGCTTCGCCTGGGCGCTTGCGGATCGAGTGGCGGTCATGTATCTCGGCAAGATCGTCGAGCTTGGGCCCGTCGAGCAGGTCCTAACGCGCCCGCTCCATCCCTATACGAAGTCGCTGCTGGAGGTTGCGCCCGAGGTCGGCCGGCGCAAGGATGCCTCGGTGCTCACCGGCGAGCCGCCCGACCCCGCCAACATCCCTCCCGGCTGCAGGTTCCACACCCGCTGCCCCGTGGTCGTCTCGGGGCGGGCCGGGGCCGAGGAGCCCCGCTGCCGCTCCGAGATCCCCGAGCTGCGCGAGCTCTGGCCCGGCCACTTCGCCGCTTGCCACCTCGCCGAGGCCGCCCTGCCTCCGTAGTGTGGGGAAAAACGGGTGCTCTCTAGGACGGCCGATCCCCACACTTGCCGCCCAACGCGTCGATCTCGGCGACAAGAGTCTTGGGGGCGACGACGCGGTAGGCGGCGTCGATCAGTTCCGCGATCTCGTCCCAGTCGACCTCGACGTCGAGGAAAACCCCGAGCCAGCCGCGTTGTCCGACGTACGGTGGGACGAAGAAGCGCACTGGATCGGATGCGACCAGCTCCCCCTGCGCGCCCTCGGGGGCCGCACACCAGAACGCGAGCCGGTCGTCATGGTGATGGTCGGCGTAGGTAACGAAGAGCTTCTTGTCGCGCACGAACCAGGAGGGCTCACCGTGACTCCGGCGCTCGGTGGTCTCCGGGAATGCCATGCATAGCCGCCGCAGCAACTCGAGGGGATCATCGGCCATAACGCCATTGTGCCCGCATCGTGGCCGCCCGACCCGTACTGCGCGCTGGAGCCTTTCCCGGCGTTTTGTCGTCGTTGGCTGTCGTATAGCGACAGTAGGCGACGGACGTTGGGCACGGCCGTGTCCCTCTAGAGGTTCCGTGCTCGGCGTGATGTACGGCCGAGGGCGTGACAGCTCAGTCGTCGAGGAGCATGTCGATGTCCGGATAGGCCCTGCGGGTGCGCAGCGGGCTCTCGGCCCCCGCGGTCGGTTTCAGGGCCGCAGCGTTGCCCCGGGCGAACACCTTCCCCTTGGTCGTGGCCAGCCAGTAGCCTTCGCCCGACGGGGTCGGCGTGATGCCGGCCACAGCGCCGGTGCCCGGGCCAAGCTTGGCGTCGCCACGGTCGGGCGCGTCGCCGAAGGCGAGCACCGTCCCGGCCCGCGTGACCATCCAGTAACCGGCGGCGCCGTGGGCGGCCCCGTCGACCACGGGCGAGCTGAGCGAATCGGATGCCTCTCCCTCAAACCGTGCGTCGCCAAAAGCAGCGACCTTGCCTTTTCTGGAGAAGAGCCAGTAGCCGCGGCCGGTCGGCGTCGAGGCGATCCCGGCCCACTCGAGCCCGCTCTTCCTGGCGCCGCCGAGCTTGGCCGCTTCGCCAAAGGCACGAACACGGCCGCGCCGGGTGAGGACCCAGTATCCCCGCCTCACCCCAGCGGGCGCCATGGCTACAGCTCGACCCGAGCTGCCCCCGGCGTTTCCCCTGTGCACGGCGGCGCCGAAGTCCCATACGCGCCCCCCGCCGCCGAGGAGCCAGTAGCCGCCGCCCGCCGGCGTGGACGCGACATCAGATACGCCTTTCTTGGGCGACGATCCGCTCTTTGATCCGTAGAAAGACGAGCCGTAGGGCAGGACCGACCCGTTCCTCGCCGCGAGCCAAAAACCGCCGCTGCGCGACGCGCTGATGCCGGCCGCGAAGGAGCGGTTACGCCGCCACCAGGTCGTCTTCTTGCGCGCCGAGCCCCAGGTGAAGCTGAAATGGATGTGGTTGGTGTGGGGAGATACCGGGGAGCCGCTCCTGTAGCACACGCCGTTGTTCATCACGCAGTAGGTCTCCCAGCCGCTCCACGGCAGCCAGATGCGCTTGTTCCAAATCATGTACATGATTCCGAAGCGCCGGGCGCGGGCGTGGCGGTGGCCGAAGCGATCCCTGCCGAGAAGCCAGTGGATGACATCGCGCGCCGCCGCCCTCTCTGAGGGTACGAAGCGATTGACCTTCCAGTCCCACGCCCGCCCCTCTTTGTGCTCGCTCCGTCCGCCGACATCGCAGGCGCGGCTTATGCCGTAGGAGCCGGTGCTTGGATGGCGGGCCTGCACGACCGCCTGGAAGCCGAGGACGCCGGGCTTGGGGGCCGGGTTGCACGTGTCCTGGCCATCATAGGAGGCGTGGTCGTCGATGCCGGGGCCGAAGCGCGCCTTGGGTGCCGAGACCGCAGGCACGCCGACGGATGCAACCACGGCGATCACGAGCAAGGCAACCAAAGAGATGCGAAGCGTTCTCCGACCACGGCGTGTCGTGATGCGATCCCTCCTCGCTGTCTTGAACACGACCCTGACCCATCGGTACGGACCAGGCCGTTACTTGAGTGCGCTTTAGTAACACAGGCTGAGAAGTAACGACAACGAGCTGCTGCTTTCGGAAGGAGTGGCGATGTCCCCGAGGCCGAGTGGCTGCTCAGGCAGGGCGGCCCGTCCCCGAGGCCGAGCGGCCGCTCAGGAGGGAGCGGTGAGAACCCCGAGCCCGAGGGTGTCGAGGTGGGCCTGAAGCCTCCAGGCCCTCAGCAGCACGCTCGACTCGTCGAGCTCGACGTCATCGAGGTTGAGCGGGCTGCCGGCAGGCACGTGCTTGACGACCCTCGCTCCGAAGGTGAGTCCGAGCGGGACGAGGTTTCGCTCCTCGAAGGGGGCCGCGGGCCAGCTATAACCGTGCACCTGGTCTCCGCCGATGCCCTCGAGCACTTCGCCTGGAACGAGCGGCCGCTTGGTCGTTGCGCCGACCTCGGACATGTGGTGCTCACCCACGAGCGTGGGCCTGTTGTCCCTCACCGCCTTCACTATGCTCATGGGGATCTCGATGTTGGCGAGGTGGAAGGGGCGCGTCAACGCCCAGTAGGGCCCGGGGCCGACCTTGAGGTAGTCGAGGTTGGCGACGACGTCGGGATCGTCCGAATAAACGACGACGAAGACTCCGGGCGCGACGTCTCCCTGAACGTAATCGGTCACGCCGGCGCGGCCGAGGATGCCCCCTTCGGCCTTCGGTCGGAACACAAGGGGAAGGTCGGCGAGGTCGGCCTGCGGACCGTGCATACCGGGAACCTCGATTGGGAGCCCGGAGGCGTTCGCGAGCGCGGTCATCTCGCACATGGTCTTGGTGCCGTCGACGAACTCCGTGAGCATGCGGGGATTCATGCGCTTGGCGATGGCCTCGGCGCGCAGCTCGTCCTGAGTAGCCGCAGGACGAAGGGGGTTGTTCTTTCCCTTACCGGCGGCGATGACATCAAGCCCGATCGTGCGGCAGAAGTCCACGAGCTCCATGGCCACGGCCGGCTCGTCGCCGGCTCCGATTGTGTAGACCCTTCCCGAGAGCTCGAACAGCCCGCGCAACAGCCGTCCAATCGTGACGTCGGCCTCGAGGTTCATGGTTACGAGATGTGTCTTTGCAAGCGCTGCGGCAAGCCCGATCTTTGCGCCCATCTCGGGGAGGCCGGTGGCGTCGACCACGACGTCGACCGGCAGAGAAGGAACCATCTCCGCCTGTGAGGTGACGGCGGTGCGCCCGGAGGCGATCGCGTCTGTGCCGGCTGCGACGTCCTCGATCACAATGGGGTCGGAACCGATACGTTCGAGCGCGGCCACGGCGCGCTCTGGCTTGGTGTCGGCGAGCGCGGCGATCGCGATACCGGGCACGCGCAACGATTGTCCGACGATGCCGGCCCCCATCTGACCGACGCCGACCAGTCCGACCCTGATGGGGTTCCCGTCCGCCGCACGTTGAGCGAGGTAGTGAGAAGCCGATCCCTTCATGGTCTGCAACCTATCATCGAGACTTGTCCTGCTCATTGGTCGAGGTGGACGTGGCCGTGGATCTGACAGTTGCATTCGTGCTGGGCGCCGGACGAGGCGTGCGCATGGAGCGCGCCATGAACAAGATGTACCTCGAGCTCGCGGGCGTGCCGATGATCGTGAGGTCGACCTCTCCTTTCGTCGAGCATCCCGGCGTGGACGAGACCTATGTCGTGGCCGCCCCCCAAGAGGTCGATCGCTGCGCTGAGGTGCTCGCCTCTAGGGGCTGTGATGTCGATGGAGTGATAACAGGAGGCGCATCCCGCCATGCCTCGGAGGCCGCTGCCGTCGCCTTCTTGGGAGCGCGCATTGAAGCCGGCGAGGTCGGCATCGTCGTCATACACGACGGCGCCCGCCCGCTGTTCCGGCCGGAGTCGCTGGCGCCTTTGCTCGATGCTGCGCGCTCTACAGGGGGTGCGATCCTTGCTCTGCCTCTAAACGACGAGCTCGTGTCCGTGGAGGGCTCCGAGGTCACAGGCCGGCGTACCCCCGGGGGCCTGTGGCGCGCCCAGACCCCCCAGGCCTTCGAGGCCGCTGGGATCTCGCGCGCGTTTCAGGCAGCGGCAAGCCGGGGTTTCGAGGGAACCGACACCGCTTCCACCGCCGAGCACTTCGGCATCCCCGTCGCCATAGTGCCGGGCGACCCGCGCAACATCAAAGTGACATTGCCCGAAGACATAGCCGTGGCCGAGTCGTTATTGAAAGGCTCGCAAAGCTAACCCTGACATTCATGGCGCCGGCCGATTCCTACGGACCAAGGTCGCAGAGCGCCCGACGCGAGGTCAAGGGCAAGCGGCCGGACCCCCTTCCCACGGCAGACGCGATCGGCGGCGAGCTGTGCGGAAAGGTTTGTGGCCTCGGGATCATTCGATCCGAGTGTCATGACTCCATTTCGGGCCGTTTACCTGCGGGGCCGCGCGACCCTCGTACGCGCGCACTTGTTGCAGCGCCTGGTATCCAGCAGGAATCCAACCAGCGTCATTGGCGCACAGCAAGCACACGGGACCGACGGTCGCTTTTGGATGGACGGGTGTTGGATGGGGGCTCTGGTAGTGCTTGAACGCGTCACGAGGCCAACCCGTACTCCAGGCTCTCTAGGAAGTCAGCGAGCGCTCCGACGGCGTCTTGCCGAGCTTGTGCGTGGTCCGTTGCCGGATCGGCTAGCGCAGCCTGGTCCGCGTAACTTTGCGGACCGACGTCGTTGGCGTGAGTGAATCGTGCCCTTATCTCCGGCCATGGGCCCGTTGTCAGGCTGATGCGATCGTGGAATCGACCGTTGGCGATTACCTCGGCCGCTTCCCGGGGGCCCCCCAGCCGGTTGTAGAGAAGCGTGTAAACGAGGTCGTAGTAGTCCTTTACAAGTCCGCGGCGCCACGCCACGTGAACCTTCGACATCAGGTAACCCTCGAGACCGGTGAATCGCACTCGCCGGGTAACGCGCGTGCCATCGACAAGCTCTTCGGACAGCTCTTCCCATTCGCAATCTTCGGTGACGTAGCTCGTGCCGCGCAGGTTTACCGCAGTCAACCGGCCGCAGCCTACGGGGGTGACGATGGCTCCCTCGGGCTGATCATCGAGCTCGCACAAGAACTCGATCTCCACCTTTGACCCTTCGATCCGCGTGTCCCACCGCCAGCCCTTCGTCGTCTCATCCGGCGAGAAATGAACTACTCGCATCGCGTCTTCGAGCGCGCCGAGGTCCTGGGTGGCCTCGAGGTTAAGACCGAGACCGAGATGTACGTCGACATCGGTGGTCCCAAGATGCTGTGGAGCCGGCGGCTGCTGATCGCGGGTCAGCACCTCGGGAACCAGTCCGCCGAGCACCACGAGCGGTATGTCGTGATCCCTGAGAGCGACGAGCAACCTCAGGAGTGCCTTCTCAGCGAGCAGGCGGGCGGCGGGGGAGCGCTCGAGATTCTCCCACCTAGAAGCCAAGTTTCGTCTCCCGGAGGTGTTGGGCCGCGTCTGTCCCACGGCCGCCGAGCGCCAGGAGATCGGCATACAGCCGCGGGGAAGAGGCCACGGGGATCTGTGAGGGTTGCTCGAGTTGAGTGATGAGAGGGAAGTTGGCTTCCCAGAACTCGACCCGCGCGCCCTCTTCGACCTCCCGCAGTCCCGCGCCGCGGAGGATTTCGTCGAGTTCGGTCGCGAAGCGCTCGGCCGGCACGTAGACGTGCACGACTGGTACGGCAGTTACGAAGGGAGCGGTTACTTCGAGTCCGGCCCACGTCGTGAGGGCCCAGGTTGCCTCGTCCCACCCGAGCGCATCGCGCAACTCTGTCTCGGCGAAGCGCAAGAGATCACGCACCGCGCGATGAGCGAGACGCTTAGGCCGATCAAGTGAGCCGATGTGTGCCGCCCACGAGTCCAGCATCGCGGCCGGGCCGGCCAATTCCCGCCACGTCCCTCGCCCGGACTTGCCACCGTGACGTACTGTCCACCCGAGGGAGT
>JACCZU010000167.1 GCA_013695835.1 Candidatus Aridivita willemsiae
ACTACTTCTCTTGGCAGTTAAGTGCCGACCAGACCGGAGCTCCCGATTCCCGAGCTCCATGGCGACTCTCGGGACTCAGTCCCAAAAGCCCAGCTCAGAGGCGGGAACCGGATAAATGCACCCTTCACCACTGCTCCGACGTCGATCGAGCCGCCGAGGCGGTCGCCGAGCTGACCCACCACGGCGTGCGGATCGCCGCCTTCTCACTGGGGCAGCCGAGCTTCGACGAGGTCTTCCTGGCCCTGACCTGCCACCCCGCCGGGGCGAATCAGTGGAACAAACCGACGCAATCGAGGAGGAACAACCAGCATGACCACCACTCCCACGACCGAAGCCCGTCCAACCTCAGGCGCCGACCAAGAGGCGGTCCGCAAGGCAATCTCGTCGACCTCACGGCCGCCGCGCGCCGGGGCTCTGTCGGCCGCCCTCACCTTCGCGTGGCGCGGGATGCTCAAGGTCAAGCACATACCCGAGCAGCTCCTCGACGTGACGATCACACCCGTGATGTTCGTGCTGATGTTCACCTATCTGTTCGGCGGAGCGATCGCCGGCTCCCCAGGGGAATACTCGAACTACATCCTTCCCGGGATCCTGGTGATGTCGGTGCTGTTCACAACTGTGTACTCGGGGATCGCGCTCGACACCGACCTCACCAAGGGAGCCCACCCCGGTGAGGTTTTCGAGAGCCCTGACCCAGGAGGTGCGTCACGAACGGCGGGCGATCCTGGGTCGAAGCTGCGGATTGCCGACGCTAGAAGGGAAGGCGAGACTAGCGGGATCATCCGACGAGATGGCCACGGAGAAGACAAACACCGGTGAGCCTCAACTTCTCGTTACTCGAAACTCAGCGCGTTGCCGAATTTTCAGTGCGTCGCGAACCTTGACTCTCACATCGGTTCGAAGGATCCCGCCCGACTAGATTCGCCCGGCGAGCCACACGACGAAGTAAGAGGTCCACGAGCGTGATTGCAGCCGATTGCGGAACCTCCCCAGACCGCCACCTCTGCAAGCGCAGGTTGGCGGACGAGGATACGGCGGGTTCCCGAACCACAGCCTCCCTGCGACCGGCCGTCCCGGGGGCGCCCCGCCATACGAAGCTCAGGCAGGTTCCGGAAGTCCGTAAAAAGCGGCTGCGTTGCCTCCAAAGACCCGTTCCACACCGGCCTCGTCGAAGCCCAGGACAGCCCGCTCGGCGACGTCGATCACGTCATCGTATGAGCCGGCAAGCGTACACACCGGCCAGTCCGACCCGTAAATCAACCGATCCTCCCCGAACCAATCAACCACCCGCTCGATGTAGGGCGCGACGTCCTCGGTCTTCCACCACTCCCAGTCCGCTTCCGTGACGACGCCGGATAGCTTGCACGACACGTGCTCAAGACCTGCGAACCGCGCCATACGCTCCGCCCACGGCTCCATCTCGCCGGACGCAATCGGAGGCTTGGCCATGTGATCGATTACGAAACGCATCTCGGGTAAGGCCCTGCAAGTGTCCAGCGCCGACGGAAGCTCCCGGGTACGGACGAGCAGGTCGTAGGGAAGACCGGCATCGTGGAGTGCCCCAAGCCCGCGGCGAACGTCTCCTCGCAGGAGCCATTCGGGATCGGCCTCGTCGTGCACCTGGTGACGGAGTCCAACGAGGTAATGGCCATCGGATCGAGCCCTTAGAGCCTCGAGAACGTCGGGGAAGCCGGGATCGGTGAGGTCCGCCCAACCAACCACGCCCGAGACCAAGCCGAGCCGCCCAGCGAGCTCGAGAAGCTCTTCGGTCTCCTTCGTGCTCGAGTAGGTCTGTACCAAGACGATGTGGTCGACGGCGTGGGCTTCCAGATGTGGACGAAGATCCTCTGGGCCGAAAGGGCGACGAATGGCGGACATGTCCTCGGTCATCCAGTCATAGGCATTCAGTTCCGAGCGGCCCCAGAAATGGATGTGCGCGTCTATCCTCGGCGCCGCGGGCATTCAGTCGAGCACTCCCTTCGGGAGGTCTCCGGCGGACGGAAAGCTCGTCTGTGTGCCCCGACCTTGAACACTAATCGCAGCGACTTGGTTGGCCCGCTTTGCCGACTCCACTAACCCTTCTCCACGCGCCAGAAAAGAGGCGAGGCCTCCGAGGAATGCGTCTCCCGCACCGGTCGTATCGACTGCGGTAACGCGATCCACGGGAACGTGCTCGGCTCCCTCCGGAGTGACCACGAGACACCCTCTTTCCCCAAGGGTCAGGATCACCGAGCCAGCTCCCTTTTTCAGCATCGTCCTCGCAGCTTTCTCTGCGTCATCGATCGAGGCCACCGTTTGTCCGCAGAGCATCTCTGCTTCGGACTCGTTGGGACAAAAAATGTCGCTCAGCTTGTAGAGCTCCGGCTCGAGCGAGGATCTGGCCGGTGCCGGGTTGAAGATCGTGGTGACCCCGTGCCGCCGCGCCAGCCTGAGGGCCGCCAGCGTGGTGTCGATCTCGATCTCGAGCTGGCACACGACCACCTGTGCTGTCCGGATCGCGGAGTCTGCCTTCTCGATGTCACTGGCGCCAAGAAGATCATTGGCTCCAGTGACGATGATAATCGAATTGTTGCCTTGATCATCGACCGCGATGGGCGCAACACCGGAGAAGGCCTCCTGCGCGAAGGATACGTAAGTGGTGTTTATCCCTTGTTCTTTGAAGTTGTCGAGCGTCCTTTCTCCGAAGACGTCGTCTCCCAGCTTGGCGACCATGGACACGCGCGCTCCCAGCCTGGCGGCCATCACCGCCTGGTTCGCGCCCTTGCCCCCGAATCCCATTTGAAAACGGTATCCGTGCAACGTCTCACCCATGCGCGGCAGCCGAGACACGTAGCTGATGAGATCCATGTTCGCGGCACCGACTACACAGATCGTCGGCTCTTGGCCCACTGTTCCCACTCCTACCTCAAGACATGCTCGCGCGTACAGATATGCACACGCTGCAGCGTGAATGTGTCGGCGTCGGCGACCGCACGCCGGGCCTCCTCGGAATCGAAATCCTCCTGCATCTCCTGGAGGGAGTCCCACCACAACTCCGCGGTGCCGTCGAAGGGCAAATCCCCTTCGACCTCCTGGTACTCGTCGATGGCGACGTTTATGCGGTAGCCCTTGAGCTTCTTGAACTGCAGGGTCAGGGGAGCATGCCCCTTCACCCACCGCTCGCCAAACTCCTGACGAGACATCCCCGACTCCGCCTTCAGCAATGCGATGAGCTTCACCGCTTCGGCCATGCCCTTCGCCCTCCTTTCGTCCGGCACCTCATCTCTGTTTTACGGGCTCTAACCCTCCACGGCTCCCAGCGACAGGCCTCTCACCACGTACCGCTGCAGAAGCATTACGAGCAGTACAACGGGCAATATGGCCATCACCGCAAGGGCGCCGATCTGCCCCCACAGGATCTCGTGGCCCCCCACGAGGCTCGACAACGCTATGGGCAAAGTCTTGACGGCTGAACGAGTCAAGAACAGCGCCAGCAAGAACTCGTTCCAGGCGAACACGAACGCGAGCAGTCCGGAAGAGACGATCGCCGGAATGGCCAACGGCACGACCACTCGCACAAACGCCTGCCACCGGTTCGCTCCGTCAACCAAGGCTGCGTCCTCGAGGTCCCGAGGCAGATCGTCGAAGAAGCTCTTCATGAACCAAACCACGAATGGCACATTGAGGGTCAGGTAGGCGATGATCAACCCAAGGTAGGTATCCAAGAGCTGCAGGTTTGTGAACAACAAGAACAGAGGGATCGCCGAGACCACCGGCGGGAACATCCTGATGCTGAGGATCCACATGGCGAAATGTTGACCCCCGATACGCCACCGGCTGATGGCGTAGGCCGCGGGTACCCCAGCGACAAGCGAGAGCAGGGCGTTGGAGCCGGCCACGATGAAGCTGTCTCTCAGGGCCTGACCCCCTGCTCCGCTCAACACCCCCGCGTAATGGCGCAGATTTATGTGCTCCGGAACGAACACCGGGGGGTAGCTGAAAACCTCTGCCTGCGATTTGAAGGATGTTAGAGCTATCCATACGACGGGAAGCACGAAGAAAAGAATCGCCAATAAAAGCATCGCATACGTCAGAATTTTGGGGCCGCGGCTTTTCATGCCAGTCCCTTTCGCATATGACGGATCAACACCGAGGCGAAGACGCTGATGATGATCAACTGGATATAGCTCATGGCGGCTGCGTATCCAAAACTGAAGAACTCGAGGCCCTGCAGGAAGTTGTAAAGTGACACGGTTTCGGTAGAGCTCCCCGGTCCGCCGCCGGTCAGTACATAGACGTAATCAAAGGTCTTGAAGATATCCATCGATCGAATGAGCGCGGTGACCACGATGAGCGGCTGGATGAGAGGCAACGTGATGTGGCGGAAGATTCGCCAAGCCGAGCCTCCATCCATCTCGGCGGCCTCGTAGATGTCCACGGGCAGCGACTGCATCCCGGCCGCCATGATGACGATCACAAAAGGAGTCCACTGCCACACGTCGGTGAGCATGATCGTCCTCAAGGCGATGTGCCTGTCCCCGAGCCAGACGGGCCCGTCGATGCCGATCAGCGAAAGCAGGTAATTGAGGGGTCCCCACTGGACGTTGAAGATGACAATGCCCTGAGTGGCGACGACCACCGGAGCAATCATCACCGGAATCAGGAGCAGGGCCGTGACCACGCTGCGCCCTTTGCCACACCTCACGACCAGGGCTGCCAAAGCGACCCCCAGCACGAGCTCAATCAGCACGCCACCTACAACAAGATAGACCGTCTTGCTCAAAGACGACCAAAAACGAGGGTCGTCGGACAGGATGCGAACGTAGTTCTCGAGGCCTACGAAGGCCGGAGGAACGGCTGCGGTGAGCTCCCAACTGAAGAAGCTGATGCGCAACGAATAGAGGAGCGGATAGATGCTCACGGCCAGTAGGAGCAGCGCGGTGGGTGCCACGAGCAACCAGGCGGCCCGCGGGCGACGTTGTTTGAGGGCTTTTTTTCGCCCGGCTGCACGGCTCAACGCAGGTTTCCTGCGGCCTGCGGTTGGGACTCGACGGACCCCGGGCCGGCGCGTTCGCCCATCTATCTCACAAGGAGCGCAAGAGACAACGATCCAGGTCTAGCCGGTCACTGCTTCAAGAGGCCGAGTTGGCGGTACGTGTCGAGAGCGGTGTTCCACAGCTCCACTTGTCGGTCCTTTCCCAGCTCGTCCGTGATCTGGTTCCAATCGGAGGCCGCCTCATCCAGAGCGCTCTGAGCATCCGATTCACCGGCGATCACGGCATTGACGGCCCGGTCGAGAGCGTCGTTGTACTTCGCTGCACCCGGTATGTAAATCTCTGGAAATCCGATCTCCAGCGCGTCCTCCACCGCCTTGAGATACTGGCCGGCGTCCGCGCTCTGCTCGAACATCTCATACTCTTCGGGGGCGACGTGGCTTTTCCGATACGGGTCCAGTCCCGTCAGAGGAGTGCTAACGTCCGACAGGCTGGTTTGCCTGCTGAGGTAATACGCTACCCAATAGGCCTCCTCTGGGTTCTCGCTGTCGGCGGCGACCGCCAGAACCCTGCCCACTGGCATCATTGCGCGGTGATTAATCGTGCCGTCCGGCAACTCGACCCCTGGCACCATCCCGTAGCCGACATTGCCCACGACGTCACTCTCGGCGGGATCGGCGGCCTTCTTGGGGACGTCAGTCCACTGCACGACCATGAAGGCGTCGCCTTTGATAAAGATGTCGCGCAGCTGGTCATAGCCGAAGTTCAAGACATCGGGAGGCGAGCATACGTCGACGGCCTCCTTCATGTTCTCCAACGCCGCGACCGCCTCCGGGGTGTTTATCTGCGGGGTCATCTGCTCGTCAAAGTAGACGCCGCCGGCACCCGCGAACCGATTCATGAACCAGGCCCAGGAGAAACCTCGCGCTCCATACTCCGCACATCCGTAGAAGGGGCGAGTGAGCTCCTTGCCTGCCAGCGTCTCGCCTGGCTCGCGAGTGAAGAACTCGCCGACCTCCAGATACTCCTCCCAGGTCTGGGGAGCCGCGAGCTTTCGACCGTACTGCTTCTGGAACGCCTTTTGCTCGTCCGGGTGATTGAGGAGGTCTTTGCGGTACAAGAGCATGTGTACGTCGCCGTCATAAGGGAGCGCGTACAATTTGCCCTCCCACTTGAGATAGAGCTCCCGGAAGGCGGTGATCACATCGTCGAGAGCAGGGTCGTACTTATCAGCGTAC
>JACCZU010000206.1 GCA_013695835.1 Candidatus Aridivita willemsiae
TAATGCTCGGCGACCTCGGAATGAACCCCGAAGGTCACCGGGTGGTCGAGCGCCGGGAGCCACGCCGTGCGCGTCGAGCCCTGATCCCTTTGGATCCTGACCTTGGAAACGTAGGTGACCTCGCCCATGGTTGTTCCTTTCCAGGCCATCGAGTGTGGCCCTGTGGTGGGGGCCATACTAGGACGCGGCGAAGCCGGACGGAACCGGACAGAAAGGGGGGGGCGAGTGTCTTTGAAGGTCATCCTGTTTCCCACCTGTCTCGCCGACCTGCTGTTCCCCGACGCAGCATCCGCCGCCGAACGCGTCCTCGAGCGCGCCGGATGCGAGGTGCAGTGGCGCGAGGGTGCGGTCTGCTGCGGGCAGCCGGCATGGAACTCGGGCCACGTCGAAGAGGCGCGTCGCGTGGCGCGCGGCACACTCGAGGCGCTGCAAGACGGCGAGGCGCCCGTCGTTCTGTGCTCGGGCTCGTGCACGGCGATGATGCACGAGTACTGGCCTGAGCTCTTCGAGGGCACAGCGGTCCAAGAGGCGGCCACTTCGGTCGCCGGCAGGGTGCGGGAGCTGTCCTCGTTCGTCGCAGGCGAGCTCGGCGGCGGCGGCCTCGACGGCGCTTCGGTGGCGCCAACGGCGGTCTGCTACCACGACTCCTGTCACATGATGAGGGGCCTCGGGGTCGGCGCAGCGCCTCACGATCTGCTCGGGCGGATCGACGGCATCGAGGAGAGGACCCTCGAATCACCCGAGCGCTGCTGCGGCTTCGGCGGAACCTTCAGCCTGCGCTACCCGGAACTGTCTGCGGCCATGGCCGACGAGAAGGTCGACGACATCGCAGCCACGGGGGCCACCACGCTCGTGGCCTCCGACCTCGGCTGCCTCATGCAGATCTGCGGGCGCGCCGAGGCCAGGGGGGTAAAGCTCGAGGGGCGCTACATCGCCGAGGTCCTCGACGAGGCGACCACCCCCAAGGGGACGGCCGGTGGCTGACAACCACTACGACTACTCGGAGGGCTTCGGGGCGCGCGCCGCCGTGTCGCTTGCCGATCCCAAGCTGAGGAAGTCGATCGCGACCGCCGTCGATATCCAGGCCCGAAACCGTATCAACGCCCTCACCTCGCTCGCGGACGCCGAGGCGTTGCGAGAGCTCGGCTCCCAGATTCGCGCCTCGGCGATCGCAAGGCTCGACGAGCACCTCGAGCGCCTCGCCGAGAACTGGGAGGCGGCGGGAGGTACCGTCTTCTTCGCGGCCGATGCCGCCGAGGCCGGCGCCTACATTGTGGGCGTCGCCGAGAAGGCGGGAGCAACCACCGTCGTCAAGTCCAAGTCGATGGCGTCCGAGGAGATCGGGCTCAATACCGTGCTTGGCGAAGCCGGCATCGAAGCGGTCGAGACCGACCTCGGCGAGTACATCGTCCAGCAGGGCGGCGGGCACCCGAGCCACATCGTGGCCCCCGCCATTCACAAGTCCAAAGAAGACGTCGCCGGCATCCTGTCTGCGGTGGCGGGCAAGGAACTGCCGCTCGACACCCTCGAGCTCATGAAGTTCGCCCGCGGCGTGCTGAGGGAAAAGTTCCTAACCGCCGAGGTCGGCGTCTCCGGCGTCAACCACGCGGTCGCCGAGTCGGGGGCGATCTGCATCGTCACCAACGAGGGCAACGCCCGCATGTGCACCTCGATGCCCCCGGTCCACGTCGCAATCATGGGTATGGAGCGCGTCGTCGGCACATGGGACGAGCTCGCCGTCATCCTGTCGCTGCTCGCCCGCAGCGCCACCGGCCAGAAGCTCAGCCAGTACACCTCGCTCATCAACGGCCCCAAGCGCGCCGGCGAGATCGACGGTCCGACCGAGTCCCACCTCGTGATACTCGACAACGGCCGTTCGAACATCCTTGGGACGCGCTATCAGGCCGCGCTTCACTGCATTCGCTGCGGCGCCTGCCTCAACGTCTGCCCGGTCTACAGGCAGCTCGGGGGCCATGCCTACGATCCGGTCTACTCGGGGCCGATCGGGGCCGTGCTCCTTCCGTTGATCAAGGGCACGGCCGAGGCGGGTGAGCTCGCTCACGCCTCGACGCTGTGCGGCGCATGTTACGAGGCGTGTCCCGTCAAGATCCCCTTGCACGACCTCCTGTTGAGACTGCGCCAGGACTACGCCGAGGAGGGGGCGGGGCGGCTCGAGCACGCCGCCTACTCGGCCTGGTCCCACGCGTGGGCGACGCCCGGACGCTTCAAGGCGTTCGGGCGAATCGGAGGGCTGCTCGGGCGCGCGACGGGCGGGAGGTCGCTCGGGAGGCTGCCGCTCCCGCCCCTGTCGCGCTGGACGAGAGGCCGGACCTTGCCCGGCTTCCCACGCGCGACGTTCAGGGACAAGCGCGGCCGCTGATGGAGCGCTCGGCGTTCCTTGACCGCATCAGGGGCCGGCTCGGCGAGGCGCCGCCCGCCGGCGCCGGCGCAGACGTCTCCATACCGGACGACTGGGCCGTTGAGGTCGACGACCTCATCGCCCGCTTCGAGGGGGAGCTCATCGCGGTTGGGGGCGAGTTCCACCGCGCCACGCCCGAGGGGGCCGGAGCAGTGCTCGCAGAGATTCTCGACGGCCGGGCGGGCTCGAAGGTGCTCCTCACCGTCGAGGACGGCGTCCCCACGGGCCTGAGCGAAGCCATCGCC
>JACCZU010000216.1 GCA_013695835.1 Candidatus Aridivita willemsiae
ACACCTCGAGGGCCGCCGATCGCTTCGGCTTTGTTGCCTCGACGCCGCTTGAAACGGGCCTCAGGCTGACCATCGAGTGGTACCTGACCCACCGCACAGAAGCAGAACGACCCCCGGCTCACTAGCCCGCGCGGGTCGCCTGCGACTGGGGAGGTGCTCGGCAGACGTCGGTATAGGGCCCCGCCAGACGACATCCTCGTGACCTCGCCGGGGCCTGAGCGCAGTCTCGGCGTCCCAGTCCTCTGCCACTCTAGCGTCAGCCGTTAAACCCCACCGACAACGTCTCAGACGAATCTGTGATGCGTCCAGGTACCCGGAAGACGACCCCAGTTTGCAAACCTTCAGCGTTCCCCTTACCGATCGTAGTGACGTTTTCAACTGGGGACCTTGTGTGCAACCTTCGAGGCCAGCCACACTCCCGGAGCGCTGCCGTACGAATGAAGTTAGAGAGAGACGTCTTTCGGAGCTCCGCTTCGCCGCGAACAACTTCTGCCTCCTCCGGAGAAAAGCGAACAGAAACGAGCGCTGCCAACTTCCGGCGCTCGGCCTTCCGGGGCTCTACTTCTTCCCCCCACTCCGCCTCGTCGTCCTTATGCGCTTGGTAATACTCAGAGTCTGAAGTCACGATCTCCCCTTTCGAAGGTGGCGCTTTCTCTCCCCGGCGGTCGTCAACCAACCTGTAATCGGTCTTATTGTCCATCGCTCGAGCGAGTATCGGAAGACGATGGTCAATCGGCGCCCACCGTGGGTCAAGCCGAGCATCTTCCAGTCGCCTGCCCGATGGCGACGGTTCGGCACGAACACTGGCCCGTTCTCCCACAGCTCGAGCACCTCTCTCGGCACGATCTGGTGGGCAGCCAACTCGGACTCATTACCTTCGTCCCACTCCCATGCTTCCGCTGCCGCCGGGTGGCTGGAAGCCATCATCTTCTCCTGTGTCGGCTTGTGGTCTTACCATCTTTAGGATATGGTATGACCATTCTCACATCAACGCAAATGGAGGTAGCTCGATGGAGGTAGAGGCTTTCCTGGCAGACTCCGTGGTCGCGGCTGAGAGCAAACTGTTCGTGCAGGGTGGGGGCTGGAACATCATCCACACAGCAACCTTGCCGACCCAGCATCCGCGCATCGGAATAGGGATGATCGTCCGCATCCCCTACACCGCCACTAACCAGCCACACCAATTCGAGCTTCGGCTCGAGGACGAGGATGGGAACCAAATCGCCCTTGGCAAGCACTCCCCAGGGACAGCGCCCGAGGGTGAGGACGAAACGATCAGTCAGATCGATGGCGAATTCAATGTAGGTAGGCCGGCAGGCATTTTCCCGGGCGACGAGCAGTTCCTGCCGTTCGCAATCAATCTTGATGGGCTTCGTTTCGAGAAGGTTGGCGCATACCGCTTCGTGCTCAAAGTGGACGGTAGTGAAGTAAAGACACTTCCGTTTCGCATCAACCAGGTTCCGCAAGTCGGTCCTATTCCTCGACCTTCCTAGGAGCTTTTGAAGCCGGTTGCTCCGGGCCTTCTCGTCCCGCAGTCTCACGTGTCGCCTCCCGATCCAGGGCGATGGTGGTCGCCGTCAGGGGTCGCATCTAGCGAGGGCCGAGGGCCGTCGCAGGGACTCGACAAGTGGCCGAGAAGCAGAGATGATAGGGGCAACCCAAAACCGTGAGGAGACCGTGGCTTCCAAAGACAAGGGTGAAAAGTCAGACAAGAAACAACCGCAGAAGAACCTGAAGGAGAAGCGGGCCGCGAAGAAGCAGAAAAAGGCGAAATAGCTCTCCTTAAGACCCGCAGGACCCCCGCACCTCGCCACGCACGATGCCGAAGCAGCCCCTCGATTCGTATCCCGACGCATGCCTAGCCGTGGGAGTCGCCGTGGCTCGCGGGCGGTGCCTCTCGGCCCAGGGCGATGGTTCGGGTTGCTCGGAAGGACTCGAGCAGCCGGCGGTCGTGCGACACGAGGACAATCGCTCCATCGAAGCTCTCGAGGGCAGACTCGAGTTCCTCGATGGCGGGCAGATCGAGATGGTTGGTCGGCTCATCGAGAATGAGGCAATTCACCCCGCGCGCCATCACTAGAGCCAGAGAAGCGCGCGTTCGCTCGCCGGGTGAAAGCGTCCGGCCGGGCCGGCCCACCTCGTTCGCACCCAAGCCGCATTTGGCAAGCAGCGAGCGAGCCTCGGGAATGCCGAGGCCGGTCTCGGCGCGCCAGCCGTCAAGGAGCTTGCCGTCGCCGAACATCGACCGCTCTTGATCGAGGCGGCCGATGACCACCCCGGGGCCGAGATAGCGATGCCCCGAATCGGGAAGAAGCCGGCCAAGGAGAACCTCGAGAAGCGTCGTCTTGCCGGCTCCGTTCGGTCCCGTCACGGCAACTCTCTCGGGCCATGCGATCTCGATCGATATCGGGCCGAGTACGAAGTCACCACGTCGCGCCACGGCATCTTCGAGCCTGACCACTACGTTGCCGGGCCGTTGTGAGGCACTCAAGCTCAGTCTGAGGTCCCAGCCTTCCCACGGTTTGCCCACTCGCTCGAGACGCTCCATCTTGCGTTCGATCGTCGAGCTTTTCGCGGCGAGCTTCTCCGCAGCTTGTTTCCGACCGGCGCGAATGGACTTGTCACGCTCGGATTTGTCATGAGCGGCCTTCGCAGCACCCGAGGCCGCCCAGGCTCTCTGCCGGCGAGCCTGTTGCTGCAGCCTCCGGCGTTGGGACACGTATTCGCCGTGAGCTTCGTATTGGCCCTGCCGGCGGCGAGCCCGTTCATCCTCGAAGGCGCGCAATCCGCCTGAGAACTCCACACCGCGATGGCTTCCGTCTTCGATCTCGAGTACCCGGTGAATCGAGCGTTCGAGAAATGCTCTGTCGTGGGTGACGACGACGATACCCGCAGCCACTTCGCCAAAGAATCTCTCGAGACGAGCCAGCCCTTCGAAATCGAGGTTGTTCGTTGGCTCGTCGAGAAGGAACACGTCGAAGCGAGCGAGCAGGATCGCCGCCAGCAGGGCGCGCGCCGCCTGGCCACCCGACAGTGTGGTCATTGGGCGGTCCATCGTGACGTCGGTCAACCGAACATCGTTGAGAGCGAATGCCGCGCGTGAGTCAAAGGAATCACCGCCGAGGCCGATGTATCGCTCGAGGGCCTCCGTATAGGAGGCTATGGGGCCTCCGTTGTCCATTGCCGACTGTGCACGCTCCATGTTTCGCTCGGCTCTCGCTACACCCGTGCGGCGGGCCAGATAGGTGCCGAGGCTTTCACCGGGCAGCGCGTCCGACTCCTGGGGGAGATAGCCCACCTCGGCCGCCGCAGGAGCGCGCCGGACGCGTCCCGAATCCGGTTGCTCCATTCCTGCAAGGATCCGCAACAACGTCGATTTCCCGATGCCGTTGGGGCCGACGATGGCCACTCGGTCTCTCACCCCAACCGCCAGCGACACCGCGCTGAGCACGAGCGAGGACCCATAGTGCTTGGTTATGTCTGTGGCATTGATCGATCCGAAGAAACGGGAAGGGTGAGGGGACTGCACGGAAACCTCCGAAAGATAGAGAAAGGGAGGTGACGGTGACGTGCAGTCGTCGCTACATGTCCCCATGATAGCAGTGCCCGTTCGCCGGTAATGATTAGAGACGTGAATGACAGGGGCCTAACGAGCGTGAGGAACCGCTAGCACGTGCGGGTCGCTTACGACTGGGGGCCGGTCCTCGGCCGCGACGGACGGGCCGAGATCACGGGGGTGGGGCGCTACACGCGTGCGCTCGCCATCGCCCTTGAGGCGGCGGGCGTCGAGGTCGTGCGTTATGCAGTCGCCCTCCGGGGGAGCCCCGAGCAGGGTCGTGACGTGG
>JACCZU010000032.1 GCA_013695835.1 Candidatus Aridivita willemsiae
CGCTGGCCCCCGCTGGTGCGCTCGGCGTCGATTAGCCCGGCCCGCTCGTAGTAGCGCAGAGCGGAGGTCGCGAAGCCACTGCGGCGCGCCACCTCACCCACGGTCAGCAACTCAGCAGACATGTGCCTCACTCACCTTCCTCGTTTCATGATCACTTTGTCTTGAAGCCTTGACTTAAAGTTGACTTCAACTATTACTATAGGGCAGGTAGCGGCACAAACGCCACCGAACGGAGGAATCATGCCCTCAGCACTCATCACAGGCGCCTCGCGCGGACTTGGCCTCGCCCTTGCGCGAGCCCTGGCCCTGCGCGACTGGGACCTCGTCATCGACGCCCGGGGCGCAGCCGACCTCTACGGCGCTGTGGATGAGCTCGGCGCTTCTCCCCGGATCGGCGCCGTTCCCGGCGACGTCGGGGATGCGGCGCACAGGGAGGAGCTCGCGCATGCGGTCCGGCAACACGCCGGGCTCGATCTTCTTGTTAACAACGCGAGCGACCTCGGCCCGAGCCCGCAGCCGACCCTCGACCGCTACCCGATGGACGAGCTCGAACGGGTCTTTCGAGTCAACACGTTCGCTCCGGTGGGGATTGTCCAGCTCCTCCTCCCCGAGCTGACGGCGTCGGCCGGCATCGTGGTCAACGTGACCTCGGATGCCGCCGCTGAGGCGTACGAAGGATGGGGCGGGTACGGGTCGTCCAAGGCCGCGCTTGATCAGGTAACGGCGATTCTCGCCGCCGAACAGCCGGCCCTGTCTGTGTACGCCTTCGATCCGGGCGACATGCGAACCGACATGCAGCAAAAAGCCTTTCCCGGCGAAGACATCTCCGACCGACCGCCGCCCGAGACCGTGGTGCCGGCGCTGCTTCGTCTCATCGACGAGCGTCCGCCGAGCGGGCGCTATCGCAGCGATGATCTCCTCGCGGGGGCGGGGAAGACGACATGAAGCGCGCCGCGATGGCTTCCCCGTTCACGACATTCTCACTGCCATCTGAGCTTGCGGCCACCGAACCACCGGAGGCTCGAGGCCTCGCGCGCGATGAGGTCCGTTTGCTCGTCGCTCGGCCAGATGAGCTGCATCACGGTCGTTTCCGCGATATCGGAGACTTCCTGCAACCCGGGGACCTCGTTGTTGTGAACACCTCCGCCACCCTTGCCGCGGCGGTGGACGGCGTTCGCAGCAATGGACGTCGGGTCGTCGTGCACTTCTCGACCGAGTGGGAGCCCGGCACCTGGGTGATTGAGCTGAGATCCGCCGGTTCCTCAGAGCCTGTGCTCGATGCGGTCGTCGGTGAGAGCATCGGGCTCCCCTCGGGCGTCGAACTTGACCTTGTGGCCGCCCACCAAGCTGCCGGCAAGGACCCTGGCACCCGCCTGTGGCGGGCGCAGATCTTCGTCGACGGCCCCGTCGAGCGTTATCTCGCCGTGACTGGACGTCCCATCACCTATGGACACCTGCGCGATCGGTGGCCCTTATCGGCGTACCAGACGATTTTCGGTTTCGAGCCGGGTAGCGCCGAGATGCCGAGCGCCGGCCGTCCGTTCACCAAAGGACTCGTCGCCAAGTTGATCGGGCGCGGGATTGCCTTCGCGCCGGTGCTCCTCCACGCCGGTGTGTCGTCGCTCGAGGCCTGGGAGAGTCCTCAGGCCGAGCGCTTCAGCGTGCCGGAAGCGACGGCCCGGATGGTCAACGATGCGGTCGGGGCGGGTGGGCGCATCGTGGCGGTGGGCACCACGGTTACCCGTGCGCTCGAATCGGTCGCGCGCCCAGACGGCGCTGTCGCAGCCGGCGGCGGATGGACGGATCTTGTCCTCGGGCCCGGCCGGGGAGCGCGCGTTGTCGGAGGGCTCATCACAGGGTGGCACGAACCGGAGGCGTCCCACTTGCTCGTGCTCGAAGCGGTGGCCGGCGCCGGCCTGGTGCAAAGCGCATACGACGGAGCGCTTGAAGCCGGCTATCTCTGGCACGAGTTCGGGGACAGCTGCCTGCTGCTACCCCACAAACACTAAGCGTGAAAAGAAAGCAGGCTTAAGGCCGCAGGTTGCGGCCTGGTTCCGGAACGAGTGCTGCCCCGGTGGTCGCAGAGCTAAGCTGCCAGCTCAGACCGCCCGAGGGCAGCTCACACACGTTCTATCTGCTCGAGTCGCCACCATCGGTGGACTCGCCGTCGCCTTCAATGACGACCAGGCTGTAGTTCTGGTCGAGTCGCACGTCGACTGTAGAGCCGTCGGTCCGAGTGACCTCGACCTCCCAGGTGGCGCCGTTCTCGCCGTCAAGCTCGACGCTGTTGGCCGTGCCCCCATTGGTTGCATCCAACCCCGCCTCAATCGCACGGTCGGCC
>JACCZU010000245.1 GCA_013695835.1 Candidatus Aridivita willemsiae
CCGGCCCTGATGCGCTCTCTGGATGCGATTCATCTAGCGACGGCGATGCTGGTGAGGGATGATCTCGGAGCCTTCGTCGCATACGATCTCAGGCTCTTGCGAGCGGCCCGCGCGGCCGGGCTCCCCACCGCCGCGCCTGGCCTGCCTCTAGCCGAGTAATCGAAAGGCGCTGTCTCTCGCTCACTCAGCGAAGAGGGGTCAGCGAGTGGCCTCGAGGTATCTAGTTTCGTCGACCACCAGACGCCAGTAGCCGCCGGCGGGGGGCGCTGCCCGAAAGTGCTCGAAGTCGAAGGTCAACACGGGAAGGTCATGCCGTTCTGCGAAGGCCATGATCGAGGCGTCGGCGAGGCCGAGGCCGGCGAAACGAGCATCGATCTCCGCCGCGCGCTTGAAAACGCCGGCCGACAGAAAGGCGACCTCGTGCTGTCCCTGAGCAAGCGCAGAGAGGAACTTCCGGGCCGCGCTCTCGTTGACCCTGGATCTCAACAGCTGATCGGTCTCTACCGCAACGGGCAAGGGCACGATGAGATCCCGGCCGAGCTCCGTGACGATGGCGGCGGCGAGACCGTGGCCGCGGTCTCGGCGGTTTGCAGCTGCGACCAATGGACCCGTATCGGCAATCACCCTCACCTGCTTGTGGCAAGGTCCCTGAGATAGTGCTCGGCTCGGCGACCGAGATCGTCTGGGCCCTCCCCCGAGGCCACGTAGCCGGGACGTCTCGACGTGCCCTGGCCCTTTGCGCCCGCTTCGATGAGGCGGGCCACGGCCGCAGAAAACGACTCCCCCTCGCTGGCAAGCTCCCTGACAAGCCCCTCCACACCCTCCGGCAGATTCACGGTTCTACGCCCCATGGCAACGCTCCTTCTTAGGGTATGAACTCGCTCATCATACCCATCCCTCCTAATAGGATGCGGGCATCTTGTTGGACCGAATCGATCATGTCGCGCTCGCGGTTTCGGACCTCGACGCATCGCTCGATCACTACCGGGAGGTGTGGGGGCTCGAGGTTTCCCATCGCGAGCGGATCCCAGACGAGGGGATCGAAGAGGCGATGCTGCCGCTCGGTGAGTCGTTCATCCAGCTCATCGCCCCGCTCGAGGGGGGCGGCACGATCGGGCGTTACATCGAGCGGCGCGGCGAAGGGCTGCACCACATCGCCTACGTCGTCGAGGACATCGGGGCTGCGCTTGCCGGGCTCAAAGCCAAGGGGGCCCGGCTCATCGACGAGGCCCCGCGCCCGGGAGGCTCCGGCAACCTCATTGCCTTCGTTCATCCGGCGGGCAACCGAGGGGTCCTGGTCGAGCTCATTCAGCGCCCGGCGTGAGGAGGCCGCCCGGCGCCCCGGGCCCACCCGACGCCACCGGGGCCGCGGCCCCGCTTGAGGTTCCTGCAGTGGGAGCGGCCGGGGCTGAGCCCCACCTCGAAGCTCGCGAAGCTCATTCGGAGGGGCCGGGCGAGACCGTCCCACCACTCAAGCGACCCGAGTTCCGCAAGCTCCTCGCCATCTCGATCACAGTCGCCCTCGGGTTCGGGATGGTCGTGCCCGTGCTCCCCCTCTACGCTCAGTCCTTCGGCGTCGGCCTCGCCGACATCGGCTTCATCCAGCTCGTTTTCGGCCTCACCCGATTCGCCTTCGGGCTCGTTGGGGGCCTCGTGGTCGACCGCTACGGCGACCGCGCCTGCACGATGGCGGGGCTGCTCGTAGTGTCGGCGTCATCGTTCGCCGCCGGCCTCGCCGGTAGCTTTCCGCAGCTTGTGGTGGCGCGCGGCTTCGGCGGCGCCGGTTCCGCCCTGTTCATCTCGGGGCTGATGAACCGGATCCTTAGGCTCATAGAGCCGGCCGCTATGGGCCGCGCCACCGGCGCCTTCCGGTCCTCGTTTCTCGTCGGCATCGGGCTCGGCCCCGTGCTCGGCGGGCTCGCTGCGGCCCGCTTCGGACTTGCTGCGCCGTTCTTGTTCTACGGCGCAGGGCTTGTAGTCGCAAGCGCCATCGCCTACGTCGTCATGAGCGGCCAGAGGGTGGCCGGCCGGGGGCAGAAGCGCTCCCCCCTCGACGCCCTGCGCGCCGCACGGCCCCTGTTCAAGGACAGGCGCTACGTGGTGGCGCTGCTCGTGACGCTCGCGGGGTGGTGGACGATCGCGGGCCCCGCCCAAACGATCGGGCCCGTGTTCGCGGCCGAGGAGCTGAACCTGAGCGCCGATCTCATCGGCCTTGCCGTGACCATGCTCGCCGTTGGAGAGGTGCTCGCCCTGTTCGTCACCGGCCGTGCCTCAGACCGTTACGGACGCAAGGTCGTGATCATGCCCTCGCTCGTGACTGCAGCCGCAGCCGTTGCGATCCTCGGTCAGATGAGCGCGTCGGTCGCATGGGCCTACTTTCCGCTCATGGTGGCGATCGGGGGGGCGGTCGCCGCACTCGGAACGGCCTCGGGGGGCCTCATGGCGGACGCCATCCCCGCGGAGGGTTCGGGCGCGGCCGTTGGCGTGAACCAGATGGCCGGCGATCTCGGCTATCTCCTGGCGCCGATCACGATCGGGACCCTCGCCGAGCGCACCTCGTTCTCGTCTGCCTACCTCGTCGCCGCACTCCCGGCAGCGGCCGCGCTCGTTGCCGCTTCGAGGCTCCGGGGGGCACGCGACGCTCGCTCTCTCCCGCAACCGTGAGCCGGCTGCCGTGCCTCCTGCGCCGGCCGCCGGCCGGAGTGGCGGGACCGCAGACCACAAGGATTCGGTGGCCGCCGAAGCCGTGGGTTAGCGTGGCGGCTGTGGGACCAAGCCGCTACGAAGACGCCGGCGTAGGCGGTCAGAGGGGGGCCCTCGCGGCGGTGACGAGGCACCTCGGGCCGACCCTCGATGGAGTGAAGATGCTCACCGGCTTCGGGGACTATGCGAGCGTGCTCGCCCTCTCCGACGAGCTCGCCGTCGCGATCTCGACCGACGGCGTCGGCACCAAGACGATCGTGGCCGGGGCCATGAACCGCTACGACACCATCGGCTTCGACTGCGTCGCCATGAACGTCAACGACGTGCTTTGCGTCGGGGCCAGGCCCCTGGCCATGGTCGACTACCTGGGCGTCCACACACTCGATGCCGGGCGCGCCGGCGCGATCCTCGAGGGGCTTGGGGCCGCCGCGAGGGAGGCGGGAGTCGCCGTTCCCGGCGGGGAGCTGGCCCAGCTCCCTGAGATCATCGGCTCAGACGGCGGCTCGCCCGGCGATCCTGGGGCGTTCGATCTCGTCGGCACCTGCATCGGCACGCTCCGCCCCGACGACCTCACCCTCGGCGCCGGCGTGCGCCCCGGCGACGCAATCGTCGGCATCGCCTCCTCGGGCATCCATTCCAACGGGCTCACGCTTGCTCGCAAGAGCCTGGCAGGCGCCGGTTATGGCTACGGCGACAAGGTTCCGCTGCTCGGCGGGCTGCTCGGCGAGGCGCTGCTAGAGCCGACCGCGATCTATGTCCGGGCAATCACTGCGCTGTGGGACGCGGGGATCGAGACGCGCGGCCTCGCCCACATCACTTCCGATGGCCTGTGCAACCTCTGCCGGCTGCATGCCGAAGTCGGCTACATCATCGAGCGGCTCCCACCGGCGCCGCCCATCTTCGAGCTCATCAGGGCGGCCGGGGGCATCGACGTCACCGAGATGTACAGGGTCTTCAACATGGGCGTGGGCTTCGTCGTGATCGTCGATCGCGCCCACTTGACCGACGCCCTCGTATGCATGACGGCGGCCGGCCATGTCGCCATGGACATAGGAACGGTCGGCGACGAGGACGGAGTGGTCCGCATAGAGCCGGCGGGCATCGCCGGCCGCTTCGAGGGAGGCGAGAGCCGCTTCGAGACCGCCTGAGGTTGAGTCACTCTGTGGGCGACGTTGCCGTCCGCACGTGGGGCGCCCGGGCGGGCCGATACACTGCGGCCATGGCGACCCAAGAACAGAGCCCCGAGGTCAGGACGCCGGTCGAGGAGCGCATCGCCGAGCTTCGCCACAAGAAGGAGCAGGCGAAGGCCGCCGGCGACGCCGGCGCCGTCGAGCGCCAGGCCGAGCGCGGCAAGCTGACCGCACGCGAGCGCATCGACAGGTTCCTCGACGACGGCAGCTTTGTCGAAACCGACATGCTCGTGCAGCACCGCTCCCACGGCTTCGGAATCGAGGACAACCGTCCATACGGTGACGCCGTGGTGACGGGATGGGGCAACGTCCACGGACGCAAGGTGTTCGTGTACGCCCAGGACTTCACCGTCTTCGGCGGCTCTCTGGGTGAGGTCATGTCCGAGAAGATCTGCAAGATCATGGATCTTGCGCTCGAGACCGGCGCGCCCGTGATCGGGCTCAACGACTCGGGCGGCGCCCGCATCCAGGAGGGCGCTGTGTCGCTCGCCGGCTACGGCTTCATCTTCGACCGCAACGTCCGCGCTTCCGGAGTCATCCCGCAGATCTCGGCGATCATGGGGCCCTGCGCCGGCGGGGCCGTCTACTCGCCTGCGATAACGGACTTCACCTTCATGGTGAGCGAGTCCTCACACATGTTCATCACCGGCCCCGAGGTCATAAAGGCGGTCACGGGGGAGGAGGTCAGCCAGGAAGAGCTCGGCGGCGCCATGAGCCATGCTTCGAAATCGGGGGTGGCACACTTCGTCGCCGCAAGCGACGAGGAGTGCCTCGACCAGATGCGCTACCTGCTTTCGTTTCTTCCTTCGAACAACTTCGAGTCGGCCCCCTACTACCCGTCTGGCGATGATCCGATGCGCGCCTGCGACGAGCTCACCGACATCATGCCTGACTCCTCCAATCAGCCCTACGACATGCATCACGTCATCGGCAGCATCTCCGACGACGGCGAGTTCATGGAGGTGCACCAGTACTGGGCGCAGAACATCATCTGCGGATTCGCTCGCATCGCAGGCCATCCCATCGGAGTCATCGCGAATCAGCCGCAGGTCCTCGCCGGGACACTCGACATCACATCGTCGACCAAGGGCGCTCGCTTCGTGCGCTTCTGCGACGCCTTCAACATTCCGCTCCTCACACTGGTGGACGTGCCCGGCTTTCTCCCCGGCATCGGCCAGGAGTACGGCGGCATCATCCGCCATGGCGCCAAGCTGTTGTACGCGTTCAGCGAGGCCACGGTCCCGCGCGTCACGGTCATCACGCGCAAGGCTTACGGCGGCGCTTACGTCGTCATGAACTCCAAGCAGCTGCGCGCCGACATCTCCTTCGCGTGGCCGTCGGCCGAGATCGCAGTGATGGGGGCCGAGGGGGCCGTCAACATCATTCAGCGCAAAGCCATCGCCGAGGCCGAGGATCCAGAGGAGCGCCGCACCGAGCTCATCGACGACTACCTCGAGAAGTTCTCCAATCCCTATATCGCGGCCGAGCGCGGCTATGTCGACGACGTCATCGAGCCGGTCGACACGCGCAGGCGCGTCGTTCAGGCGTTCGAGATGCTGCGTTCCAAGCGCGAGACGATCCCGCAGAAAAAGCACGGAAGCATCCCGCTGTGAGGGGACAAAGGCGCCTCGGCGCGCCCAAGGAGCGCCCGATCCTCGAAGTCGTCGAGGTCACCGGCAACCCTACGGAACTCGAGCAGCGCGCCATCGACGCTGCGGTCGCTCATCTCGTCGCGTCGGAGGAGCAGGCCAACACCCCGTCGTTGTGGCTGCGCGCCGGGCGGGCCCAGGGCCGCAGGCTCGGCATCTTCGACTACTTCGACCGCTTCGAAACCGCGGACGCGTGGAGGCTCTCGACCCGCTTTCCCTACGGGGGCCGCGAGTACTCCGGCCTCAACGGCCGCGGCGACGCCAAGTAGACAGCACGCGCGCAGCCAGGACCGAGCCGGGCGTGAGGCATAGCAGCGGGCCGGCAACAGGGTGGAAATCCCCGGCCGCCGGAGATGAGGTAATATACGAACGTACGTTCGCCTTGGAGGCCGCGCTCCCGGTACCGTTCGGTGAGGAGCCACCATGTCCGCAGTCGCCGCGGCCCCCGCCACCGTGCCCGATCCGCCGGGAGCGCACGGCTCACCGCCCCCCGAGGTCCCCCTCGAGCACCTCGAGCGTGCCATCACCGAGCTATCGGGCCACCTCACGCGGCGACCGCGCGCTGGCTCCTTTTAATCGGCGAGTACGACCGCAGGAGGGGGTGGTTCCAGGAGGGCATCCTGTCGTGCGCCCACTGGCTCATGTGGAAGTGCTCGGTGTCGCTTCAGACCGCAAGGGAACACGTCAGGGTTGCAGGGGCGCTCGAGGGGCTGCCCGCCATCACCGCAGCCTTTGTCGCCGGCGAGCTTTCCTATTCCAAGGTCAGGGCGATCACCAGGATCGTGACCCCCGCAAACGAGGACGAGCTCCTCAACATGGCGCGCTACTCGACCGCGTCTCAGACCGACAAGTTCGTGCGGCTCTACCGGGGCATGCTCGACGACTGCGACCCCGACGGCGAGGCTGCCGGGGCCACTCAGCGTCACAACCGCCGCTACCTCACCCACCACTTCGA
>JACCZU010000249.1 GCA_013695835.1 Candidatus Aridivita willemsiae
TCCCTCATGCGTTGGGGGTAGCCGATGACGGCAGCGTCGTAGACGGGCAGGGCGTAGCGCTCACAGAACACCACAGCGTCTTGGGGCTCCCTCACCGGCGCCCGTAAATGGTCACCGGCCCGGTCGACGAGGAGCAAGGTGGTGGGGCTGGTTGAGGTGCGCGGCTCGATGTAGCCCTCGACGCCCTTTCGCTCGGTGACGAAAGCTTCAAGCTCCTTGAGCGCCGGGTTGTTCTTGCGGCTGAAAAAGCCTCTGATCCTGTCCGAGAAATCCACCCCTCAGCTCCTCCGCATCCGGGAGCGGGTCACGGCGCGCCCCCTGTGCGCGACCTCACTTCGTCGATCAACTGCTCAAGAACCTTCAACGCGTCGCCCACGACTCCGAAGTCGGCCATCTGGAAGATCGGGGCGTCATCGTCCTTGTTGATGGCCACCACCCTCTTCGCCCCCTTCATACCCACGATGTGCTGGGTCGCCCCGCTGATGCCTGCGGCGATATAAACGTCCGGCTTGACCGCCTTTCCCGTCTGGCCTATCTGGTATGCGTAGGGAACCCACCCGGCGTCGACCACGGCGCGCGTCGCTCCCACAGCGGCGTTGGGGATCAAAGAGGCAAGCTCGTCGAGGAGCTTGAAATTTCCCGCCTCGCCGAGCCCCCGGCCACCGGCAAGGACGACGCCCGCATCTTCGAGGCGGGGGCCAGAGGCGGCGGCCTCGTGGCGCTCCACCCTCTTGGCGAGCCTGAGCTCGCCGGGGACGTCGACGTCCACGGGCACAAGCTCCGCTGCTCCGCCGCTCGGCTCGGCCTTGAAGGACTTCGGGCGCACGAGCACGAGCCTCGGCGAGCCCTCGAGCGCAACATCGACCAACGTGGCCCCGCCCGCCACCGCGGTCCGGGCCCGGTCGAGGCCCAGAAGGTCCGTTGCATTACTCATCAACGGCGACCCCGTCTTGGCAGAAAGGCGCCCGGCGATGTCGCGCGAGTCGTAGTTCGTTGCGAACAGGATCAGCTCGGGCGCATGCTTCTCGACGAGATGGTGGAGGGCGTGGGCGGCGGGTTGAGCGACGTAGTCGGCGAAGACCTCGTCGTCGCTTGCGTACACCGTGGCGGCCCCGTGCTCGCCGAGCCGCCCGGCGGCCGCACTCGCGCCGGGGCCGAGCGCGACCGCTGCCAGCTCGCCGCCGAGGGTGCGCGCCTTGGTGAGGATCTCGAGCGCTGCGGTGTCGACGCCGCCGTCCGATGTGACCTCGGCGTAGACCCATACCCCGGCCATCAGATGACCTTGGCCTCTGCGAGGAGATCGGCGATGCGCCCTGCGGTGTCGCCGTCGGCGGCCACAACCTGGCCGGCCCTGCGCTCCTCCGCCTGGGTGACCTGCACGACCTTCTGGCGCACGTCGAGCTCGACCGCGAGATCGCCGAGCGCAAGCTCCTCCATGGGCTTCTTCTTGGCCGCCATGATCCCCTTGAACGACGGGTAGCGCGGCTCGTTGACGCCGGCGGTGACCGTGACAAGCGCAGGGAGCGGGCACTCAACCACCTGGTAGCCGTCGGGGCTCTGACGGTCCACGCGCACCGAGCTGCCGGTCACGGACAGCGAGGTGGCGAAGGTGAGCTGCGGCAGCCCAAGAAGCTCGGCGAGGGTCGAGGGCATCGTTCCCGTGTAGCCGTCGGTCGACTCGACCCCGGCGATTATGAGGTCGAAGTCCCGACCCCCGAGGGCGGCCGCAAGCACCGTCGCGGTCGCCAGCGCATCGGCCCCCGCCAGCGCATCGTCGGATATGAGAAGGCCCCTGTGGGCCCCCATCGACAGGCCTCGCTTGATCGCCTCAGCGGCCGCCGGGGGCCCCATCGAGACCAGCGTGACCTCGCCGCCGTGCTCCTCGACAAGCCTGAGACCCGCCTCGACGCCGAACTCGTCGCCCGGATCGAGGACGCACTGCACCCCGTCGCGCCGCAGCCTGCCGCCGTCGAGCTCGACCGGCAGATTCGGATCGGGGACGTGCTTCACGCAGACTGCGACGTTCAGGTGGGCTCTCCTCGGGCTTCGTCCGTGGGTGCTTCCCCCTCCTCAAGCCTAACGCCGGGTGAATTTGACGTGGCCAGTTCGAGGAGGCGAACCACCCTCATGCGCCGGCGAAGGATGCCTTGCCTGGGCCCTCCTCGACGAATGAGCGCATGCCGGTCTTCTGGTCCTCGGTCGCAAAGAGGTTGGAGAAAGCCTGGCGCTCGATCAAAAGCCCGGCGGCGATGTCGGTCTCGATGCCCGTCTGGATCGCCTCCTTGGCCGCCCGCAGCGCCACGCCGGGCCCCGCCGCATAGCGCGCGGCGACCTTGCCGGCGCGTGCGACCGCGGCCCCCGAGGGGGCAACCTCGTTGACGAGACCGATGCGCGCCGCCTCGTCGGAGGACACCATGCGCCCCGAGTAGATGAGCTCCTTGGCCCGCCCCACTCCCACGAGGCGCGGCAGGCGCTGCGTCCCCCCTGCGCCGGGGATGATCCCAAGGCCGATCTCCGGCTGCCCGAGACGCGCTTCCTCCGTGCAAATGCGAAGGTCGCAGGCGAGCGCGAGCTCGCAGCCGCCGCCGAGCGCGTAGCCGCTTATGGCCGCAATCGTCACGAGCGGCAGCTGCTCCAATCGAGTGAGGACGTCCTGGAAGGCCGAGATGTAGCGGTAGACGGTGACGGGGTCGAGATCCATCATCTCCTTAATGTCGGCGCCCGCGGCGAAGACCTCATCCCCGCCCGTCACGATCAGCGACCTGATACGTGCCTCGGCGGCGGCCGCTTCGACGGCCTCGCCGATGTCCGTGACGATGGCTGCATTCAGGGCGTTGACCGGCGGACGGTCGATCCTGACCGTGCCGACCCCCTCGCCGGAGACCTCCAAACTCACGAACTCGCCCACGACTGCTCCTCCCTGGTTCTGCGCTCGCCGGTCACAGCCCCCAGCTTTCTGCGGGGCTGTGCAACGGCCAAGGCTACGATGGCTCGCTGTGACAGACGACTTCAGGGCTGGGCTCGAGCGCGCCATGAGCGCTCGCCCGGCGCGCCGGGTCGACCCACAGGGGGCGCGCAGGGCGGCCGTGCTCATCCCCGTCGTCGCCCTGCCGGAGCCGAGCCTCATCTTCACCGTGCGCACCCACACGCTCCCGAGCCACAGGGGTGAGATCTCCTTCCCCGGAGGTTCGATCGACGACTCAGACGCTTCCCCCAAGGAGGCGGCGCTGAGGGAGGCCAACGAAGAGGTCGGCCTCGATCCGGGCCTCGTCGAGGTGGTCGGCGAGATCGACAATCTCCACACGTTCGTCTCTGGTTACGTCATCAGCCCCTTCGTCGGCTGGATCGCCGAGCCGCCGAAGCTTCTGCCCAATCCGGCCGAGGTTGCGACCGTGCTCGAGGTCCCGATCGCGGGGCTCACCGACGCCATCAGGTCAGAGTCCGGCTTCGCCCGTGGGGGGAGGACCTACCCGACCGAGGCATGGGTGTGGGGGGAGGACGTCATCTGGGGGATCACGGGTCGCATCCTGCGCCTGTTCCTTGAGCGCCTCGCCGAGGCCGGGCTCATCGAGGCACCCGCCCCGCCTAGGGACCCCTGGCCGGAGCCGGCGCGGCCGTGACGGTCGTCGAGATCGCAGCGCCCAAGCCGACCCCGTCCCCTTCTGGCACGCTGCGCGCGCCGCCGGCCGGAGGGCTTGAGATCGCGGGGGCCATCGTGAGCATCGCCCTCGCCCTCGCCGCCGCGGTCCTCGCCTACCGTGTGATCCGCGGGGGCCGGGGGATCTAGCACTTCATTCTCGGCCCCAACGACCACTTGTGAGGTGGTCGGAGGTCCTGAGAATGGGCAGCGCTAGACCCGCCGCAGTACGTGCAGCAGGTATTCCTTGCGGTTGAGTGGGTTGTGGTCCGATCGCGGTCGG
>JACCZU010000254.1 GCA_013695835.1 Candidatus Aridivita willemsiae
GCGACCGCCTCGAGGGCCTCGAGAGTGAGATCGGCGTCCTTGGTAAGAGAGATCACCCTCACGAGGTTAAGGCTTGCCACCCTGGCCGTGAGGTGCCGTACCGCCTATCAATCGAGGGTGGTTGGACCGGGCGGAACTCCTTCTAAGCGGTCCTCCTGCTGCCGTTCTGGGGGCGCTTGTCGTCTGAGGAAACCAGCCGCGGCGGCGACGAGGCGTGCTCCTTGCGACTTGAATCCAAAGCGCTCGCGACGAGCCAAGCGAAAGAGGCGGCCCCGAAGGCCATGACCGCCCCGAGCAGGGTTTGTGCCCAGTCCGGTGGCTGCAAGGCCACTGCGACTAGGGCAACGATGATGAGCAGGCCAAGGAGCGCAACAGCCGCCACGGCGGCGCCTACGACCCAGCGCATCATGCCCTCTTGCCCCCCGTGCTCAGCTGCGCGGTCCCGTCTCAACGTCTGCATTTGTCTTCCTTCCCCACGCGGCCGTTTCACACTCTTATGACGCTCGCCGACGCTCCTAAGTTGCCTGTGCTCGTCGAAGTCTCACCATCGGCACGGCCCTTCCGACCTTTAGCCCCAACGGCGTATTGGAAGCGCAGCCTGGGACCATGCTGTCTACTGGCGGTAACGACCATCTGCAAAAGGAGAGCGGTCATGGGAAAGGATGAGAATCAGGATCCCAAGGGGGCTCCGGTCGACGGACCGGGAGCCGGTTCGGAGGCCGGAGGCACAGATGGCCCTGGGCACAGCGCATCCAGCTATGACAAGCCGCGCGGCGGCAGCCCGGCCGGAAGCGCCGAGCAGGGAGAAGGCAAGGGCAAACAAAGGCAGGGCGCCGACCGGCAAGGGGGCACGTCTCCCGAGGAGTCGAGCGACTCGGCCGACGAGCGCGCAAACGTAAAGAAGTAGGCGGGGCGCCGCAAGGTTCGGCCGGGCGCAGCCCTCGAATGGATTTCCTACTCGGACTGGCCGAACCGTGGGCGTACCTCCTGATTGGGTCGATCGCTGCGGCCGAGTCGGCCCTTTTCGCCGGCCTCGTGCTTCCCGGGGAAGCGACGGTCCTCCTTGGGGGCGTGCTCGTCTTCCAGGGACGGGCGTCTTTGGGTGTCATGCTCGCCGCTGCCTGCCTCGGGGCGGCGACCGGGGACCAGATCGGCTATGGGATAGGCAGACGCTACGGCACACGCATCATGGCCGGGCGCTTCGGCCGGCGGGTGGGTGCCGAGCGCTGGCGGCGCGCCCAGGATTACCTGCGTCGCCGGGGTGGGCGCGCGGTCCTGATCGCCCGCTACATCGGCGTGCTGAGAGCCTTGATGCCGGCGATCGCCGGCTCTGCCCGCCTCCCCTACAGGACCTTTGCCGCCTACAGCATCGTCGGCGCAGTCACATGGGCGGGGGGTTTCACGCTTCTTGGAGTGGCCGCAGGCGGCAGCTACAGTGTCGTTGAAGCCTATGCAGGGCGGGCGACGCTGATCCTCGCCGGCGTTCTCGCAGTGGCGTTGGCGCTCGCGTTTGGAGCCCGCTATGTCCAGAACCATCTCGCCGACTTCGGGCGCCGGCGGGATGACTTTCTGGAGCGTCCTCTGGTAGCTCGCCTGCGCGACCGCCTCCGACCGCAGATCGATTTCGTGGAGCGACGCCTCGACCCCACGCAGCGCTTCGGTCTCTACCTCACGATCGGCGTCGCCCTCTCGGTGGCGGGGGCGTGGCTCTTCGGGGGACTGCTCGAAGACGTCGCCGGCAACGAAGAGCTCTCCTTGATCGACCGCCCTGTGTTGCGATGGGTCGTGCTGCATCGTGAGCCCGCGCTCGACGCCGTCATGAAGGTTCTGACGGGCCTCGGCGCAGGTCTGGTCGTGAGCCTCGTCATGTCGGCGGCGGCGCTCGTGACCCTCTGGAGCACGCGGCAGTCTCGGTGGGCGGTGTTCTTCATGACCACTCTGTATGGCGTGACGCTTCTTGACGACGCCGTCAAGGGCCTGGTCGGCAGGCCGCGCCCCCGCTTCCACCCGCTCGTCCAGGCCTTGGGCAGCTCCTTTCCGAGCGGCCACGCAGCGGCGGCGGCCGGCATGTGCGCGGCTTTGGCTTACGTGGCTACCCGTCACCTGAGTCCCCGGCGCTCGGTCCCCGTATGGACTGTCGCCGTTGGCGTTTCGCTGCTCGTCGGATTCACACGCATCTATCTCGGAGTCCACTGGCCCACCGACGTGCTCGGCGGGCTCGCTCTTGGAGGCTTTTGGACGGCAGTCACCGCCACCGCGACAACGGTGATTCCCATGAGGTCCGGCGGCAGCCCGGGGGGCCTCGGCGTGAAGCGGGCTTCCCTCCGGCCGAGGCTCCGCGCGCAGAAATAGACGGATGACTCCGGCGGTTACCCTTGCCCGGAAAGGATGATTGGCGGCGTGGCCGAGTGGTTCAGGCAGGGGCCTGCAAAGCCCCGCACAGCGGTTCGATTCCGCTCGCCGCCTCCAGC
>JACCZU010000261.1 GCA_013695835.1 Candidatus Aridivita willemsiae
GGGCTACCAACACCAGGTTGGTGGCCCATTCGAAGGCTTGCTCATCACCTGCGTACTTCTTTAGGTCCCCAAGCATTCCCTTGTTGAGCCTGTCGAGCGAGTCGTCCTTGAACGTCAGCTGCTCGGCAAGCTCGACGCTTCTCTGCACAAACGCGGACAATGCGGTGTCGAGCATCTCCGCCGCCCTCTGTCCCATCTCATTCAATCGAGCCGTCATGGCCGAGTCGGACGGATAAGGGTGGCGGTTGAGCACGAACTTTGCGATGTTCACGCACAGATCGCCCATGCGCTCGATGTGCATGTTGGAATGCAGGATCGCGCTCACAAGCCTGAGGTCGGCGGCAACGGGGGCCTGGAGCGCAAGCAGGTTGAGAATGCGGGCCTGGGTCTCGAGATAGAGGTCGTCGATCCGATCGTCACCTTGGATCACGACGCGGGCCGTCTCGAGGTTACGATCGAGCAGCGCCTCTACGACGGTCACGAGCTGGGTACGGACAAGCCCGCCTTCGGTGAGGAGACGGGTCTCAGCGTTTTCGAGCTCCTCGTGGAATCCGACGCGGATCATGTGCTCCATAATCCTTCTTCCTCCGAGGAGAGCAAACCACCTCAGGCAATTTCGGAGGGAGCGGCAAACCGGCGGCCGAGCACGGCTCCGTAGACATCGAGCACTTGCTCCGCCACAGTGGACCATTCCCGAAGGCCCACCCCCCTTGAGGCCGACGCTCGCAGCCTTTGTGCCAGGCCTGCCTCGGCGAGGACTCGATCGAGCGCGCAGGCCAGGGCCCTTGGATCACCCGGTGGCACAAGCAGGCCGCTGCGCCCGTCGTCGATGAGGTCCGGGATCCCGCCGATGCGCGTCGCCACTATCGGGGCGCCGACCTGAATCGCTTCGATAAGGATCGAGCCGAGCTCCTCGTAGCGAGACGGAAGCACCAGGACGTCGGCATTGTCAAGCACGGCCGGGACGCGGTCATGGGGCACGAAGCCCGTGAAGTTGGTTCGCCCGGCGGCGCGTCCCTCGGCCGCCTTGCGCTCGAGCGCGCCGCGCTCGGGGCCGTCTCCAACGATGACGATCTCAGCAGGCACCGTCATGTGGGCAACGGCGTCGAGGAGCACGTCGACCCCCTTGCCGGGGACGAGCCTGCCGATGAAAACCACCCTGGGGCGGTCGATCTCGGGCAAGGGATCCTCCCAGGGCCCCGTAAAAAGCGATCTGTCTATCCCCGGGGGGATGGTGTGAATTCGGGCGGGCGCAACGCCGCCGGCCTCGAGAATCCGGGCGAGGCGCGCGGTGATGGCGATGACGGCGCCGGCCGAGCGCGTGCAGCGCCGTTCGATAGCGCCCCCGACGAGCTTGAGCGCCGCCGTGCGCGCATCGACGGCGCTTAAGGTGTGGGCAAGGCTGCAGTGAACCGTCACAACGAGCGGCACACCGCCGGCCTTGGACGCCAGGACGCCGAGGGGCAGCACCGCAAGGTCCTCGCCCAGGTGCACGTGGATCAGGTCGGCCGCGCGTGCAAGCTTCGGGACGAGGCGCGCTGCAGGCACGCTGTAGAGCTGCCTGAACCGGCGGATCGGGATGCCGAGGCGGCGGACCTCAGCGCGCCTGCCCAGGCCCTGGAGGCGTGGCGAGGACGGAACTCTGGTCGTAACTACCGTCTGGAGGAGCCCGAGGCCGTCGAGGGCCTTCGTGAGCTCGAGGGTGTGGTTCTGCATGCCCCCCACGGGGTCGAAGCCCGCCCCCCTGTCGCCCAGAGCCGCCGCCGGAGGCATGAAAACGGAGCAAAGCCTGAGGACCCTCAGGCCCCTACCCCGGCCTGTCTTGACATCCTCAGGGGTCGTCACGAGCGAACCTCGGGTCGGCGGGAAAATGTCGTCGGCCCGCTCCCTGAGATTCGTTGGGGGGGCCGATCATGATCCTTACACAGCGGCCCATCGCCCGCCATCGGATCGAGCCTCGCAGCTTGAACAGCCCGTGAAGGTTGGGTGAAATCGAGGCGGCGGGGGCCCTGTGAGCCGGGGGTATAGGCATGCGAAAGTGCAAACTAAAATCTGTGGATAAACGACATGAGGTCCCCACATGAATGATCTCCCGGCCCTTGCCCTCGTGGTGGCGTTTGCCGCCCTCGCCCTCGCCTTCGTCTCCATCAGGCGGGCGGCAGGCTCCAGGGCGACTTTAGACGCCGGCGCCGCCGCCGCCGAGGGCCTGAGGACCGAGCTCGCCGCGCTCGAGCGGGAGACCATGAGGAGCAAGGAGATCTTGGAGCGCATGGCGGAGGGCGTCCTCGTCCTCGACGAGCAGCTGAGGCCGGCAACCACAAACTCCGCAGCCAGGGACCTCCTCGGCATCAGGGACGCGCAGCCGGCGCGCCTGCCCTCCGACGAGATCCTGTCACTCGCCCGCAGTGCGCTCACAGAGGACAAGAGCAAGGCCGACATCGTCAACGTTTGGTTTCCCGGCCGGATGAGCCTGTGGGTGCGCGCCGCGCCGCTTGAAGACGGCGGCGGACTCGTCGTCGTGATCCAGGACGTCACCGAAGAGCTGAAGATCCAGCGGGTCAGGCGGGACTTCGTCGCCCACGCTTCGCATGAGCTCAAGACCCCGGTCACGGCCCTGCAGACGCTGGCGGAGGCGCTGCGGCGCGCGGTCCACGACGATCCCCAAGCGGCCGAACGCTTCTCTCGCAAGCTTGTGGCAGAAGCGGGCCGGCTTGGGAGGCTCATAGAGGACCTCCTCGATCTCTCCAAGCTCGAGGAGACGGCGACCCCACCGGACAATCCGGTCGAGCTGTCCGAGGTCGCAGAGAGAGAGGTCACGAGGTTGAGGGGCGCCACCGAGCCGGCGACGAAGCTCGTGACCACCATCTCAAAAGGCGTGTGGGTCAAGGGCGACGAAGGGCAGCTCGGTCTCGTCGTTCGCAATCTCC
>JACCZU010000241.1 GCA_013695835.1 Candidatus Aridivita willemsiae
CCGTTGCCGCCATTGTTGTGCCCGCTGTTGCCGCCGTTGTTGTTGCCGCCGTTGTTGTTGCCGCCGTTGCCGCCGCCGCCATTTCCGTCGCCGCCATTTCCGTGGCCGCCATTTCCGTCGTCGTCGCAGTCCGGCGCGACGCCGCTGCTGCCGGCCACCCACGGCGACGCGGCACGGCCGGCTTCGAGCATGGCAGCGTCGACGAGGTAGACCTCGTCCGCCGGAGCCTCGAACACGGTCACGGCCACACCTGCGGTAACTGCCCCTTCGGGGGCCCTGCCCACGGCCCATACTCCGACCCAATCTCGGTTGGCGGCTTCGGCGAGCGTGACGGGACTGCCCTCCGAGGTGTCGATCACTCCGCCCTCCGAGTCGTACCAGACGATGGAGGCGCCAACTTGGTCGACGCCGGGATGGCGATCTGCGCTTAGGGCGAAGGCCTGAGCGGCATACCGCGTTCCGGGGTCGACCTCGGCCCCCGCCGCGGTCGCGCCCGCGTCCCCATCTGCCTCGGCACTCACGCCAAGGGAGTGGGCCCCGTCAACGGCGTCGGTGTCTTCCTGAGTAAGCGTGGCGTTGGTCCCGACCCACTCCTCAATTGAGGACTCGATCGTTGACTGCTCATAAGAGAGGAGGTTGATCGCCGTATCCTCGCAGTGCTCGGCCGCCGGTGAGGTGGCCGCCGGTGAGGTGGCCGCGCTGAGATTTGCCCCCACCACCTCGGCCGCCACGGTCTGAGCCCCCGCGCTTGCCCCGAAGAGGCCCCCGGGGCGCGGCAAAGCGAGCATGGCTCCAAGCAGGAGCGTCAGAACCACGAAGCTGCGGCGCCTGTTGCTCACGATCTCCACCTTACGCGTTTGGGCCTTATGAAAACCTGTCGGGCATGTCTTTCAAGAGAAATTTCCGGCCCCGCCGCCCGGTCCTGGTTGCGGCGCATCCGCCTCGGTCTGCGGTCAGACCGAGGCCACCCGCCGGCACCCTCGAGCCCAGCCCCTCGGTCGGTCCCCTCGAGTCCTGCTCCCTCACTCTACTCCTTTCCTGTTTTTCCCTATAGGTCGTGAGCGGCCCCGGCCTGACGGCGGAGGAAACGGCCCTCAGCAGGCCCGCTCACGGGCTGCCCGGCCCTCGCCACGGCACGCCCGCGGCTAAGCACAAGCGAGGGCCAGCCCCTCACGACGACCCCTTCATAGGGCGAGTAATCCACGTTCATGTGTAGACGTGCCGCGTTCAGAGGAAGTTCCAAGGCGGGGTCGAACACGACGACATCGGCGTCCGCGCCGGGGGCGAGCTCACCCTTGGCCGGGTGAAGCCCGAACAGCTTCGCCGGCGTCGTGCAGCACAAGCCCACCCATTGCTGGCGGGTGAGCAGCCCCTCGGCGACCTTCTGGTAGATGAGGGCGAGACGGGTCTCGACTCCGGGAAGCCCCCCTGGGATGCCGGTGAAGTCGTCCCAACCGGACCCACCCAACCCCCTTGCCCTGTCGCCCGCCGTAAACGGGCAATGATCGGTCGCCACGACCTGGAGGTGCCCCGCCCTCAGGCCCTCCCATAGCTCCTCGGCGTGATGGGGGTCTCTGAGGGGTGGAGCGCACACGTATCGGGCGGCTGCAGCCGGCGCTTCCTCGTAGCGCTCGGCGGACAGGTAGAGGTATTGGGGACAGGTCTCGGCGAACACGGCGACCCCCCGCTCACGCGCCCGCCGGACCTCTTCGAGCGCGGGGCCGCTCGAGAGGTGCACCACGTAGAGGGGAGCGCCGGCGTCCTCGGCCATGCGCACCGCCCTGGCGACGGCCGAGGCCTCGGCGCCGGGGGGCCGGGACCACGCATGCCACCGTGGGGCCGTGCGGCCTGCCGCCAGGGCGCGCCGGCGCCGGTCCTCGAGCGTGTTGTCGTCCTCGCAATGCAGGCACACGAGCGCCCCGCTCGGCTCCGCCGCCCGCATGATCTCGGCGATCGTGTCGTCGGACACCATCAGCCTGTCCCTATATGTCATGTAGAGCTTGAAGCTTGTCACCCCCGCCTCTCCCATCTCGGCGACGACGTCGCCCGCAGGGCGGCGGAGGTCCGTGAGGGTCATGTGGAAGCCGTAGTCCACGACGGCCTTGCCCGCCGCCTTGGCGTGCCAGGCGGCGAGGCCCTCGGCCGCGGTCTCGCCCCTGTAGGCGGTGGCGAAGTCCACGACCGTGGTGGTCCCTCCGCACGCGGCGGCGATGGTCCCCGTGGCGAAGTCGTCCGCCGAGCGGACCGCTCCGGCGTCCATGTCGAAGTGGGTGTGGACGTCGACTCCGCCGGGGATCACGAGCTGCCCCCCTGCGTCCACGACCTCAGCATCCGCTACGTGGCCGACGGCTCCCACGGCCTCGATGCGCTCCCCCCGGATGAGGACGTCGGCGCGCCCGGCCCCCTCGGAGGAGACGACCTCGCCGCCCCTGATCACCATCGCCCGCGGCTCCACCGCGGCATCCTAAGATGCCCCCACGATGGACATCTATCGGCCTGCCAGCTGGTCCGAGGCCCTCGAGGTGAAGCGTGGGGCGCCCGAGTCGGTGCCGCTTGCGGGCGGCACCGACCTCATGGTCGACCTCAACTTCGGCCGGGCCAGGCCCCAAGCGCTCCTCGATCTGACGCGCCTGGCAGAGCTCGCAGGCTGGGACAGAGACAACGGGCGCGTAAGAATCGGGGCCGGAGTGACCTTCACGACTCTTATCGCCGAGCTCGCCCCCGAGCTCCCCGGGCTCGCGATCGCGTCACGCACGGTGGGGTCGCCCCAGATAAGGAATCGGGCCACCTTGGGGGGAAACCTCGGGACCGCATCGCCAGCGGGGGACGCCCTGCCGCCGTTGCTCGCAGCCGGCGCCGAGGTCGAGGTCGCCTCGGCCGCTCGGTCGCGCCGGATACCGCTAGAGGACTTCTTCATCGCCCCAAAGGTCACCGCGCTCGAAGGGGGGGAGCTCATCGCCGCCATCGTCGTCCCCGTTGCAGACGGGCCCCAGCAATACTCCAAGATCGGCACGAGGAACGCGATGGTGATCGCAACCGTCTCGTTCGCACTTGCGCTTCATCCAGGCCGGCGCCGCGTGGGTACCGGCATCGGCTCGGCTGCGCCGAGGCCGCTGCGGGCGACGGAGGCGGAAGACTTCATCGGCGGTGTGCTTGCCGAGCACGACCTGTGGAGCTCGGGCGCGCCGATACCCGAGCCCGCGTCGGCGCGCTTCGGTGAGCTCGTCGCCGCCGCCGCACAACCCATCGACGACGTGAGGGGCACGGTCGCCTACCGGCGCCACGCCCTTGCGGTTCTGGCGCGCCGGACCCTCGCGTGGGCGTGGTCGGACTATCGGAGCGCGGCATAGATGCAGCTCAACCTCGAAGTCAACGGGCAGGTGCTCCAAGCAGATGACGTCTGGGCGGGCGAATCGCTGCTCTACGTGCTGCGCGAGCGGCTCGGCTGCCCGGGCTCCAAGAACGCGTGCGAGCAGGGAGAGTGCGGCTCCTGCTCGGTCTATCTCGACGGCACGCTCGTGTGCTCGTGTCTCGTGCTCGCCGCGCAGGCAGAGGGGCGCGCCGTCGTCACCGTCGAGGGCCTGGCCGGCGCCGGGTTGCTCCACCCGGTCCAGGAGGCGTTCCTCGCCGCCGGAGCGGTCCAGTGCGGGTTCTGCACGCCCGGGCTCATCGTCGCAACCCACGATCTGATTGCCCGCAATCCGGCCCCCTCCGATCCCGAGATCAGGGAAGCGCTTGCGGGCAACCTGTGCCGGTGCACGGGCTACGTAAAGATCCTCGACGCGGTGCGCCTCGCGGCAGAGAAGGCGGCAACGTCGTGAGCGCAGGGACGCCGCTTGCGATCGAAGGCTGCGCGATCGCAACGATGGACGCAGCGGGCAGGGAGTTTGCCTCAGGTCATATCGTGATCGAAGGCGACCGCATCGCCGAGGTCGGAGAGGGCCCGGCTCCGGCCCTGCCGGGCGCAAGGGTCGTCGACGGATCCGGATGCTTGGCGACACCGGGCCTCATCAACTGCCATCACCATCTCTATCAATGGCTCACGCGCGGCCTCGCACAACAGTCCGACCTCTTCGAGTGGCTGGAAAGCCTTTACCCGATGTGGGCGTGTATCGACGCCGAGCTCACCCTGGTTGCGGCGTCGGCAGGCCTCGCCGCGCTCGCCCACTCCGGGTGCACGACGTCGGCCGACCATCATTACGTCTTTCCCCGAGGCGCCCCTGGCGTGCTCGAAGCGACCATCGACGCCGCCGAGACCATCGGCCTTCGCTTTCATGTGACGCGCGGCTCAATGAACCTCGGGAGGTCGGCCGGGGGCCTTCCGCCGGATGGGATCGTCGAAGACGACGATCATGTTCTTGCTGCGACCCAGCAGCTGATCGACGAGGCCCACGACCCTGCGCCCAGCTCAATGCTTCAGGTGGCGGTCGCACCGTGCTCACCGTTCTCGGTCACGCGCGAGCTGATGCGGTCGTCGGCGGAGCTGGCGCGCGCCAACGGCGTGCGCCTTCACACCCATCTAGCCGAGACGTCCGAAGAGGAGCACTACTGTCTCGAGCGCTTCGGAGTGCGCCCCGCCGAGTATCTCGATGACCTCGGATGGCTCGGCGACGACGTGTGGCTCGCTCATTGCGTCCATCTTTCCGCCGACGAGGTCGCGCGCTTCGGCGCCACAGGCACCGGAGTGGCGCACTGCCCAAGCTCGAACGCGCGCCTTGGTGCCGGCGTCGCTCCCGTGGAGATGCTGCACGCCGCAGGAGCGCCGGTCGGCCTCGGCGCCGACGGTGCCGCTTCGAACGAGGCGGGAGAGCTGGCGCCCGAGATGAAGGGCGCGTTGTTTGCCGCACGCCTCAGAGGAGGCCCCTCCTCGCTCACGCCGAGAGATGCTCTGAGGCTGGCGACCACGGGCGGTGCGCGCTGCCTCGGACGGGGGCCCGACATCGGCTCTCTCGAGTCGGGAAAGCAGGCCGATGTCGCGGTGTGGGACCTGAGCGGGCTCGGCCACAGCGGCATCGTCGACCCCATCGCCGCACTGGTCCTCGGGCCGGTTGGCGGGGTCAAGCACTCGTTCGTCGGCGGGCGCCAGATCGTCGAGGACCGCGCCCTCATCACCGCCGACTCAGACGACCTCGCAGTGCAGCTCGGAGCGGCGGCGCGCCGCCTCGTGGAGAGGTGCTCGTGAGCCGCGCCAGCACTGCCCCTGTAGCTCCGCCCGTGGCGCCGCCGAAGGAGGGCGTCCCGGTACAAGGAGGCGTGGGCACGAGCGCGCTTCGCCCCGACGGCGTCCCCAAGGTCAAGGGCGAGTTCGCTTACTCCTCCGACATGTGGGACGAGCACATGCTGTGGGGAGCAACCGTTCGGAGCCCTCATCCCCACGCGTGCATCGTCTCCATCGACATCACCGACGCGCTCAAGCATCCCGGCGTCCATGCCGTGCTGACCCACGAGGACGTTGCAGGGCGCAAGACCTTCGGCTTGGAGAGGCCCGACCAGCCCGTGCTCGCTTCCGAGCGCGTGCGCTACAGGGGCGAACCCATTGCACTTGTTGCGGCGGCCCACCCCGAAACCGCGCGGCGCGCGGCGGAGGCGGTCCACATCGACTACGAGGTGCTCCAGCCGGTCACCGATCCCGAGGTCGCGCTCGACGCCGCCACGGTTGCGCTTCATCCTTCGGGCAACGTCGTGCGCCACATCCACATCGCCCACGGGGAGCCCGACCCAGAGGCGGACGTGGTCGCCGAGGCCACCTACGAGGTCGGCATGCAGGACCAGGCGTTCCTTGGGCCGGAGTCCGGCCTCGCCGTCCCCGACGGCTCGGGCGGCGTCGACCTCTACGTCTCCACGCAGTGGCTGCACGTCGATCGCGAGCAGCTTGCCGCGAGCCTCGCCCTTGCGCCCGAGGAGGTGCGCATCACACTCGCAGGCGTCGGCGGCGCCTTCGGGGCGCGCGAGGACCTCTCGATACAGATCCACAGCTGCATGCTTGCGCTCACAACCAATCGTCCCGTGAAGATGATGTACTCGCGCGAGGAGTCCTTCTATGGGCACGTCCACAGGCATCCGGCGCGCCTCAACTACATTCACGGCGCCACGACGAGCGGCGAACTCGTGTTCGTGAAGGCCCGTCTCGTCTTTGACGGCGGCGCCTATGCATCGAGCTCGACCGCGGTGTGCGCCAACGCCGCGACGCTTTGCTGCGGCCCCTACGAGGTCCCCAACGCGCTCATCGACTGCTACGCCGTTTACACCAACAACCCGCCCTGCGGAGCGATGCGGGGCTTTGGGGCGGTGCAGGCGTGCTTTGCCTACGAGTCGCAGATGGACCTGCTCGCAGCCAAGCTCGCCATGGACCCGGTCGAGCTCCGTCTCCGCAACGCAGCAAGCACAGGCACGGTGACGCCGACCGGCCAAAAGATCGAGGGCCCCGCCCCGGTGGCCGAGCTGCTGACGCGGGTGCGGGACGCGCCTCTCCCCCCACCAGGCTCGCCGGGGACGCCTGATATTCGCGAGCTCCCAGGCGGGGTCTCCAACGCCACCCACGGCGAGGCCGTCAGACGAGGGATCGGGCACGCGGCCGGCTACAAGAACATCTGTTATTCGGAGGGTTTCGACGACTACGCAACCGCGCGCGTCCGGCTGTCGGCCCCGGCGGGTGAGCCCGTCGTCGAGGTTCACACCGCAGCAGCCGAGGTCGGCCAGGGAGTTGCAACCATCCAGCTCCAGATAGCGCGCACCGAGCTCGGGGTCGAGGCTGCCGTGCTCAGACCTGCGGACACGTCGATCGGCTCGTCGGGCTCGAGCTCAGCGTCTCGCCAGACGTGGATGACCGGCGGCGCCGTCAAGACCGCATGCGAGGCCGTGCGCGAGCGCGTGCTTTCCACTGCGGCGGAGGTGCTCGGAGCGGAGCCCGGCGAGCTCTACCTCTCGAACGGCTTGGTCATGTCGCTCGAGCTCGGCGCCGTTTACTCGCTGGCAGAGCTGCTCGGCGACACCGTCGTAGAAGCCACCCGCGAGTACCGGCACGCCCCGACCTCTCCTTTGGACGCCAACGGCCAGGGCAACGCGCATGCCGGCTTTGCATTTGCCGCTCATCGCGCGGTCGTCGATGTCGATGTCGAGCTCGGTCTCGTCAAAGTCGTTGACATCGCCACAGCGCAGGACGTCGGGATGGCGCTCAACCCCCAGGCGGTCGAGGGTCAGATCGAGGGGGGCATCGCGCAGGGCATCGGGCTCGCGCTCATGGAGGAGGTTCAGGTCATCGACGGCGTGATCCGCAACCCCTCGTTCACCGACTACCTCATCCCCACGTCGCTCGACATGCCGCCCGTGCACGCCGACGTGCTCGAGCTCGGGGACCCGGGCTCGCCCTACGGCGTAAAGGGCGTCGGCGAGCCCCCGGTCATCTCGTCGACACCCGCCGTGGTCGCAGCCGTCAGAGCCGCGACCGGACGCGCCCTGAGACGCATCCCCATGCGCCCCGACGACGTGGCCGGCCTTACCGACCGCTCCCCTGCGGGAGAAGCGCCTCGGGAGCCGCGCTGAACCCCCCGCCGGACAGGCGCCGGCTGCTCGCCGTCGCGCGCGGTGACGAGCCGCCCGACCTCGTCGTCACCGGGGCGCAGGTCTTCTCCGCCTTCACCAGGGAGTGGCTCGACGCCGATGTTGCCGTCGCCGACGGCCGCATTGCAGGACTTGGGCGCTACAGCGGCGGCGAGCGCGTCGAAGGCGCGGGGAGCTACCTCGTGCCCGGCTTCATCGACGCACACGTCCACATCGAGTCCTCCAAGCTGATGGTCGACGAGTTCGCCCGCGCCGTGCTCCCCCGCGGCACCACCGCAGTTGTCGCCGATCCCCACGAGATCGCCAACGTGCTCGGGCGCGACGGCATCCACTGGCTCCTCGACGCGTGCGAGAACCTGCCGCTCGAGGTCTTCGTCATGGCTCCGGCCAACGTTCCCGCTTCCTCGCTGGAATCCCCCGTCGGGCCTCTCGCCCTCGACGACATGCGCTCGGTGCTGAAGAGAAGCCATGC
>JACCZU010000272.1 GCA_013695835.1 Candidatus Aridivita willemsiae
CCCCCTGGTTCTGCGGTCCCGCCGAGGCGGCCCCCCCTGGTTCTGCGGTCCCGCCGAGGCGGCCCCGCGCCTCGTCTCGGCCATAACGACCTCGGCGACCGTAGCACCGGCCGGCACCTCGGAGCGGGCGCCGTTGACGACGACGTTCACGTCCCCGGGCCGGCGGCGAAGCGGGCGGGACCGAAGGGGGCGATGAGGTCGGAGGTCTTGCCGTTGACCACGAGCTCGGCCACGGCGTCGGCGGTCACGGGCGTCAGGAGAATGCCGTTTCTGTAGTGGCCCGTGGCGACGGTTAGGCCCTCGATCTCGGTCGCACCGATGATGGGAGCATTGTCGGGCGAGCCCGGCCTCAGGCCCGCCACCGTCTCAACCAGCTCGAGCTCGGCGGCCCCCGGCAGTATCTCGATGGTGTCGCGCAGGAGCGCATGAGCGGCCCCCGCCGTCACCGTGGTGTCGAAGCCCATCTCCTCGACCGTCGCCCCAATCGCAACCCTGCCGTCGCCGCGCCCGACGACATAGACGTCGAGGCTCCTTATGTTGCGTGACGCAAGGGGGAGCTCGGCCGGGCCGCGCAGATAGAGGAGCTGTCCCTTGACGGGTCGCACCGGCACGGACTCGGGAGGGACCCCCTCGATCGACCCCGACCAGCAGCCGGCGGCGACCACGACGGCGCCGCAGGGCATCGACTCGCCATCGGCGAGGTCCACGGAGGTCACCCTCCCGCCGTCGCCGGAGCGAACCTCGGTGACCCTGCCGTCGTGAAGCCTCGCCCCGGAGCGCGTGCAGGCCTCGAGCAGGGCGACGACGAGCATGCGGTTGTCGACCGCGTGGTCGCCGGAGGCCAGCAGTCCGCCCCTGATCGAAGGGGCGAGGGCGGGCTCCAGCTCCCTGCACTCTCGAGAGCGCAGGCGCTTCACGTCGAGGCCGTGGGCCTTTTGGAAGTCGTGGAGCCGGATGAGCTGGGCGCCGTCGTCGCTGTGGCGCGCCACAACAAGCGTCCCGCAGCGCCGGTAGCCTGCGCTCAGGCCCGAGGTGTCCTCGAGCTCCTCGACGAAAGCGGGATAGCTCTCGGCGGAGGCCAGGTTGAGGGCCAACAGCGTGGTCTCCCCGAAGTGGGCCTCAGAGGCGGGCGCGAGCATGCCGGCGGCGGCCGCCGATGAGCCGCTCCCGGCCGCCGCGTCCACGATCGTGACCGTGAGCCCGGCCGCAGCGATCCGCCACCCGATCGACAGCCCGATGGCTCCCCCTCCGACCACCACCACATCCCGCGCTTCAGGCGCCATGTCCGCCTATCGTGTCGCCGAGCTCTCTCCAGAAGCGCCCCCGCGGCAGGGGAGTGCAGCCGGCCTCGAGCGCACCCCTGCGGAGCTCGTCGTCTATATGTGAGTAGAAGCCGACGACCCGGCCTGGGGGCAGCCCCTTTGCCAGGGCGCCCTTGAGATCGTCGAGCAACCCGGCTCCCCCCGAATCGAGATCGAGGATGAGCAGCTCGGGCCGTGTTCTGCTCAGGGCACCTTCGAGATCGTGGGATGGAGCCGTCACGAGCTCGGCCCCCGCTCGTTTCGAAGCGGCTTCGACGCGCGCCTTCGCCATGAGATCTCCACCGATCAGAAGGACCACCACGGTTCCAAACATAAGGGAACCTTTGTGGGCGGCCACCACGGAGCTTCGTGCACCCGGTAACCTTGATGCCAATGGACCTACCCCGCTGGAACAAAGAGAAAAAGGAGCCAAGCGCAGGCCCTGCGACCGGCGGGGCTAAGCCTGTCCCCCCCAAGGACTCTCCGACAAACGACCGGCGCAGGGTTATCGCCGGCGTCGCCGTCGCGGCGCTGTTTCTGTTCGTGGTCTTTCAGGGAACGCTCTTCGGCAGCACCCAGGAGCTCGAGTTCGGTCGTTTTCTCGAGCTCGTCGACGAGGGCCAGGTCCAAGCCGCCGATATCTCCCAGACGTCTATCGACGGCACCTTCACCTCAGAAGATGGGGAGACGGACTTCACGGCCACCATCCCCTACAACTTCGAGACCAACAAACTCGTCGACCAGCTCAGGGACGGCGGCGTTGACGTCTCTGCGACCCAGCCGAGCGCGTTCTCCGGCCTCCTGTTCTCGCTGCTCCCGTTCCTCCTCCTCGGTGGGCTCTACTACTGGTTCTTCATCCGCCGCCTCGGCAAGCAGCTCGGCGGCGGCGCCGGGGGGCCGATGTCGTTCGGTAAGAACAAAGCAAAGCTCTTCGACCGCACCGATCTCAAGACGACCTTCAACGACGTCGCCGGCGTCGACGAGGTCGAGGCCGAGCTCATCGAGCTCGTGGACTACCTCAAGAGCTCCGACAAGTACAAGGCGCTCGGCGCGCGCATTCCAAAGGGGGTGCTGCTCGTCGGCCCGCCGGGAACGGGAAAGACGCTCCTGGCGCGCGCCATCGCCGGTGAGGCCGATGTTCCGTTCTTTTACATCTCAGCGTCCGAGTTCATTGAGCTTTTCGTCGGCCTCGGGGCGGCGAGGGTGCGCGACATGTTCCAACAAGCGCGCGAGCGGGCCCCCGCCATCGTGTTCATCGACGAGATCGACTCCATCGGCCAGGCGCGCTCCGGCGCCGGCGGCGCTCAGATGGGATCGCATCAAGAGCAGGAGCAGACCCTCCAGCAGCTGCTAACGGAGATGGATGGTTTCGAGGCCAACAGCGGCGTGATCATCATTGCGGCATCGAACCGTCCCGAGGTCCTCGACCAGGCGTTGCTGCGCCCCGGGCGCTTCGACCGCCAGATCCAGGTCAACCTTCCCGACATACGCGGCCGCCAAGAGATCCTCGAGATCCACGCCCGCACCGTGAAGCTCGCCGGCGATGCCAACCTCGAGGTGCTCGCCAGACGCACGCCCGGCTTCTCAGGGGCCCAGCTCGCAAACGTCATCAACGAGGGCGCCCTGCTGACCGCCCGCAGCGGTGGGAAGCGCGTGGGCATGACCGAGCTCGAGGAGGCCATAGACAGGGTGACTGCGGGGCTCGAGCGCAGGTCGCAGGTCCTGACCGAGAACGAGCGGCGCCTCGTCGCTTACCACGAGCTTGGGCACGCCCTCGTGGCTCGCCTGGTCGACAACGCCGATCCCGTACATCGCATCTCGATCATCCCGCGCGGCATCGGCGCGCTTGGCTTCACTCAGACCCTTCCCGACGAAGAGCGCTACCTCATGTCCGAGCCCGAGCTGCGCGATCGCATAGCGGTGCTGCTCGGCGGGCGCTCAGCCGAGGAGATCGTGTTCGGCTATGCCACGACGGGGGCGGGCGACGATCTCGCCAAGGCGACTGAGATAGCGCGCCGCATGGTGACGGAATTCGGCATGTCGGACGCCGTCGGCCCGATCAACATCTCCGAGCGCGGGCCGCGCTTTTTAGCGCCGGCCTTCCGCAGAGGAAGCGATGTCTCGGACGAGACCGAGATGACCATCGACAGGGAGGTCAAGGCGATTCTGGAGGAAGGCCACGATATCGCCCGGCGCTTGCTCTCCGAACGTCGCGCCGACCTCGAGAGTCTCGTTTTGATCTTGCTCGACAAGGAAAACATGAGCGGCAAAGACCTCGACGACTACTTCTCCATGAACGGAAATGGAGCTCAGCCGGCGGCGGAGCGCCCCCCGATCGAAGCTGTCAAGAAGTAGCGCGCGTCTACGGGCCGGCGTCTCGGGCTTCGGCCGAGTGCGCCCGGTCGTAGCGATCCAAGGCGCGCATCGACCACACCATGCGATGCACAGCGGTGATCGTGCTGAGCACGGCGACCAGCCACAGACCGGCCAGGACCGCATTGAACAGCGCCGCGAGCATGAGGATCAGCATGCGCGCGTCGCGCCCTGCGATTCCCTGCTGCGGATCGATGCCCAGAGACTGGGCTCGGCTGCGCGTGTAGCTGACGAGAAAGGAGCCGACGAGGGCGCCGGCGGCGGCCGGACCATAGGTCTCGGGATTCGACCATCCGAGGCCGACGATCAGGGCGGCGTCGGTCCAGCGATCGAGAACGCTGTCGAGGTAGGCGCCCGCGCGCGAGGTCTTGTTGCTGATGCGCGCGAGGTCGCCGTCGACGCAGTCGGTGATCGCCCCCACCAAGGTAAGGGCCACCCCGAGCACATAGCGTCCGCTCCCGACCGCCACGGCGCCGGCTGCCGCGAACACGGCGCTCAACAGCGTGATCTGCATCGGGGTCACCCGCGTCGGCACCAGGCGGGCCGCTATGGGGACCGAGACGGGGCGGTAGACGTATCTAGTCAGGGGGTAGCGGAGGTCCATAGCGCTTCCTTTCTGTTGCGGCCGGCACTGCGTCGTGCCGGTCACCCACCCGATCCCGCCGGGACGGCTCGGCCGGATCCCGGACCCGTGCGGCTCTCCCTCCGCAGCGGGAAGCAAATCCTACCTTTTCCCACCCCTTTGGCTTGCCGGGCCGAGCCAGTCACAGGTAGAGCAAAGCGAATGGGCCGCGCCATCGATTGCCCGCCGCGCTTCGGTTCCGGGCAGTAAGCTCATCGCCATGCGGCTCGAGGACGAAGGCGATGACGAGGCCACGCTCGTGGTGCTGAGATGTGCGCACTGCGGCGACACCTTTCCCACGGCGGCGGATGAGCCCTCTGTGTGCCGAAGCTGCGGCAGCGACAGGGTCGCCCTCGCGCGCGAGCCGTTACTGTAGATGGGCGGCTCGGCTCGGCCGGCCGTGGCCATAGTTCCCGGCGGTGATCAGGACATCTTCGACGCAGCAGAAGGGGGCGGAGCACGCCTCGTCGAGCCCCCCGATGCAGAGGCGGTGATATGGACCGACCCTGCCCACCCCGAGGATCTTCAGCGACTGCTTGAGTCGTCCCCCGCCACCTGGGTGCAGCTTCCCTTCGCCGGTATCGAGAAGTTTGTCGCGGCCGGCGTGATCGACCCCGACCTGACCTGGACCTGCGCCAAGGGGATCTACGGGCCAACTTGTGCCGAGCATGCGCTCGGCTTCATGCTCGCCTCGAGCAGGCTCTTCTACGAGCACATCGGCGCGACGTCGTGGGTGCCGGAGGGCTCAGAGACTCGACTGAAGGCGTCGACGGTGCTCATCTTCGGCACCGGCGGCATCGGGCGCTCTCTCGCGGACATGCTTGAGCCCATCGGCTCCCGTGTGCTCGCCGTTAACCGGTCGGGCAAGCCCCTTGACGGCGCCGAGCGCACCGAGCGGACGGAGGCCCTGCCCGAGCTGTTGCCCGAGGCCGACTTCGTGGTCGTGGCGGCCTCGCTCACCCCGGAGACGAAGGGGCTGTTCAACGAGACCGTGTTCGGGCCCATGAAGTCGAGCGCGTGGCTCGTCAACGTCGCGCGCGGCGGGCTCGTCGACACCGACGCGCTGGTCGCCGCCCTCAAGGAAAACGGAATCGGGGGAGCGGCACTCGACGTCACCGACCCCGAGCCCCTCCCCGACGGCCATCCGCTGTGGTCGATGCCAAACGTCATCATCACGCCACACGTCGCCAACACCTGGTCCATGGGCCTCCCCGAGCTGGCCGCAATGGTGCACCGCAACGTTGCCAAATACGCAGCAGGCGAGCCCCTCGAGGGCCTGGTAGACCCCTCCTCCGGTTACTAACCCCCTCTTACTGTGAGCCGGTAACCCGGATCGTTCCCGCTAGGGTCGAGAACAGCAAACCGGACGAGCAGGATTCTCCGACTTTTGTCTTTGCAGCCCTCGGACCTGGCTCGGCGGCGGTGCAGTCGTCACGCTGTGACTGACAAATCCCAACATTGAAACGCCAAGAGCCAATCCGAGCGGGCAAGGTCGTGCCCACCCTTGCAGGCCGGCGAGGGCTTGCTGGACCCGGCGACTCGCCGAACCGACGGGTTCACCTGTGTCTTCGGCGCGGCTGCCGGCCGAGGGGCCGGTATCTGGCCCACGCGCCCGCCGAGGGGCCTCCGAGCGACTTCCATTCATGTGCTATGTAAGTCATGTGGAGACCCCCTGGCTTCAAACACTTCTCGCGGCGGCTCTGGGTGGTCTCACCGTCAAGCTTCTTGACATCGCTTGGGCAGCGTACATAAGGCGATCTGAGGCAAGCGCGTCCGCAAAGAAGATCGTTGCCCGCCACCTAGATCCCATTCTGAAGGCCGCCGATGAGTTGGTGGGAAAGCTCTGCTCGCTCGCGCGCAAGGACTTCACCGGCGTGGTGACACGAGCCAACGTGGATCGGGAGTTGGGCGTGGATTTCGGCAACATCCTCTATCTATTCGCGCAGTTCTGGTGCAGGATCGAGATCCTTCGAAAAGAGAGCGTGTATGTAGAGATAGGCCGAGACGCAACTGGCGACAAACTCAGAGACTTTTTCGCGTGCTTGGAATCGACGGGCGTCAGGGTAGTCGATCGAGCCTATCAGCGGGGCATCGGCGAGGCACTAATCACGGAACGCGGGACGGGCGGCTTTGACTGCATGAGCTTCCACGACTTTATGGAGGCTTTGGGGAAGCCTGACGCAACGGTGAAGCAGTGGACGCATCCCCTGACCGCCATTCTCTGGATGGCTTGTCGGGGCAGGAGCGCAACCAACATGCAGGAGCGACAAAGAGTCCTGCTTTACGGCGTGGTCATCCACGCTCTTATTGACACCCTGGACCCCGAGCACGAGACGGCCAGCCATCGGCCTTCCTATCCAAATAAGCTGTCGAAGAAGACGCGCAAGGAGCTGCAGTTTCGGGTATTCAAAACCTACTTACCGTTCGTCAAAGCGACGGAAAAGTACACGGATGCCCGTCGGCCGTCGGTGGTTTAAAAAGTGCAGGCACCCGCCGGGCTCTCGCCCTTTGGGTGCCAGCTAGCAATTTGAGTCGCCTATATAGCGCAACGTCAGAAGTCTACCAGAGCCAACGGAGCGGCGTTCTGGGGCGGCTTGCGCAGATCGCCTGAATCGGGCGGAGCCCCATGAACTCCAAGACGAGTGGTTGGGGAGTCTAGAACGCCGGCAGCAGCAGGCCGGGGGTGTCTCCCGTGAGCACTCCCAGGCTGCCGAGGCCGCCTTGGTCCATGAGCGCATTGAGGGCCTGAGCCCGGGACACCGCCCGCACCACGGCGGCGCCGTCGCCGGCCGAGCTCGCAGCCTCCCTCTCGGCTCTGAGCAAGTCGAGGCTATGCCTGG
>JACCZU010000281.1 GCA_013695835.1 Candidatus Aridivita willemsiae
CGTCGGCGGCATAAGTCTGTTCCCACAGGTGCCTGTACGCGCGCACGTCACCAAACAGGTTGCTCCCCTCGATGTCGGCCCGGTCGTCGCCGACCTCCTCCGGGCTTGGCGGCGGGGAGTCCGCCTCACCGATTGCGTCATAGGCGTCCTGGATCTCGACGAAGAAGGAGTCGCCGTCGTCGGGCAAGACGTGGTGCGTGGTGATGATCGCGAGGGCACCCGCGGGCTTGAGCGCTGCGGCCGCTTTCACATAACGAGTGCTTGGATCAACCCAATGCCATGAGGTGGCGGCCAGGACAAGGTCGAAGGAGGAGCCATTCGGATCCCAAGCCTCGAAGGAAGAAGTGACCACGCGAACCCTCGGGTAAGGGGCCAGTTTCCGGCGGCCGACTGCCGACAGGGCTTCGCCGAGCTCGAGGCAGAGGATGTTGTGGCCGCGCCGCGCCATTGCGCGTGTCGCCTGACCCGTGCCGCAGCCGATTTCCAACAGGCGCGCCTCGGGGCCGAGGCCGCCGGCTTCAATCAGGTCGTCGAACAGAGCCTCCGGATAACCTGGTCTCGCCTTGTCGTAGAGCTCGGCGGCCCCATCGAAGGTCCTCCGAAGCTGGTCCCGATCCCAGTTTGTCACAGGGACATGATCCGCTAAGGGGCACTGCCGGGCCGCCACAGGGGACCATGGCGGCGGGCGTCGGCGGAGACGGTCGTCTGCCATGATTGAGTGGAAGCGCGCAGAGATTGAAGAGAAGGGGAGTTTGCCGGTGGGAGCGTTGGTTGAGACGCTTGATGATCAGGGTGTTTTGACGGGCTTTCATCCCGCCGTGCGGGAATGGTTCGCGACCAGGTTCCCCCAGGGCCCAACGGCGTCGCAGGCAGGCGGCTGGCCGGCCATTGCAGGGGGGTCGGACACGCTCATCTCGGCCCCCACGGGGTCGGGTAAGACCCTCGCGGCATTTCTCGTGTGCATCGACCGGCTTTACCGGGCCGCACAGAGGGGCGACGACGTCGAGGGCGGGGCACAGGTCGTTTATGTGTCGCCGCTCAAGGCACTTGCGGTCGACATCCAGCAGAACCTCGAGGCCCCCCTCGCCGAGATAAGCGCCATCGCCGCCGGCCTCGGCCTCCCGGCTCCGGACCTGACCGTCGGCGTGCGCACCGGCGACACGCCTCCCTCCGTGCGCGCCGCCATGATCAAGCACCCCCCCAACTTCGTCGTGACCACTCCGGAATCGCTCTATCTGCTGCTCACCGCCGATCGCAGCCGGCAGACGCTCCGCTCCGTGAACACCGTCATCGTCGATGAGATTCATGCCGCCGCCCGCGACAAGCGCGGGTCGCATCTGGCCCTCACGCTCGAGCGACTCGAGCACGTCTGCGACGAGCGCCCCCAGCGCATCGGGCTCTCGGCGACCCAGCGCCCGATAGAGCGAATGGCGAGGTTCCTTGTCGGCGCAGGGCCAGAACGAACAGAGGCAGGCGGCGGCCCCCGCTGCACGATCATCGACGCCGGTCACAAGCGGAACCTCGATCTGGCCATTGAGCTCCCGGGTAGTGAGCTCGAGGCTGTGACCTCGGCCGAGCAGCTCGACGAGGTCCTCGACCTCATCGCCGCCCACGTCCAGAACCACCGCACCACTCTGGTGTTCGTCAACACGAGAAGGTTGTCCGAACGCATCGCTCATCTGCTTGCGGAGCGGTTCGGCGAGGAAGCGGTCGCCTCCCATCACGGCAGCCTTTCCAAGGACCGCAGGCTCCGGGTCGAGGCCCGGCTCAGGGCAGGCGAGCTGCGGGCCCTCGTGGCCACCGCCTCCCTCGAGCTTGGCATCGACATTGGGCCGGTCGAGCTCGTATGCCAGATCGGCTCCCCGAGAAGCCTTGCCACCTTCCTGCAGCGAGTCGGCCGGTCGGGCCACAGCCGCGGCGGCACGCCCAAGGGACGCCTCTATCCCTTGACCCGCGACGAGCTCGTCGAGTGCGCCGCCTTGCTTGCGGGAACGCTGGCGGGGCGCCTCGATGCAATCCATCCGCCCATCGCCCCCCTCGACATCCTGGCTCAGCAGATCGTGGCCGAGTGTGCCGCCGAGGAGTGGCGGGACGACGATCTGCTTGCGCTCGTGCGGCGGGCGGCCCCGTTCGCCGAGCTGTCTCAAGACGATTTCGACGAGATCCTCGAGCTGCTTGCCACGGGGATCCAGACCGGCAGGGGGCGCCGCGCCGCCTACCTTCACCGGGACCGGGTGGGCGGAACGCTGCGCGGCCGCAGGGGGGCGCGGCTCGCCGCGCTCACTTCAGGTGGCGCCATCCCTGAAACCGGCGACTTCCGGGTCGTGGCCGATCCCGACGACACCTTTGTGGGAACGGTCAATGAGGACTGGGCGATCGAGAGCATGGCCGGCGATGTATTCCTGCTCGGCAGCACGTCGTGGCGCATCCGCAGGGTCGAGCCTGGGACCGTGCGCGTCGCCGACGCCGGCGGCGCCCCACCCTCCGTGCCCTTCTGGCTCGGCGAGGCCCCCGGACGCACCGAGGAGCTGTCCGGCGAGGTCGCGGCCCTGAGGGAGGGAGTGCAGCGCTGCCTGACGGCCGACGATGAAACGGCCGCCCGCTCGTGGCTGCAAGCGCACGCCGGCATCGATGAGGTCGCTGCCGAAATGGTTGTGCGCTATCTCGCCGCAGGGTGGGCCGCGCTTGGGCGCCTGCCGACCTGCGACGACGTCATCTTCGAGCGCTTCTTTGACGATGCCGGAGGGATGCAGCTTGTCCTCCACGCTCCCTTTGGCGGGCGGGTGAACCGCGGGCTCGGCCTCTCGTTGCGCAAGCGCTTCTGCAAGACGTTTGACTTCGAACTTCAGGCGGCTGCAAGCGACGATGCCGTGCTGCTTTCGCTCGGCCCCCAGCACAGCTTTCCCCTGCCCGATGTCGCGCGGTTCCTGTCGTCGAGGACGGTGCAAGACGTCCTGTCCCAGGCGGTGCTCGACTCTCCGATGTTCGCCGCTCGCTGGCGCTGGAACCTCAACCGGGCCCTCGCAGTCCTCCGGTTCAAGGGGGGGAGAAAGAACCCGCCCCAGATCCAGCGCATGGAATCGGACGATCTCATGGCCGCCGTGTTCCCGACGCTCGCCGCCTGCCAGGAAAACGTGAGCGGTCCGATCCCGATCCCGGACCACCCGCTTGTGCGCCAGACCCTCCACGACTGCCTCACAGAAGCCATGGACATCGACGGTCTCAAAGAGGTGGTGCGCGGCTTCGAGTCGGGTGAGCTCAGGGTGCACTTCCGTGACACCACCGAGCCGTCCCCACTCGCACACGAGATCCTCAATGGGCGCCCCTACACCTTCCTCGACGACGCGCCCCTCGAGGAGCGCAGGAGCCGGGCCGTGCAGCTTCGCCGGGGCCTCCCCCTTGAGGCGACCGACCTCACCCGTCTCGACCCGGACGCCATAGAACGTGTGCGCGGCGAGGTGCGCCCAGAGCCGCGCGATCCAGACGAGCTCCACGACGTGCTCATGTCGCTGGTCGTGAGCCGGCCCGCACCCGAGTGGCAGGCCGATTTCGACGTGCTTGTCGACGCCGGAAGGGCGACGAAGATTAGCGCTAAGGGAGCCGACCTGTGGGTCGCCGTTGAGAACCGGGGCAGCGCCGAGGCCCTGTTCCCCGAGGCGACCTTCGTGCCGGATGCCCCCACGCCCCCTGTGGTTGCCTCGAAGCCTCCCCCCGACGCCCGCTCGGCGGGGGCGGCGGTTGCACGCGGCCATCTCGACGCGCTCGGCCCGGTCACCGTCGCCGAGCTCAGTGCGGCCACCGCTCTTGACGCCGACGCAGTCACCGCCGCCCTGCTTGCCCTCGAGGCGGAGGGGTTCGCCCTCCGCGGCCACTTCAGTCCCAGTGACGAGCCCGTTGAGGAGTTCTGCTCCCGGCGCCTCCTCGCCCGCATCCACTCCTACACGAAGAAGCGACTGCGGCGCGAGATCGAGCCCGTGACCGCGCAGGACTTCATGCGCTTTTTGCTTCGGTGGCAGCACGTTGCCCCCGAGACCCAGGCCGGGGGCCGCTCCGGCGTCCT
>JACCZU010000008.1 GCA_013695835.1 Candidatus Aridivita willemsiae
GCCAGCGTTGCTGCAGCGAGCCGTCGGCAGCACCGATGAAGACCTCGAGCCTCCCGTCGGCGTTGTTGATCACCGCCGGCTGGATCGCTACCTGCCCACCGAGGCCGTTATAGCCGGCGACCCAACCATTGTTCGGCGCCGTCTGCCATGTGTGATAGATCGCGTTGTCGGTGCCGCGCACGAACACCTCGAGCCTGCCGTCTGCGTTGCGGCCCGCCACGGGCCTGCTCGTGAGCCCGCCGCCCAAGCTGGCCCATCCGGAGGCCCACCCGTTGTTCGGGGCAGTCTGCCAGATCTGCCACAGAGCGTTGTCGGCATGGCGCGCGAAGACTTCGAGCCTGCCGTCTGCGTTGTTGATCACCGCCGGAGGCGTCGTCAGCACACCGCCAAGACTGGCCCACCCGGACGACCAGCCGTTGCTCGGGGCAGTCTGCCACCGCTGCCACAGAGCGTTGTCCGTGCCGCGCGCAAAGACCTCGAGCCGGCCGTCTGCGTTCCTGGCGACAACGGGTTCGGTCGTGATGAAGCCCCCAAGGCTCGACCAGTTGGACCAGCCGCCGTTGGGGGACGTCTGCCAGATGTGCCATAGCGCGTTGTCGGCATGGCGTGCGAAGACTTCGAGCCGTCCGTCGGCGTTGCTTGCCACGGCAATTCTGCTGGTCAGCACCCCGCCAAGCCTCTGCCACCCGAAGATGTGCCACCCGTTGTTTGGAATCATCTGCCAGTTGTGATAAAGCGCTCCATCGTCGCCTCTGACGAAAACCTCGAGACGGCCGTCGGCGTTGATACCTACCACCGGAGGCGTCGTGAAGCTTCCGCCGAGGCCATCCCACCCGGACCACCCGTTGTTGGGCGCGGTTTGCCAGATGTGCCAGACCGATCGATCGGTCCCAAGCGCGAACACCTCGAGTCTTCCGTCGGCGTTTCTCGACGCAACGGGCGGAGATGTGATCACTCCTCCGCGCGATTCCCACGGATGGGGATATAGCGACCTCACGGCTGCGATGTCGAGATCGCTGAGACCGCTTCGCTGGCCGATGGCCTGGCCCCCGAGGGCCTCAATGGTCGGTTGGTTGTTTCTCGAGAAGGCGTGGGTGGGGTAATGCATGATCGATCCGTAGTCATATCCGCCGATGTCGTCGCCATCGCTGATGTGCTGGTTGAAGTTGTGCTCGAGCCCGGGCGTGATGTTCTGGAAATTGATGCGAACGAAGCTGTTGCGGTCTTCCCGGCTCTGCTCATGCCATAGACCGATCGCATGCCCGATCTCGTGAATGACATTGCCCGTCGAGCAGCCATCACCGAGCTCGATGAACTGCTGGCCGCCTCGCATCCCCACCTGCGACGAGCACCCGTCGCTGCGGCGGAAGGTAATCCAGTTCGGGAACTGTCCCGCATTCGCCCCGCTTCGCTGGACGAACCTTATCGGCGTGCGCTCCTCCCAGTGCCGGAGCGCGTCGGTGACGCGCGCCTGATTCGATAGGCCGGCGTCGATGGTGAACGCCACCGTCCCCCACGGCCACCGGAACTGCTGCCCGCTGATCGCAACGCCTCGCTGCACCGAATCCGGCTCTGATCGAACCAGCTCGGTGGCACGTTCGATCTCGTCGACGGTGCCGAGGATGATGTCGCCCTCGAACATAGCCGTGTCCCCCACCGCAGCGTAGTGGACCAACCGCCGCTCGAAGGTCGTGCCTGTTATGTAGCCTGTGCGGGCCTCGGTGCTCGATCTCAGCTCGCCCGAGGTCGTTACGGGTTCGCCCCCCTGGTTAGACGCCATAACTCTCCTTTCCTGCTTCCTTTCCTAGCGCTGAACCCGTCTCCTTAGCCTTGTGGACGGACCGTGAGCTCGTAACCGCCGGAGCCGGTTGGGCGGTAGTGGCGGATCCTGCAGAAGTAAGTTCCAGGCTCGAGGGTTGCGGTGACCTTGGCGTTCAGGCCGACCCCGCTGTCGTCGTCGACGCCGACAAGAACTGTCTCGTCGTCGGGGCCAAGCACCGACATAACGACGTCGGTCGGTCCTGCGGTCTCGACCGTGTAGGTCCCAGCCTCGGCGATCGTAAAGCGGAAGAGGTCGGACTCGCCGTGGGCGCCGATCGATTCCTTCGCCGCAGGGCCCCCCACTGTGACCTCGATTCCCGGCTTTACGGCTCCCGGGTACATCGTTGTGATGAACGACTTGTCGGTGTCCGAAAGCTCGGTGTTGAAGCCGACCTCATAGTCGCCGACCGTATGGGAATTCGGTATCGGATAAAGCATTATCGAGTCTCGGTCGAAGCTCGAGAAGTTCGTGATGTCCCTGCTGTATTTCCGGAACAGGTTGTTGTCGACTTGGTCTCTGCTCCAGTTGTTCGGCGGGCCGCCGTAGTATCGATATACCGCCTCTTTGTCCCACGGAATATTCGTCGACGGATTCTGGTGCTCGTGGATGCAACCGAGGGCGTGACCGAACTCGTGGACCACGACTCGTTCGTACTCCTGGTCGGAGGTCGTGGGTGTAAGCCACCCGTAGTTCATCGTTGCGTCGCCGGCGCCGATTCCCTTCGCGTCCGTGCCGATGTAAGACCACGAGCCCTGAAACTTGAACGAGATCCGAATGTCGGCCCCCGACGCGGGCCCAAACTCCAGCTTCAGGTTGGCGAACTGGCTCCACTGGTGGGCGAGCTGCTCGACTTTGCCTTGCACGCCTTGGTCTCCGTCGAGGAAGCCGACGCGCAGGGTGCGTCCCACCTTCCACTTCTTGCCCGCGATTAGCGCAAGCTCAAGCGGGCGCGGCGCGGTGACACCCATCCCGGGATGGACAACCGCCACCGGCAGGTTCTCCGGATTCTCTTCAACCGCGCGCTGTGCGGCGTCAAAGGATTCGTCCAGGGACAGAACCCTGTCGATGCAAACCTTCGGTTCCTCTGCCATGTTGGCCTCCTCAGCCTCGATTCCTGCCTGCTCCTACGCCTCAAACTCGAAGTCGATGTACGCCCCATCTTTCAGCCCGAGCGTTGAAGTCACCTCGCAGCGTTTCCGCAAGCCCTCGAGGGTCGCCTCGTCAGGGACGTTGTTGTAGGTGTTCTCGCACGTGGAGACCACGGCGCGCCGGGGGCGCTCATCAGGCGGGCTCACCGGAAGGATCTTGTCTAGTATGTCCGCCTCAGGAGTCCCGTTATGGCTTCCGTGATGGCCGACCTTGTAGAAGTGAACCGGTTCGAGCAAGCCCCGCGCGTCCATCGTGCGCCACGCGCGCTCCTCAGCATCGCCGGGAAACAACAAGCGCCATCCGTGCCACTCGATGCAGATCACAACGCTCGTGTCGTTCGCGGCCTTGTCGATCGCGAGGAGGTTGTCGAAGTAGCCGCGCTTGCGGGCGTTGACAAGGTTGTAGAAAGCGCCGGCATCCACGCCCGGCGGAGGAAGGGGCGGAGCCTCCCGACCCTCAGAAGAAGGCAGCGGCTGCAGCCTGGCGGCATCGAAGCGTCCGTAGTAGGCCGCCGTGTCCTCCTCTGGACCCCAAATATGAAGGGTCGCTTCGACAAAAGGATGCGGCGCCGAGTGCCCGTGGCCAACATGCACATAGCTCGTCTGCGGTGTGAGGGTGGCCAAGAAATCAACGCATGCCTGAGTCTTGCTGCTGCCGCCATCGGCAAGCAGAGCGTCGTTGTTGGCGAGCATGGCGCGCACGCTCGGTGGGACCTCCTCGCTTCCTTCGAGCGCGTTGAAATGCCGCCTGGCGGCCAGGTAACGGGCGGAAGCAAGCTCGAGGCTTCGCTTGGCCTCCGGATGGGAGTCGTAGTAGCCCGGCTCCGCCGAAGGCGTGATCCACGCGCGCTCAACTCCCGGCAGCTTCAGGCCGAGCTTGTCGGATGCATATAACAGCCCCTGGACATGATCGAGGTGCTCGTGTGTCATGACGTAGAGGCTCAGGGACGCACCGTCGAGGACCTCGAGGATGTCACGCATCACCGGCTCGAAGACGGAGTCGTCCCCGCCCTCGGAGCTAAGCACATTGCCCATATCGATCAGCATGTGCCTTGTGACCTCACGGGCGCCGTCCCGCTCGGGTATCGACACCAGGAGCGCGTCTCCAAAACGCACGTTGTAGGCGCGGACCCTGAGGGCGCTCACGTCACCCCCTGGGCGAGATGCAGCATGCGCGCAGTTCCGTTGAGCCGCATGACGCCGTTCGAGTTCGCGGCGCCGACGATGGACGGCCGGGCCATGCCCTCGAGGCCCTGTGCCCGGCGTCCAAGCTCGAGCGAGCCAGACTGCAGCATCGCCTTGAGCAGCGCAGTCCTTTCGGCGCGCCCGGCAGCGCGCTCCTGCGCCGCCGCAGGACCACCGCCCCCGCCGGCCGCGCCCGACACGAGCCGGCAGCGGATGAGCTTGGTGAACCAATCGATCGCGAGCGTCGTGCCCACAGTCACGCTTCGCTGCTCGGGCAGGCCCGCACCAAGCTCGTTTGGCTCGGGCTGATCCCACGACACCTTGATGATGCACTCACGCACGCGCTGGGGGCCGTCGCGATGGTAGAAGAGCTTGGTTGCGTCGCGCCGGGGGTGAACCTTGAAGGGGACGTCCTCGGGGATCCCGAACAGGGCGCGCCGAGCCCCGACCCAGCCGTAGGCGGCCCAATCACTGTCGACGAGAAGCCCAAGATCGATGCCTTTCACCGAGGCCTCCTCGAAGTTCGTATCAACGTCGAGATCCGAGGCGGAGGTCACCACCGCGCGCCGTACCAGCTCATCCTGTAACCAGCGGCGCTCCTGATCGTGGTCGGGGTGCGACGCTTGATCCGCCGCGAGCAGGGCGCGCCCGTAGTCCGCAAAGGAAACCTCCCCCGCCGGCAGGTAATCGAGGGCCCTGAAGAACATCCTTGTGACCCTCTGCTCGGCGACGCCGAGCGCCTTGCCGGCCGCGGCGGGCCGCTCCATCCCACCGGCTGCGTACTCGTCCGTGAGCCGGCCGTGCAGTCGGGTCACGACCGCATACAAGGCGCCGCTCAGGACGCCGCTGAGCCCGTGCGGCTCGTCGTGGGGAACACAGTGAGGGCTTGCGGGGTCGAGCGAATACTCGTTGCTGAGGTTGCGGAGACTTCCCGGACGCCCAAGCGCGAGACCAAACTCCTCGGCGATCGAGGCAAACGCCGTAGTGTCTTCAATGGAGCCACCGGTGCGGGCCAGCACGGCCGCGCGCAGGTTATGACTGCGAAACGCCATCATGGCAGCGCTCATGTCGGCCATCGCTTCATGCAGGGCGAGCGACTGGGGGCTCAGTGCGTTGTAGAGATCGGGCGCTAGGCCATCCACGATCGCGTGGCCGGTCTCGTGGGCGACGATGTCGCGCGACAGCGCGGTGTTGATGGTGGCCCCCCCGGAGTCAAAGTAGAAGAACTGGATGCTGTGGGAGTCACGCTCGTAGAAGGCGTTCGCCCACTGACCCGCGCGCGGCACCAGCAGCAGCTGGGGGGCGTCAAAACCCCAAGTCACCCTGCGGCCCAACACATCAGGCGTCTCGAACATGGACATCGTCTTGCGCACGGTGCCGAACAAGCACACCTTGAGCGCGTCCCCAGCGTTCATGTCATCCTCGTCGACGACGGCGTAGCGGCCCATCTTTCTTGTGGCCCCCGGCGGTTCGAAGGCGACGCCTGGGGTGACGGCCTGCGTGTCGGGGTCGAAGTCGATGACGGCGAGACGATCGGTGACCGGTCCATCAAGGAAGACCTCATCGCCTTCGATATCCCAGCCCTCCGTGACCGGCACGCCTTCGAAGCGCGCCGTATGCGGGTCCTGCACCACCACCGGGACCTGCACTTTCATGCCATAAACTCCCGCGCTTTGCCCAAATCGATGGGGTCGTCTGGTTCGTCGCACAACCGCCACATGCGCAGGCCGGAGCCCCGTTTGGGAGGCAGCATCACGGCGATCGATCCCAGCTCCTTCTTCTTGCTGTCGATCCCCGACGTGTAATGCAGCCCGATATCGTGGTCTGGGCTCCGTTTTGCGCCGGACGTGGTCGGCTCCATGCCCTCCCGAATGGCCTCGAGCGCCAGGTAGTGCGGGAAGTGATACCTGCCCCCTCCCCCCGTGGACGACACGAGCGCAAGCTTCGGGCCCATGCGTTCGACGAGCTCGATGTTCACGCCGTGCTTGGAAGCATGGTGAGGGATCTTGACCACGTGAGCCTTCAGCCAGTCGGCTCCGAGCGCTTTCTTGAGCTCGGCGGCGAGCTGCGGCCGATCGCCGGCGTGGAGCTGCGGGAAGTCGACGGTCGCCTGGGCCCAAGAAGTGGTTTGCGCGTCTGCTCCGAGAACGACGGCCCACGGCTCAGGGAGGCGAAGGAGCGCCCGATTGTGCCCCTCCTGAACGATCCTCGAGGCAGGAAACTCGATTTTGAGCGCGATCGAGGCATCGTTGATGTTCGTGCCGTAGGAATCGAAGCGGTTGCGTAGCCCGATCCCCGGCGACAGCGTCGTCAGCTTCACCTTGCCGATGAACCTTGTCATCCCGCTCGTCGGCTGGGTGTGCACGATGTCTGGACGGCTCTCGAGCGCCCTCATAGTCTCGACGTAAGCGGACGTGGGATGGTAGTAGCCCGGCTCCCAGTACTCACTCGTATGGCCGCCAAGCCTGTCGAGGAACTCGGGCATGCCGCCGATGTGATCGTCGTGAGGGTGAGTGCCGATCACGACCGCGAACAAGTCTCTTCTCTCGGAGATGATCGCGTGTTGATCAAGCTGCTCGACGAACGCAGGCAGCTTTCCTGTGGTGGCGATATCGACGACGATCAATCTTCTCGACGGTCCCAGGGACTCGTGCTCGCGCTCGGCCGGCAGAAGGACCACCTGCGTGTCGCCGTCTCCGACGTTCAGCAGGAAGTAGAAGAGGCTCTCCGGGTGATCGCGCATACAGGGGATGAGCTCGTCGCTCGGCTTCAACCGGCTCGACGGGATCGGTTCGGGGGCGGTGCCGTTCGCGAGTGCCTTCGCCACTTGTCTATTCCCGGAGCTCGGCGAGGCGCCATGCGGCCGCCTCATCGTTGGTCAGCGTGGTGGTGACGGCCCCGTAGAAGGCGAGCTTGGCAACCTTGCGCGCGTCGCGCGTGATGTCGTATGTCTGCCCGACCCACTTGCCAAGCGGACTCCATCGCGCCGCCGGCTTCTCCGACTTGAGGACCGCGGCAAACACGTTGCCGATGCGCAAGGACCGGGCCGGAGAGGCTTCGCCCGGTTCTGGAGCAAAAGGTGGTCCGAGGAACTCACAGAGCTCCGCGCGGCTGACCGCGACCTCCTGCGCCCCGCTCCCGATGTCGAAGCGAAGCCTTCCGGCGTCGTCCGCCACCGGCCACGGGGTCACCGACAACCCGGCCGAGTCGCCTATGAGCTCATCGACCACGATGTAAGAGAGCCTCGCCACGTCAGCGGTAGCGAATCCTGCGGCGCGAAGCGACGGCGGTAGCCAGGGACGGCCGGCGCCCACATCACGCTTCGCCGGTGGCGGAATCCACGACATCTACGCCTGCCCCATCAGAGCGCGCGGCAATGAAAACCGGCTCCGGCGATTGGACACGGCGCGCCTCCCTTGCCTCATGTCCGCCGGCCCCAAGCCGACCTCATTGTCTCCCTCGTCGCAGCCGGGAGTCAAGCCCGGCCGTTAAGAGAGCTCAGAGGGAAGCGTCTATAGCTCTGGTCCCAAAGCCCTGAGCAGCTCCGTTGTCCTGCGCACTGAAGCCGCTGGGTCGTCTCCGACCGGGAGCAGGACGGACGACAGCTCGGTGGCGCCGGCGGCGGCGTAGTCGCGCAGCTGCGCCTCGACCGCGCCTTCGTCTCCCACAACGGCAATGTCGCCGGGAGTGCTCGCGCCCTCACTCTCGAGCACGCGTTGATAGTTGGGCAACGTCCCGTAAAGGGACAGAAGGTCGTTGGCCTGTTGCCGGCCGTCGTCCACCCTCTCGCAGACGGCGATCGGCAAGCCCACAACGACGCGCGGCTGCCGGCGCCCCGAGGACTGCGCGCTCGTGGTCACGGCGGGAACGATGTCTCGCTCGAGGGTGCGCCTTCCCGTCATCCACGTGACGACGCCGTCCGACAGCTCGCCGGCTACTCGCAGCATTCCCGGGGACAGTGCAGCAACCACGATCGAAACCGGATTCGCCTCGGGAACGCGAAATTGGGCGTCCACCTGGAAGAGCTCGCCCTTGAACTTCACCTGCCCTCCGTCGAGCATAGGACCAAGCACCGAGAGGTACTCGCGCATGTGCTGTGCGGGCCTTTCGTAAGCCAACCCATGCATCCCTTCGATCACCCGGGCGATGTGACACTCCTATCCCCAAGGTCAGCCGGCCGTCCATCGAAGCCTGCACCGTTGCGGCTTGCTGTGCGAGCGCCAGGGGATGGCGCGGGTAGGTCGGAACGACCGAGACTCCGAGCTCGATGCGATCGGTCGACGCCCCTGCGAGGGCAAGCATGGTCAGCCCGTCGGCTCCTCGGGAAAAATGCACGCACCATGCGCTTGGAAAGCCGTCCGCCTCGGCCTGCACCGCCGCATCAACGAACGCCCCCGGCGCCAGGGGGGCCCCAATGACCTCTGTGCCTATGCCGACGCCGACTTTCATGCCACGACCTCCCCGTGCTTGAGCCACGTGCCCGACCGGTCCCCGATTGGACCACGCGCTCGCCATCTCATCCCAAGGGAATCAAGTCGTGGGCGGGCTACTCCGTTGTGTAGACGTCGAGGCGGCGGCTCACCTCTATGGCGCGCCGCTCGATCTCGTCGTAGCGGCCTGCTGCGGCGATGTCGGCATCGAAGACGTCGCTCCCGAATCCCACGAGCTCGGCCCCCGCGTCGAGGTAGCCGAGGTAGTTCTCCGGGGTGATGCCCCCGCTGACCCACACGGGGGTTCCCCGCAGGGGCCCAAGCACGGCGGTGACGTAGTCGGGGCCGCCGAGCGCCTCGGCGGGAAAGACCTTGACCCAATCGGCTCCGGCGCGCCTGGCGGCGAAGATCTCGGTCGGGGTTGCCGCGCCGATGATCACGGGCAAGGACAGCTCGTGGCCGGCATCGACCACTTCGGGCACGACCACCGGGGTGACGATGAACTCGGCCCCGGCGTCGTAGGCCTCCTTGACGTGCTCGGGGGCGGTCACGGTGCCGGCCCCCACGATCGCGTCGACCCGGCCTGCCACCTCGGCGAGGGCGTCGGTCGCCCCCGGGGTGTTCATGGTGACCTCGACCGCCTCGAACCCACCCCGCACGGCGGCGCCGATGCCCTCGACGGCGTGCTCGGCGGACGCCATCCTGAGAATGGCGACCACGGTCGAGTCGCGCAGGCGCTTGCGTCGGGAGTCGATCATCCGGGAATCCACGCCTCCAGGTTACTAAAGGAGGAGCGGTGGTCGAGTAAATCAGGGAACCTGTCGCAGGCTCGCCGTAGGCTAATCAGACAAGGGACGCTCCGGAGGAATTTCGCGAGTCGAAGCCGACTCGTCGCTTCAAGTCACCCAGGAGCTTCAGGTCAAGTGGGGCTTCAGGTCAACTGAAGGGGAATGTGTGGACGCTGAGCTGGCAGACACCGTAGGGCGGGTCCTCGGGACGCGCAATGCGACCCCTCTCGAGTTCTGGGTCGGCCTCGCCCGTGACCACTATCTGCAGCTCGACGACGTCGTCGCAACCGAGCGCACCCCGCCGGGCGGGGACACCGTGCGCATCTACGGCATCGTCTCTCAGGTCGAGGCAAGCCTCGAGGGCGCTCGCTTCGACTCCGACGTCTGGCTCATCGAAGAGGGCGTCCTGCCCGGCGAAGTCTCAGAGGCTGCCCAGATCACGGCGACACGCATCGAGCCCGAGGTGTTCGTCCCGCCGCTCCCAGGCACCGTGGTCAGGCGCGCCGAGGGCAAGGAGCGCGACCAAGCCCTGTTCTTCGACGGCATGGACAAGAGGCTCCCGGCGGGCGTGACGCGTGACAACGAGCCGGTGTTCATCAACCTCGAGTTCCTCGACGGCACGCGCGGTGCTCACGTCAACATCAGCGGCATCTCGGGGGTGGCGACCAAGACCACCTATGCCACGTTCTTGCTATACAGCCTGTTCAACTCGGGTGTGCTTGCGGCCGAGGCGGTCAACACCAAGGCCCTCATCTTCAACGTCAAGGGCGAGGACCTGCTGTTTCTCGATCATCCCAACCTGTTCGTCGACGACAAGAGCGGCGAACGCTACCGAGCGCTCGGCCTGCCGGAGGCCCCATTCGCAAGCGCATCCTTCTACGCGCCACCGCGCATCGGCGACCCGAGCGCCGCCCCCGACGTCGCCACGCGCGACCAGGGGGTCACCTCGTTCTTCTGGACGCTGGCGGAGTTCTGTCGCGACGATCTCCTCCCCTTCCTGTTCGCCGATGCGGAAGACGACCGCCAGCACTACACCATGGTGATCCACAACGTAGCGGCGAAGTTGCGCGACGCAGTTCCGCTCGACGACGGCGGAGTCCGCATCGACGGCTCGGACATCCGCAGCTTCCGTGCGCTCGTCGATCTCATCTCGAGCCGGGTCCAGGACGATCCCGATTGGGCGGGGCCTGCAATCGGGATGGGCACCATCAATGCGTTCGTGCGCCGGCTCTACGGGACCGTGCGCTCGCTCGACCGGTTGATACGCGGCGACATCCCCAACGCCGACAAGCACAAGGTTCGCCTCGATAAGCAGGTGACAGTCGTCGACCTCCACAACCTGCCCGACCGGGCCAAGCGCTTTGTCGTCGGCGTTGTGGTGAGAAAGACCTTCGACGACAAAGAGCGCGCAGGAAAGCCCCGTCCGCTGCTGTTCCTGGTGCTCGACGAGCTCAACAAGTACGCGCCGCGCGAGGGCACGAGCCCCATCAAGGAGATCCTGCTCGACGTCGCAGAGCGCGGGCGCTCGCTCGGCATCATCCTGATCGGAGCGCAGCAGACCGCGAGCGAGGTCGAGGGCCGCATCATCGGCCAGTCGTCGATCCGGGTTGTTGGCAGGCTCGATTCGGCCGAGGCCGAGCGCGGCCAGTACGGATTCCTGCGCGGTGCGCATCGCGACCGGGTGACGATCATCAAGCCGGGAACGATGATGATGTCCCAGCCGGAGATCCCCGTGCCGCTCGTCCTCGAGTTCCCGTTCCCTTCGTGGGCGAGCCGGCCGAGCGAAGCGGGCGCCAACCCGGCCGCAGTCGACATCCCCGAGGACCCCTTCGAGGGCCTGCCGGGAAACACTCAGCGGGGCCGTCCGCAGCGCGGAACGGAAGGCGAGTCAACGTGAAGATCCTCCACACCGGCGACTGGCACGTCGGCAAGGCGCTGCGCGGGCGGAGCCGGGCGGCCGAGCACGTCGCCGCGCTCAAGGAGATCGCGGAGGTGGCCCGCCGGGAGGCGGTCGATCTCGTGCTCGTGGCAGGCGACCTCTTCGATTCAAGCGCACCGAGCCCCGAGGCCGAGCGCATCGTCTACAGAGCGCTCCTCGATCTGTCCAAGGCGGGCGCAAAGGTGGTCGTCATCTCAGGCAATCACGACAATCCGCGCAGGCTCGATGCCATCGCTCCCCTGTTCGAGCCCGGGAACGTGATCGTGCGTCCGGACGCCGTGAGCGCGGACGATGGGGGTGTGCTCGACTTCGTCGTGGGCAGCGGCGAGCGGGTCGTGCTCGCGCTGCTCCCGTGGACGTCCAAGCGTTACGTCGTCACGGCCGACCACCTCATGGCCACAGACGCAGACGATCACGCAGCCACCTACAAGGCACGAGTCGCTTCCATCGTCGCGGCCCTCACGGCCCCCTTTGGCACCGATTCGGTCAACCTCCTTTGCGGTCACCTAGCGGTCGAGGGCGCCGCTCCTGGAGGGGGCGAGCGCGCCGCCCAAACGATCTTCGAGTACCAGGTAAGCGCGACGATCTTTCCCGGCAACGCTCACTACGTGGCGCTCGGTCACTTCCACAGACCCCAGAAGATCGCAGCGCCTTGCCCCGTGCACTACTGCGGCTCACCGCTGCAGCTCGACTTCTCCGACACCGACGCCGCCAAGAGCGC
>JACCZU010000010.1 GCA_013695835.1 Candidatus Aridivita willemsiae
TTCTGGGCGTCGGCCACGATCTCGGCCACCTTGCCGATCTCCTCCCCACCCTCGGCGTACACGGGCATGCCCTCCTCGAGGGCGAGCCACGAAACCTGAGCCTCTTGATCGGACATCCCGCCAGATACTAGTGCCGTGCAGGTGCGATTGCTTGTGTGCGTTGTGCTCGCCCTCGCCGGCGCTGCGTGTGCGGAGGCGCCGGAGCCGGGTTCCTCTCCGGCCGCGAGCGGCCCCCCCAGGGTGCAATCAGAGGTCGTCGCCCGCCACGCCGCCCAATTCGATCAGGCCATACCGAAACGGCCCGCAGGCTCACAGCAGGAGGCGACGGCTGCGACCTACATCCTGGGTCACCTCCAGGTCGCCGGCTATGCGGTGCGGCTCGACTCGGTGCCCGTGCGCGACTTGGTGAGCTCGACCAATGTGGTTGCGCTCCCGCCGGGCGGCCGCGCACCGAAGGTGGTGGTTGCGGTCGCCTACGACGACGCGACCGGGGGGGCCCGCCTGGCCGACGACATCGGGCTCTTTCTCGAGGCGGCGCGGGCTCTGAGGTCGGCGGGCGCCGGGCACTCGGTCGCCTTCGTTGCCCTCGGCGCCCAGGACACCGAAGTCGGCGGCGGGCGCCTCGGCTCCCGGAGGCTCGTTCGGCTGTTGCTCGAGCGCGACGAGGACCCCGTGATCGTGTCCCTCTCGGGGGCGGGCGATTCCGGCGAGGTTTGCTCGAGTCCCCCAGAGCCCTCGAGGCTCGGGGGGGTCGAAGACCTGGCTAGGCTTCCGCGCTGCGAGCCGGCCATCGACGATCCGTTCCTCGACGCTCCACTGCCACATATAGCCGTGGGTGGGCCGCCCGAAGCCCTTGGCGAGCAGCTGCTGGCAGCGCTGGCTCCGGCCGAGGGCTGAGCCCTACGACGCCTTACTTGGGAGCTGTGGACTCCGTGATCTGGAGCGCGATGTCGTGGAGCTTGATATTGAGCTTCTGCGATGCCTTGCGCAGCGCCTCGAAGGCCTGATCCTCGGTGTAGCCCTCGCGCTGCATGAGGATGCCCTTGGCGCGTTCGATCACGCCGCGCGTCTGCAACGCCTGATAGAGCTGTTGTGTGAGCTGCACGCTGCCGGTGTAGAGCTGCGCGTTCACGATCGCAACCGACGCCTGAGCTGCAAAGATCGAAGCCATCGCCTCGTCTGCCTCGTCGAACCCGCGGATCCTCTTCGAGTAGCAGTTGAGGGCCCCCACGCCCTCGCCTTTAACGGCGAGCGGCACGCTGTACGAGCTCATGACCCCTGCGTCGGCGGCGCGCTTGCAGAACTCGGGCCAACGCTTTTCTTCAAGCGTCGACTCGATCCGGAACGGGCGCTGCAGCTTGGCTGCGTCGAGGCACGGGCCCGAGGCGGCCTCGTATTGGTAGGCGTCGACCTGCTCAACAAGCGGATCCGATTGAGCTGCCGTCGAGGGAACGCCGTTTTGTATGAGGGTGACGCCGGCGGCGTCACAGCCGCTGATTGCATCTGCGGAGAGCTCGGCCACGCGCGCGAGCATCGTCTCAACGTCGATGTCCGAAAGGACGAGGCGCGAGAGCTCGGCAAAGGGGCCGGTCTCGTCGAGAGTGGGAGTGATCTCGGGCGAGGTCATAGCCGCCGCCTTGCCCACAGGACACGGCCGACGCGCTTAGTCGAGGTCCAAAAGATTGGATGAGATGCAATAGCCGGTGCTTGCCGCACGATGGCCTTCCTTCGCTCTCTTGGGTTTCTGCACCAAGGTGGCAGAAGAAGAGAAGAGTGCGAGGAGGCCAACGGCCCGATCCCAGTTTTCCCGTCTCCAGGCTTTGTCTAAACCCGCTCAATCACCATACTCCTCCACATGCCAGAGGGGAGGACATTGCCCTGCGGCGGCAGTTTAGGGTCGCGGCCATGTCCTATTTGAGCGAGCTGATCGACTCTACTCGTGACCGAATCGGGGCCGCCAAGGCAACCACCTCCGCAGGGGCGCTCGAGCAGCGCATCGCCGGCGGGCGCCCCCCGCTGGGATTCACCGCCTCGCTCGGCGGCTCCTCCATCTCCCTCATCGGCGAGATCAAAAGGGCGTCGCCGACCGCCGGCGACCTCAACCGAGCGCTGAGCGCGTCCGGCATGGCGGCGGCCTACGCCGACGGCGGAGCGGCCGCGCTTTCAGTTCTCACCGAGCCCGAGCGGTTCCTCGGCTCGCTCGACGACCTCGAGGCGGCTCTGGGGGCCGGGTTACCCGTGCTGAGGAAGGATTTCATCCTCGATGACTGGCAGCTGCTCGAGTCCCGGGCCGCTGGGGCAGACGCCGTGCTGCTGATCGTAAGGGCCCTTGGAGGAGATCTCGGTGGTTTCCTCGATGCCACGGCGGCGTTGGGGATGGCCGCGCTCGTCGAGGTCCACGATGCCGGCGAGCTCGCCCTTGCCACCGAGGCGGGGGCGACCCTCGTCGGTGTCAACCACCGAGATCTGGCCACCTTCGAGGTCGATCCCGACCGGACCGCGAAGCTCGCCGCGCTCAAGCCCGAAGGAACGACGCTTGTGGCCCTGTCAGGAGTGTCCACGCGGGCCGAGGTCGAGGAGCTCGAGGGGGCAGGCGCCGACGCCGTGTTGGTTGGGGAGGCTCTCGTCACCGCCCAGGACCCGGTGGCGAAGGTGCGCGAGCTCCTGGGGCAAGCGTGACCCACAGGGCGGCCTCGGCCAAGCACGAGGCCGGCACCGGGGCCGGCGCGGCCGGCGGAGAGAGAAAGGCCGGACGCTGGGGCGAGTTCGGCGGGCGCTATGTGCCCGAGTCCCTCATGGGGGCGCTCGACGAGCTCGAGCGCGAGTGGGAGGCTCTGCGCGAGGACCACTCCTTCACCGAAGAGCTCGCTCACCTGTTCGAGGTCGTCGTCGGCCGCCCGACCCCGCTTTACGAAGCGACCCGTTTCTCGGAGCGCGTCGGCGCGCGCGTTCTCCTCAAGCGCGAGGACCTCGCCCACACCGGCGCTCACAAGATCAACAACGCGTTGGGGCAGGTGCTGCTTGCGCGCCGGATGGGCAAGAGCCGCATCATTGCCGAGACGGGGGCCGGCCAGCACGGCGTCGCAACCGCAACCGCGGCCGCCTACTTCGGGCTCCCCTGCATCGTTTACATGGGTGCCACCGACGTCGAGCGCCAGAACCTGAACGTCGTGAGGATGCAGGCGATGGGGGCCGAGGTGGTTCCCGTGGCCGCCGGCTCGGCGACGCTCAAGGACGCAATCAATCAGGCTCTGCGCGACTGGGTGACTAACGTCGAGCACACCCACTACGTCATCGGCTCTGTGGTCGGCCCCCATCCGTTCCCCGAGCTCGTCGCTTCGCTCCAGTCCGTGATCGGCACCGAGGCGCGCGCGCAGTGCCTCGAGCAGGCCGGGGCCCTCCCCGACGAGGTCGTCGCTTGCGTCGGCGGCGGGAGCAACGCGCTCGGCCTGTGGCGTCCCTTTTACCGGGACTCGAACGTGCGCCTCGTCGGAGTAGAGGCGGCCGGCGAGGGCCTCGAAGGCAAGCACGGCGCTTCCATAACCAAGGGCAGTCCCGGCACGCTGCACGGTGCGAGGAGCCTCGTGCTCCAGGACGACGACGGGCTCATCTCCGAGGCTCACTCGATCTCGGCCGGGCTCGACTACCCCGGCGTCGGGCCCGAGCACGCGTGGCTGGCGGCGAGCAAGCGCGCCACCTACGAGGCGGTCACCGATGACGAGGCGCTCGCGGCGTTCACCGCCCTGGCCGAGACCGAGGGCATACTTCCCGCCCTCGAACCCGCCCACGCGCTCGCCTATCTCCTCAGGCGCAGGCCCGAGGCCGGCCTCGTGCTCCTCGGCCTTTCCGGCCGCGGGGACAAGGACATGGTGAC
>JACCZU010000020.1 GCA_013695835.1 Candidatus Aridivita willemsiae
CGAGATCATGATCAGGCCCGAGTCCATCGTGCTCGAGCGCGACAACGGGGCTGGAGCCGCAATCGTCGACGCCGAGTTCTACGGTCATGATCAGCTCGTGCGGGCGCGCTTAGCCGACGGCACGACCCTCGACGTGCGTCTGCTCGGCCCGCGCCCCGACCTCACGATCGGGGCGCCGGTGAGGGCGTCGCTGGCAGCGCCTGCGCATTTCTTCAGAGCGGGCGTCGCGGTCTCGCCCTACTGCGGGATCGACGCCGCACCCGAGCACTGACGGCAGAGGTCACCCTCGACCCCTCGTCCGGCTCGCGCAGAGGGGCGGGTGCTGTGCCGCCTAACCTCGGCTTGATCTCTTGGTCCTCAGCATCGCCTCGTCCGCCGCGCGCATCGTTGCCGCGAGCTCACCCCCAGGCGTGGAGGTGGCGAACCCCAAAGACGCCGTGATGTCCTGGGCGGCGAGGGCGGCCTCGAGACGCTCCACAAGGGCGCCTGCGGCGTCGCGATCGCAATCCACGGCAAGCACAGCAAACTCGTCGCCCCCGATGCGGCCCACAATGTCGAGGTCCCTGCTGGTAGAGCGCAGCATCTCCGCCGTCTTAATCAAGGCGGCATCGCCGGCCGCATGGCCCTCAGCGTCGTTTATCTGCTTGAGGTGATCGAGATCGACGACGACGATGCTCGCCGGGGTGCCGTACCTCTTGCTGCGTTCCTGTTCAACCTCGACGAACCGGTCCCACGCCCGCCGGTTGCTAACCCCCGTCAATGAGTCGACGAGGGACTCTTCCTCGGCGCGCCGCGTCCGGTCGCGTTCGACCTCGAGGCGCTGCTCGCCTGCGAGCACCGTCGAAAGCAACGCCGCCATCCCCTCAACCAGCGGGAGGTCACGGCGCATGTGCTCCGGCTTCGCCTGCCTGTCGATGCCACAAAGCGTCCCGAAGGGGCGCCTCTCCGGCATGATTATGGGCGCTCCGATATAGGAGGTGACTGGAGCGGGTTCCGTCGTCTGTGCAAAGAAGGGATCGTCGTCGACGTGGGGGGCGAAGCGCGTTGCCCTGTCGACGAGCATTGAGTAGCACGGCCACCCCTGGTCAAGCGCCTGGCCCTCGGCGATGCTGTAGGGCTCACCGCCGGACTCACCGACTGCGGCAAGGACGACGAGTCGCCCGTCCACGGATTCCGCGACGAACCAGAGGTCGAAGTCGAGCCGGTCGCTGAGGAGCATGAGCGCGATGCGGGCGGTCGAAAGGAACTCGGGGGAGGGCCGAGCCGTCTCCCCTCCCTCATACATCCCCATCGCTGTCATAGCGTCGTCCGTCACCGCTTTCGTCTCTCTTGCTCGCTCCCACGGCCCCTTCACGGCCCCCGTCGTTCTACCCATTGGCGACCTGCGGTCCCGCCCCACCCGGGGCGCGGCCTCCCTGGGGAACATTACCAGGCGGGGGAATAAGAGAGTGATGGTAGCGGCGGGTGGAGGTTTGATCGAGGGCCTTGGCTTGGCGTCTACGAGCTCAGGCGAGCAGCACCCAGAGGTTGTCGGCGAGGTGGGCACCCACGGGGACTGGGTGGCCGTCGACGGCAACCGAGAGGGCGCCGTCGGGCGCCGCTGCGACGAGGGACAGCCGAGCCCCCGGCATGAGGCCGTTGTCCTCGAGGAACTTCAAGACATCGTGGTTGAGCTCGACGTCTTCGAGGAGGCGTTTGAGGACCCCGCTGTCGCCCGGCGACATCGCCGCGACTGGAACAAGCGACGACCACGGCACCGCCGAGCTCGCGCCGGGGATGGGGTTGCCGTGCGGGCAGGTTGGCTCGCCCTCGAGCTTGGCGAGGATCGCCTCCTCGACCTCGGGGGTCATGACCTTCTCCCAGTCCTCCGCCTGCTCGTGACAGAGATGCCAGGCCATACCGAGGATGTCGGTGAGCATCCGTTCCGCGAGCCTGTGGCGGCGGACCAACGCCTCGGCGATGGCGTGGCCCTCGTGGGTGAGGACGACGTCGCGCGCTCCTCTGATGGTGATGTAGCCGTCGCCGACGAGGCGTTTCATGCCCTCCGACACCGTGGCGGGCGCCAACCCGAGACGCTCGCCGATGCGCGCCTGCAGTATGCGCGTGCCCTCTTCCCCAAGCTCGTAGATCGACTCGAGGTACTCCTTCGAAGCAGGGTTGAGATCTCTGAGGTCAGGCGACGGCGGCTCCATACATGGGGATTGTAAGCTCGCCCTACATGCCCCCCTCTCGCCCCAAGCTTCTTCTCCTCGACGGTCACTCGCTCGCCTTCCGAGCCTTTTATGCGCTGCCCGAAGACCTCACGACCACCGACGGAACGCACACCAACGCCGTGTACGGGTTTACTTCGATGTTGATCAAGTTGTTTCAGGAGCAGCGCCCCGACTATCTCGCCTGCTGTTTCGATCTCGGAGCGCCGCTTGAGCGAACCGAGGCCTTCGCGGACTACAAGAGCAACCGCTCCGAAGCGCCCGATAACTTCTCATCGCAGATGCCGCTCATCCATGAAGTCTTGCGCGTCATGCGCATACCGATCTTCAAGCTCGAGGGCCACGAGGCGGACGACATCATCTCGTGGCTCGCGAAGCGCTTCGCGGCGCAAGACGTCGACGTGATGATCGTTACCGGGGACAGGGACTTCTTTCAGCTCGTCGGCGGCCGCATAAAGGTTCTCTACAATCGCAGGGGGATCACCGACATCATCGTCATGGACGCCAAGGCGGTCGAGCAGCGCTACGGCGTGCCCCCCTCAAAGTATGTCGACCTCAAGGCCCTCGAAGGAGACACCTCGGACAACCTGCCGGGCGTGCCTGGAGTCGGCACAAAGACAGCGGCGCGCCTCGTGCAGAAGTACGGGAGTGCGGAGAGCGCCGTCGCCCACGCGTCCGAGCAGACCCCCAAGCTTGCCGCCAACCTCGCCGAGCACGCCGATCAGGTCGCAATCAACAAGAAGCTTTCGACCCTGGTGGAGGTACCCCTCGAGGCCGAGCTCGACGATCTCGCCATGGGGGCGTGGAACCTCGGCGACGTCGAAGAGCTGTTCAAGTCGCTCGAGTTCAGGAGCCTGCTCGAGAGGTTGCTTGCCGACCTTCCCGAAGCGGCAGAGGGTCAGGGCACACCGTTCGAGCTCGACGTCGAGGTCTATGACGGGCCGGGTCGCCTCGACGAGCTGGCCGGGGAGCTTGCCGGCGCAGGCGACTTTTCGATCGATCTCGTGGCGCCTTCGGAGCGCGCAGGCCCGCGCTCACTCGCGTTCTCGTGGGGCGATGGACGGGTCGGTTTCGTGCCACTCGGGGCCGCCTCGGCGGGCCCGAAGGACAGGAGGGGGGCTGCCTCGGCGGGACCGCAGAGCGAGCTTGGCCAGGCCCTCGGGCCCGACGAGGTCGGGGCCTTCCTGGGGCCCGTGCTCAGAGACGGGGCGGTGTCCAAGATCGCTCACGGGGGGCGCGCCGTCATCCTGTCGCTCGCGGCCATCGGCGTCCCCCTCGCGGGCCTGCGCCTCGACACGCGCGTGGCCGCCTACCTGCTCGACCCCGGCGCGGCCGGCTACCCGCTCGAGGAAGTCGCGCGCAAGTACACGGGGCGCGAGCTCAAGGCCGTTGAGGGCGTCGAGCGCGCGGAGGAGGAGCAGCCCACCCTCGACCTGGGGACTGGAGAAGAGGGGGGCGGGGGAGGAGCAATCGAGGCCGAGGACGCTTGCCTTCGGGCGCTTGCCGTCGCGGAGATCGCCGCAGCAACCGAGCCCGAGCTGAAACGCCTCGGCATGGAGGGGCTCTACCGGGACATCGAGCATCCCCTGGTTGCAGTGCTTGCGCACATGGAGCAGTTGGGCGTCGAGGTCGACCTCGACTACCTCACCGACATGGCGCGCGACCTCGACAAGCGCGTCGCGGAGCTCGAGACCGAGTGCTACGAGCTTGCCGGCGAGCGGCTCAACCTCGGCTCACCGCCGCAGCTGCGCGTTCTCCTCTACGACAAGCTCGGGCTCAAGACCACGCGCCGCACCAAGACGGGGCTTTCGACCGATGCGCGCGCCCTCCAGCAGCTCGTGGATCAGCACCCCTTCGTGGGCAAGCTCCTCGAGTACAGAGAGCTCGCCAAGCTCAAGAACACCTACATCGATGCCCTGCCGCCGCTGATCGACCGCAGGGACGGGCGACTGCACACGACCTACGACCAGACGATTGCGTCAACAGGCCGGCTGTCTTCGACGAATCCCAACCTGATGAACATCCCCATCAGAAGCGACCTCGGGCGCCAGATCCGGCGCGCCTTCGTGGCCCCCGAGGGACATGGCCTCCTGTCGGCCGATTACTCCCAGATCGAACTGCGTGTCATGACGCATCTTTCGGGAGATCCGGTGCTCATCGAGGTCTTCGAGGCGGGCGAGGACGTACACGCTGCGACCGCAGCCCGCATCTACGGCAGGGCGGTCGAGGAGCTCGAGACCAGGCACCGGGTCGTGGCAAAGATGGTCAACTACGGATTGGCCTACGGCATGGGCGCGCCTGGGCTCGCCGAGCGCCTCAACGTTGAAGTGGCCGAGGCCCAAAAGGTCATGGATGCCTACTTCGAGCAGTTCGGCGAGGTTGCGAAGTTCCTCGATCGGGTCGTGACGCAGGCGCACGCTGACGGCTTCACCACGACGATGTTTGGGCGGCGCCGCTACTTGCCCGAACTCGGCAGCGGCAACCCGCGCGTTCGGGCCATTGGGGAGCGCCAGGCCCTCAATGCCCCGATCCAGGGCTCAGCGGCCGACATAATGAAGCTGGCGATGATCGAGGTCGAGCGCCGCCTGCGCGCGGCCGACCTCGACACCGAGATGATCCTCACGGTCCACGACGAGCTCGTCTTCGAGGTCCCGGCGGCCGAACGCTCAGGCGCTTCTGACCTCGTGACCGACGCCATGACGGGCGTCGCCGAGATGAAGGTCCCACTTGCGGTCGACCTGTCGTGGGGGCGGAACTGGGCCGAGGCGAAGGGCGCCTGACCCGAGCAGGACGGCCGGCGCACCGATGTCTAATCGGCGAGCCGGGCGCGTGGCGTCCCGGCCGCCCACAAGAAGGGCCCCGCCGTGTGAACCTCCACCTCCCAGCCCAAGCTGCGCAGTTTCGCCTCGAGCTCCGCCCCGTAGGCCGCAAGCCGGTCGCCCGGAAGCGCCGAGGTGACGTCGTAGGTGGGCGCGCGCGACCTGTAGTAGATGATCTGCTCCTGGAGGAGCCCGCGGTCGTCCACGGGCTCCATTCCACCACGCTGACCCGCGCCCTCAAGGGATCCCATGCTTGGTCTGATGACGCTACGCGTTCGAAAGATGCCCAAGTCCTTGCTTTCCCCTCACCTTACGTAGTCGGTATACCGGAAAGTGAGGGGTCCCGCTTCTTTCTTCCTTTTCTGGGACTTTTTGGCAGTTCCCTGTTACTCTCTGTAAACAGTCCCATGACATCTAGTAATCGCAAACTACAGAGAGTGGTCGAAAATGGCGGAAGCGGCGAGGCGAGCGATCGGCTGGAGAGAACTCGAGCCTGGGCGGGCGACGCAAGGGCGCGGGTCGAGGCTCATTGCCGCTGCGGCCCTGGCTGCGGTTGCGATGCTCGCCTCTGTGGTTATAGCGGGACCGGCGGCCGCCCACCACGGGACCGGCTACCGCTTCGTGCACGACGGCCCGAGGGTGAGGATGGAGATCCTGGACTCGACCGTCCGGACCGACGTGGCCACGGGGGCTTCGCTGTGGGAGGGGGCGCGCGGCGTCCACCTCGACGTCACGCCCGCGCGCAACGGAGCGGCCATCCGGCGCGCCTGCCCGCAGCCGAAGGAGCGAGGACAGGTCCGGATCTGCACCTACCCGTACGGGTGGTCGCGCGACGACGCGCGGGCGGCACCGTGGACCGAGGGCGACGCGGCAACCGGCCATGCGGTCACGGCCACCATCCGGATCGACACCAAGGGGTGCTGCACCGTCAGAGTGATGAAGGCCTTGATCTGCCACGAGCTGGGCCATGTGCTCGGGCTATGGCACCGCCCCTACGGCGCCGGTTCGTGCATGACCACGCCGGTCGACCAGGCACAGCCCGATCGCCACGACTACCGGGCCGTGGAGGGAATGTATGCGGACCACGACCACAGCGTGGAGGACGGCGCGGAGCCGTTGCCGCTGCCGCTCGCGCTCGAGGGCGATTGGACGCAGCTGGCTGTGTGAGAGAGATGCTCAAGACCACTTCTGGGGGGCGCGCACGAGGAGGGCCGGGCGGCATAGCCCAGCCCTCCTCGTTGTTCCGAAGGGTCAGTTCATTCGGGCGGTGACTAGCGGCGGCGCCGTTTCACGGTCTTGGACCTGGCCTTGGTGCAGTTGATGATGTTGCCGTTCTTGGCCACCTCACGGTGCTTCATCTTGGTGTAGTAGCGGCCCTTGGCGCGACGCTTGAAGATCTTGTACACGCCCCTGCGATTGGTCTTGTCCCGGCCGACCGTACGGTCGCGCCCCTTCTTGACCTTCTTCAGGACGACCTTGCGCTTCTTCTTGCAGACGCTCTTGCCGGCGCGCACGCGCCCCTTGAACCGCTTCTCTAACGTGAGCCGCGACTTGACCCTTTTGATCGTGGCCGCCGCTCCGAGGAACTGTGCGTGGATGCGGTCCCGCGGTGCGCCCACCTCGGGGCCGGAAGTTGCCGGGTTCAGGTCTACGAAGCCGACGATGGTGTCGGTTCCCGGCGGCGAGACCGCGCCGGTGGCGTCCGTGTAGCTGCAGCGCGCCGTACCGTCGGCGTCGGTGACGCCACAGGACGTCGTCTCGACCTCCTCGGCATTCGGGCCCTCGACGACGTCGAAGGCGATCAAAGCGCCGGTGACGCCCGCACCCGCGAGGTCGCCGGCGACGCACCGGAAGTTGTGGACCGAGCCCCCCGGGAGGAGGTCGTTCTGGGGCGAGCAGTTGACGGACGTCACCGTCTCTGCGGCGCCCTCGATCGGGTCGCCGCTCCCCAGCCTCTCGTCTGTGCCGAACCTGGGCTCGGACCCATTGGGGTCGTCGTCGCCCGCGCCCTCCTCGACGAACACGAGAAAGTCGAACTCGGCCGCGTCAAGGGGAGACTGAATCCCAAAGGTGAGGATCCCATTGCCGAGGATGGTCGGATCCCCAATAGTCGTTTCCTCGCCCCCGATGGTCCCGTCGGACTCGATCGGGCCGGGGCCGAGGTCTCCGGTGGTCGGATCGATCAGCACGGGGTTGACAACGCCCGGCGCGGCACTCGGGTCACAGAATTGCACATCTGCAGCGGACTCGTTCAGGATGATCTTGGTGCTGCGCACCTCGACGTCGACGAGGGCGTTCGTGGGGCTCGTTCCCCCCGTGGTCTGCACCACGATCGGCTCGCACTGTTCGGCGGCAACTACCGTAGTGGCCGGCGTGACCGTCACGGTCGCGACGTGGCCGGCCACGGCCGTTCCCGACAGGGGAACGACTAGAGCGGCAACCATCGCGAGCGCCGTCGACGCGCCCACGGGCTTGCTGTTGAAACGGGTCACTCCAAACGACATGGCCTCAACCTTTCGGTAGCTGGGCTACCTCGGCGAGGCCCCATGGCTTTGCGCCCCCGCCTCGCGACGAGTTCGCCTTTCTCAGGGAGAGTTCAGGCCCCTTCTACCCTTGTGCCTCGGCAGGCATTCCCAGAAGCTTTAGCCTGCGGCTCTCGGACGGCAGAGCTGTTGTTCGAGCGGCGCGCCCGGCCCCCGTATACTTTCGCGGCTCCCCTCCGGGAGCAATCTTTGATGAGGAGGAACCCCATTTCGATGACGCAGGACACCGAGGAGGCTGCTCAAGCCTCGACGCAGAATGCAGTGCAGGCCCCCGACGCGAC
>JACCZU010000058.1 GCA_013695835.1 Candidatus Aridivita willemsiae
GCGCCAGCAGGTTTGGATCGACGGCGCCTACCGTGACTGGGTCTATATGGGAATTCTTCGTGAACAATGGTCGGCCGCTGCTCCAGGGGGCGAATCGTCCGCAGACGGGGGCGGCTAAGGTCCCGCCATGCTCGAGCTTGATGGCGTGTCCCGCAGCTATGGGGAGGTGGTGGCGCTCGACCGGCTGTCCTTCTCCGTTCCGGAGAGGACCATGGTCGGCTTCGTCGGCCCCAACGGCGCAGGCAAGACGACTGCGATGCGCATCGTCCTCGGGCTGCAGAGAGCCGACGCCGGAGAGGTTCCGATGGCGCCCCTCTCCTCGGGCATGTAGCCGATATGAGCCCGGGCGACTGCATCCCTCTACCCGAAGATGCGCGTTCACGAGCATCTCGTCTATCTGGCAAGGATCACAGGTATGCAAGAGGCGGACGCGCGCCGGGCGGCCGAGTCTTGGATCGCAAGGTTCGGCCTCGATGAGCGGGCCCAGGACCGGGTCGAGGAGCTCTCTCTCGGCAACCAGCAGCGCGTGCAGCTGGCCGGCGCTCTCGTGCATGCGCCGGATCTGCTCGTGCTCGACGAGCCCTTCTCCGGCCTCGACCCGGTGGGCGTCGATGTCATGAGCTCGGTCTTGAGCGACCAAGTTGCGTCGGGCGCCGCCGTCGTTTTCTCGAGTCATCTCTCGAGCTCGTCGAGCGGTTGTGCCACTCGGTCGTAATCATCAACAAGGGGCGTCTGGTGGCGGCCGGCACCGTCGAGGAGCTCCGGACCCGTGAAGGACGGCGGCTGGTGCGGGTCGAAGGCGTGCCGCAGGCACTTGACCGCGCCGCTGGGGTTCCCGGCGTGGCCTTTGTGGACAAGACGGAGCGCGCTGTGGTCCTCGAGCTCGGAGGCGGCGCCGATCCGGCCGACGTGCTCGACGGAGCGCGCTCCGGCGGGCCCGTGACGCACTTCTCGTTGGAGCAGCCGACCCTCGCCGAGCTCTTCAGGGAAGCGGTGGCCGGGTGATCGGCAACCTTGCCGCGGTAGGTCTCGTGTCCCGCCGAGAGATCGGCCAGCGGTTGCGGGACAAGGGGTTTTTGGTCTCAACCGCTATCACGGTCGTGATCATCCTGGCCGGCAGCCTGATTCCGCGCCTCATCGAAGGCGGGCCTGCCGAGTTCGAGGTCGGTGTCGTCGGGGCAGACTCCGAGCCCCTTGGAGAGCTGCTTGCCGAGGGAGGCGAGGACGTCAAGGTCAGCCTCCGCCCCCTCGACGACGCCGCCGCTCCACGAGAGGCGGTTGCCGCCGGCGAGTTGCAGGCCGCGCTTGTGGACGGCGACCGCCTCGTGGTCGAGTCCGAGGTGGCGGGGGAGCTTGGCGCCCTGGTCCAGGGCCGGGCCCGGGAGCTGAGGCTGCGTGACCTGGCCCGTTCCGAGGGCATCCCCAAGGGCGAGCTCGCGCAAGTTCTCGACCCTGCTCCCGTCGCCACTACGCCGGTCAATCCCCCCGACCCGCAGCGGGAGACGCTCACGCTCATTGCGGGCGTCGGTGTCTTTCTTCTCTACATCCAGATGATCGCCTACGGATACTGGGTGTCCATGGGGGTCGTCGAGGAGAAGTCGTCGCGCGTCGTCGAGGTCCTTTTGTCCAAGCTCAGGCCGGCCCAGCTCATGGCAGGCAAGATCCTCGGCATCGGGCTCCTCAGCCTGGTGCAATTGTTGCTGTTCGGGGTGGTTGGGCTCGGCGTAGCGCTGCTCACCGGCACCGTCGACCTCCCCGGTGCCGCCGTTGGGACCATTGCGATCGTGCTCGGCTGGTTCGTGCTCGGCTTCGCCCTCTTCGCTGCCGCCGGAGCACTCGCCTCGAGGCAAGAAGAGGTTCAGAACACGGCCTCGCCCATGACCTTCATTCTCATCGCCTCGTTCGTTCTTGCCGTGCAGACGCTTCCCAACCCGGACGGTCTGCCGGCGGTGATCGGTTCCCTTGTCCCTCTGGTGGCACCGCTCATAATGCCGGTAAGGATCGCCGCCGCCGAGGCCGCTGCGTGGGAGATCGCCCTCTCGGTCGCCCTGATGGTGGCGTCCATCGCTCTTTTGATCCCGCTGACCGGCCGCCTCTACACGGGCGCCATCCTCCAGACCCACAAGCAGACCAAGCTTCGGGAGGCGTGGAGGGCGGCACGTGCCTAGTCCCACGGGGTTTCCCTCCGCGTAGCGCGCTTCGCTCACGGTTCGATGCTCGCCGAGCGCCTCCTGCGCACGAACCAGACGGCGGCGGCGGCGGCGATCGCCGCCCCGATGATCAGGGTCGGGAGATCAAAGTAGGACAGGGCAACTTCGTAGTTGTCGCGGACCACGTAGCCGAGGTATGTGAGGGCGTAGGTCCAGGGGATGACACCGAGAAAGGTATAGACGGTGAACTTCCCGAAGGGCATGCGAGCAATGCCGGCAGGCAGCGAGATGAAGGTCCGAATTACGGGCAGCAGCCTGCTGACGAAAACCGCCGCCTCGCCGTGCTTGTCCCACCAGACCTCGGCCCGATCGATGTCGTGGCTGCGGATCAGGATGTACTTGCCATAGCGATCGAGGAGCGCGCGCCCCGTCGTGCGCCCGACCGCGTAGGCGATCCACGACCCGACGAGGTTGCCGAGGACGCCGGCGGCTCCGACCCAGAAGAAGTTGAGCCTGCCCGAGGCCGCATAGAAGCCGCCGAGGACCATCGTCACCTCGCTCGGGAAGGGGATGCAGGCGGACTCGGCGAGCATGAGCAGGAAGGTGGCGGCGTAGCCGTAGTCGGTGACCCACCGTTCCATGAGACCGGTTATGGCGTTCATGAGCCGCCGATGCTAGCGTCCACCGTGGTGTAAGGATCTGGAATTAAGCGAGTTCTTGGTCGATAAACGCAACCCCGGGGGCATCCACAACGTCTCATGGGGGTGTGAGGGCGGGACCGCAGAGTGAGGGGGACGAAGGGCGCAGTGCTTGCACTGCTGCTCAAGGCCGGGAGCACGTAGGACGAAGCCCCCGGGTGAGAGACGGGCATCCAGGCTGCGCCGCCCGGGAACAGAGACGGTGGGGCCTGCGTTGAACAGGCTCCCGGGGGTAGAGCCCCCCACGTGAGGAGTTGAGTGGCAAAGAACCTTGTGATCGTCGAATCGCCGGCCAAGGCCAAGACGATCGAAAAGTACATGGGCAAGGACTTCAAGGTCCTGGCCTCCATGGGTCACGTCCGTGACCTCCCCAAGTCGAGCTTCGCCATCGACGTGAACGGCGGGGTGGACATTCAATATGAGCCGATCAAGCGCCCTTCGGCGAGAAAGGCCGTCACTGCCATCCGGGCTGCGGCGAAGACCGCCGAGACGGTGTGGCTGGCCCCCGACCCCGACCGTGAAGGCGAGGCCATCGCGTGGCACGTCGCCGAGCTGGTGAGGCTCAAGCCCGAGGTCACCCGCAGGGTCGCTTTCAACGAGATCACCAAGCGGGCGGTGACCGAGGCGTTCGAGCACCCGCGCGCCCTCAATATGGACCTGATCGACGCTCAGCAGGCGCGGCGCGCGGTCGATCGGATCGTCGGCTACAAGCTCTCGCCGCTGTTGTGGCGCACGGTTGGCCCAAATCTGTCGGCCGGGCGGGTACAAAGCGCAGCTCTGCATCTGGTCGTGCTTAGGGAGCGGGAGATCCGGGCTTTCAACGCCGTCGAGTACTGGGACGTCACTGCCTCGCTTGTAACCGGTGAGGACGCCTCCCTTGCCGCGAGCTATCCGGTTGGCGAGAAAGACAAGTTTGCTCTCGGCGCAGAGGAAGCGGCCCGGGCTCTCGAGGAGCGCGTGCGGCCCGGCCCGTGGACCGTGATCTCGGTTCGCAAGTCCGAGCGGATCAGGAAACCGCCCGCCCCATTCAAGACCTCAACGCTTCAGCAGGCGGCTTCGAGCAAACTTGGTTTCCCGGCGTGGAAGACGATGAAGCTCGCGCAGAACCTCTACGAGGCGGGCCACATCACGTACATGCGCACCGACTCGACGAATCTCTCCAACGATGCGCTGGGTGACATCCGGGCCCTCGTCAAAGAGCAATTCGGGGCCAAGTACTACGAGGCGCGTACCTTCACAGCCAAGGCGAAGGGGGCGCAGGAAGCGCACGAGGCGGTGCGGCCTTCGGTTGCCGCGACCCTGCCCGATGATCTCCCGCCGGCAATGGGCAAAGACGAACGCGCTCTCTACGCCATCATCTGGCAGCGCACGATCGCGTGCCAGATGGCCGATGCGGTCTATGACAAGACCGCCATCGACATCGAATCGAACGGCGTGACCTTCCGGGCGACCGGGCAAGTCGTGAAGTTCGACGGTTATATGAGGGTCTACCTCGAACGCTCCGATGACGACGGCGACGAGGTCGAAGGCTTGCTGCCCGAGGTCTCGGAGGGCGATGTCTTGCGCCTCGATGCCCTTGAGTCTGCTCAACACTTCACCCAGCCGCCCCCCAGGTACACCGAAGCAACGCTCGTTAAGGAGATGGAGCGAGTCGGCATCGGCAGGCCGTCGACCTATGCACCGACGGTCAAGCTGCTTGGTGACCGCGACTACGTTCGCACCGAGAGCAGGCGACTGTGGCCGACGCAGAGGGGCGAGGTTGTCATAGAGCTCCTTGAGAACCACTTCGCCGAGGTCGTCGACTCGGATTTCACCGCGCGCATGGAAGAGGACCTCGATGAGATCGCCGAGGGCGCCAAGAAGATGGTCCCTGTCGTCCGCCGATTCTTCGAATCCTTCACCGACCAGGTCGACGAGCAGAAAGACAAGATGACCAGGCCCGAGCGGCCGACGGACAAGACGTGTCCCGAGTGCGGCAGGCCGGTCATCCAGAAGTTCGGCAAGCACGGGTTGTGGTTTCTGTCCTGCACGGGATGGCCCGACGACTGCAAGTGGTCGCAGCAGCTCGACGCCGACGGCGAGCCCCTTGCGGATCCGGAGGGAACCGGTGAGCCCTGCCCCGATTGCGGCTCCGAGCTCGTGGCCAAGAGCGGCCGCTTCGGCCCGTTCGTCGGATGCTCGAACTACCCTCAGTGCAAATACATCAAGAAGGAGCCGCCCAAGGAGACGGGTGAGACCTGCCCCGACTGTGGCTCCCCCCTCGTCGAGAAACGGGGCCGCTTCGGCCCGTTCACGGGCTGCTCGAACTACCCGGAGTGCAAGTACATCAAAAAGAAATCGAGCAAGTCGTCGGGGGCCCGCAAGTCGAGTGTGAAGAAGACCCCCCGCAAGAGGACCACAAAGAAGGCGCCGGCAGCGTCTCCCTGACGCCGCCGTCTTCTTCCCTGCGGCCTCGCTGAGCCGTGCCCGTTTTCTCCTCGCGACCCCGCCGAGCGGGCCCATTTTCTCTTGCGGCCCGGCCGAGCGGGCTTGGGCGGCTCACAGCGTTGCAGCGCATCGTTCCTTAAGATGAGCTAGAGGGCGACGTTAGGAGGGATCGGATCCAACAGGCAGCACAGCCACCCGCTGAGCTTGGGGCGCTGGACTCTGAGAAGAAGACCTCTTACCTGACGCTTTTGAGGGACCGCGACTTCCTCCGCTTCTTTCTTGCGCAGGCGGTCTCGAGCCTCGGCGACTGGATCGGTGTCATCGCCCTCGCCATCCTTGCAAAGGACCGGGCCGGTTACGCGGGGGTCGGGCTGGTCATGACCGCGCGCGTCCTCCCCGGCTTCCTCGTGGGGCCTGTGGCCGGCGTTGTTGTGGACCGCTGGGACAGGAAGAAGACGATGATCATCGCGGACGTGATGCGGGGGGTGATCGTGCTTTCGCTTCCGTTCGTCCCAGGCCTGCCCTATCTTCTCTTCGCCTCTGTGCTCCTTGAGAGCCTGACCCTCGTGTGGGGGCCTGCAAAGGACGCATCCCTTCCCCACTTCGTGCCGGCCGGTCACCTTCAGCACGCGAACTCGCTCACCCTCATGGCCGTCTACGGGCCCTGGCCAGTGGCCTCGATAGTGTTCGCCTCGCTCGCCACCCTGGCCGCCTTTCTGGCGGCGCGCATTCCCATCTTCGGGGCGCTCGAGGGCAACGAGGTATCGCTCGCCCTGTGGGTCGACTCACTGACCTTTGCCTTTTCGGCCGTCATGATCTCAATCGTGGCAATGCCTGCGTCCCAAAGGACGGCGCGCCCCCTCGACTGGACCGAGGCGAAACGAGACCTCATCGACGGCCTCTTATTCGTCCGCGATCACAAACAGGTGCGCCCGTGGCTTGTGGGCATCGCCTTCACCTTCGTGGCGGCGGGGGGTGTCTTTTCCCTCGGGGTGGTGTTCGTCGAGCAGGTCCTGGGTGCCGGGGACCGGGGCTTCGGGTTCTTGACCGGGTTCTTTGGGACCGGGATGATCGCCGGCCTGCTCGCTGCTGCCGCGCTCGGGAGATGGATTCAGCGGGACGTGCTGTTTTCCTCCGCAGTTGTGCTCGCTGCGCTCGGGTTGCTGGTTCTCGGCGGGGTGGGGAGCCTCGACCAGGCGCTTCCGACCGCGCTCATCATCGGCTTCTGCGGCGGCGTCGGCTACTCGACCGGCTACACGCTCATGCATCAGGCCACGTCGGACGAGCTCAAGGGGCGGACCTTCAGCGCCGTCTACACCGTCATTCGCCTCGGCATACTGGTCGGTCTCGGGCTGTTCCCGTTCGTGGCTGGGGCGATCGGCGACCACGAGATCAGTCTCGCCGGCGGTGTGCTCGATCTTCCTGGAAGCCGCACGACGCTGTGGCTGGCCGGGCTCCTCGCGCTCGGCGGCGGGGTCCTTTCCACCCGTGCCATAAGGGACAGGCGGGCGGGCGAGGCCGCTGCCCCGCGCCCCAAGCGCGGTTACTTCATCGTCTTCGAGGGCGGCGACGGCGCAGGAAAGACCACGCAGATGACGGCGTTCGCAGGGTGGCTTCGAGCGCACGGCGAGGATGTGGTCACCACCAAGGAGCCGGGGGGGACGGCTATCGGCCGGCGGATAAGGGAGGTGCTGCTCGATCCTGAGCAGTTGGGGATGGATGCGCGCACCGAGGCGCTGCTCTACGCCGCCGACCGCTCCCAGCACGTCGCCGAGATCATCGAGCCGGCGCTTGCCGCCGGCAAGACCGTCGTTTCCGACCGCTTCGTCGACTCTTCGCTCGCCTACCAGGGACTCGCGCGCGGTCTCGGTCTCGAAGCCATCTACGGCATAAGTGAATGGGCGACCGGCGGGCTGCTCCCCGATCTCGTGCTTTACATGGAGATCGACGCCGCCACCGGCCTCGAGCGAGCCGGGGCCGAGCCCGACCGGATCGAGCGCGAGGGGGGCGGCTTCCAAGAACGGGTGGCGCATGCCTACCTTGCGCTTGCGCATGAGTCCCCGAACCGCTTCGTCGTGCTCGACGGCTCCCGCTCTGTGGCGGAGGTCCATGCCGATGTCGTCGCCGTCTATGAGCGCCGCAGGGGGGCGGAGCCTCCCACCCTTGTCGTGCCCGGCGAGCTCGCCCCCGAGCCGGGGCCCGTTCCCCGATGAGGGGCAAGGCCGATCCTCATGAGGAGGGCGCGGTGTGGGATTCGGTGCCGGACGGGCCCGCCACGGCCGCTGCCTCTGCTGCTATATCCGCAGGCGCGGCCGCCCACGCGTGGGTGCTGCTCGGCCCCCGCGGCGCCGGCAAGATGCAGGTCGCACTCGCCATGGCGGCCGCGCTCACCTGCAGGGAGCTCCCCGGACTCGGCTGCGGCCGCTGCGGGGTCTGCCTGCGGATCGCAAGGCGCAGCTATCTCGACATCCATCACATCGCCCCCGAGGGGCCGATTATCTCGGTGGAGGTCATAAGGACGATTGTGATCCCCGAGGCGCTGCGCTCGCCGTTCGAAGGCGGTCGCAAGGTCTTCGTCATCGAAGAGGCGGAGCGGATGAATCCCCAGGCTCAAAACGCCCTCTTGAAGACCCTCGAAGAGCCTCCCCTCGACACGGTGTTCATCCTGCTTTGCGACCAGGAGGACGAGCTTCTCGAAACGGTGAGGTCGCGCTGCAGGGCCCTGCGCCTCGAGGCCGTGGCGGAGGGTGAGGTGGTGGCCTGGCTTGAACGCCGGGGCGCACCCCCCGTAGAGGCGGCGTGGGCGGCCCGTCTCGCCGGCGGCGACCTCGACCGGGCGGCAGGTCTCGGGCTCGACCCTGAAGCGGGGAGGAGGTGGAGGCTCTTTGCCGGCATGGGGGCGCGTCTTGTCTCGCCGGTGGACGCGCTCGATGCTGCGGCCGAGGTCATGACCGAGGCGTCTGCGGCATCGAAGGCGAGGGCGCGCGCGCAGAAAGAAGAAGTCGAAGAGCTTGCCGAGTCCCTCGGCGACGGGCGGGGAACGGCCACGCTCCGCAGCGCGCTCGCCCGGCGGCACAAGCGCGAGCTGAGGCGCGCGGAGGAAGAGGTACTCATCGAAGCCCTCGAGGCCTTGGGTTCTTTTTACCGTGACGTGCTTACCGCGCGCGCGGGGCCAGGGGGCTCAGTCGCCAACGTCGACCACGCCGGTGCAGTGGAAAAATGGGCGGCCTCAGAGGTCTCTTCGAGGGCCCTCGTCGAGGCAATGCACCGCTGTGCCGACGCCCCGAACGCCCTGGCGAAAAACGCAAACCCGACGCTCACAATGGAAGCCACTCTGGTGGCGCTCGCCCGCCTCGTGCCCGCAGCCGAGAGCCCATTGCCGGCGACCGCTCCGTAGCCGCCGGTTGGCGCCGAGCGTGCGTCCTCTCCCGTTAACGAGTAGCATCCTCACGCCGGACCAAACTGGGAGAGGTCCTGAGCTAAGGGAGGCGGTTCCATGCGCAAGCCAATGTTGATCGCGCTTGTCTCGATGCTGTTTGCGGCGCTTGTTGTTCCCGCGATCGGCAACGCATCGGCCGGCAAGGGACCCGTGCGGCGCTACGTCGTTCTTTACAAGGCAAAGGCATCTGCGCGCGCTGGAGGCGCGGCCGTTGCAAGGGCCGGCGGACAGGTCGTCGAAATCAATCGTAAGGTCGGTCTCGCCACCGTAAAGACGCGTAACCCGAACTTCCTGAGCGCGGTGTCGCGCAGCCAGGTGCTTTACGGTGCGGCGCGCCATCGTCCGATAGGCCACTCGCCGAAGCTACACGCCGTGCGTCCGAAGCCGATGGACGTTGAGACCGAGGGTGCCAAGGGGCCCGCGCGCGCGGTTGCGGCATCGGGGGCCAGATCGGCTGCAGCCGCCGGCGAGGGCGACCCGTTGTCGGGACTCCAGTGGGACATGAAGATGATTCACGCCACCGCAAGGGGCTCCTATGCAGTGAACAAGGGCAAGAGGAGCGTGCTCGTCGGAATCATCGATACCGGTATCGATGGTAACCATCCCGACATCGCCCCGAACTTCTCGAATCGCCTCAGCCGCAACTTCACAACCGACATCCCGCTCATAGACGGTCCCTGTGAGGACGAGCCCGACCAGTCGTGCTCGGACGCCCCCAACGTCGACGAGAACAGTCACGGCACCCACGTCGCGGGCACGGTGGCTTCTCCGCTCAACGGCCTCGGCATGGCCGGCGTCGCGCCCAAGGTGAGGCTCGTAAACCTCAGGGCGGGACAGGACTCGGGCTACTTCTTCCTTCAGGAAACCGTCAACGCCTTCACCTATGCCGGCGACATCGGTGTCGACGTCGCCAACATGAGCTTCTACACCGATCCATGGCTCTACAACTGCACCGACAATCCAGCGGACTCGCCCGAGGCCCAGATGGAGCAGGCCACGATCATCGCGGCGACCCAGCGTGCGCTTGACTACGCGCACGACCGCGGCGTAACGCTTGTCGCCGCTTCTGGCAACGACGACACGGACCTCGGCAATCCCACTTTTGACGACACAAGCCCGGACTTCCCCCCCGACGCTGCCTATCCAAGAGACGTGGACAACTCTTGCCTCGACCTGCCGACCGAGGGCAAGCACGTGATGTCGGTCAACTCGATTGGTCCGACCAAGCGCAAGGCCTACTACTCCAACTACGGCGTCGAGCAGTCGACCGTAGCGGCCCCGGGCGGCGACAGGCGAGAGTACTTCGGCACGCAGCAGTTCGACGCCGTGGAGAATCGCATCCTCGCCCCCTATCCGGAGAGCGTCGCGCGGGCGAACGAAGAGCTGGATGAGGACGGCAACTCCCTCACGCGCTTCGTCGTTCGCAACTGCAACGACGGCGTGTGCGGTTACTACCAGTGGATTCAGGGAACCTCGATGGCCTCGCCCCACGCGGCCGGGGTGGCGGCCCTGATTGTGAGCGCGCGCGGCGTTCCAGACGCCGACCACGGCGGCGTCACGCTCGAGCCGCGGAAGGTGAGGCGCGTCCTGAAGCTCTCGGCCACGGATCGCGCATGTCCGACACCTCGTCTCTATCACTACCCGGACCCCGACCTGCCGGCTGAGGACTTCGACGCTTTCTGCGCGGGCTCTCCGGAGTTCAACGGCTTTTACGGCCATGGGATCGTCGACGCCCTGCGCGCCTCCGAGTAGAAGGGAACACGCAGCTCTTGGCCAACTGAGGGGGGCCGGGTCCGTCGACCGGCCCCCCCTTGCCGTTTTGGGCACTCGTGGAAACCGGGGTGTATGGTCGGCTCCCTAGGGTTCGGCCTGAGCCCGAATCAGAGGGGGCCCATGATGGGACCGACTGGTCAAGTTGGGACGTTGATGGGCTGGGCCCTGGCCGGCCACCCGGCCGAGGACGCTCATTCAGGCTGGGGCGGCTCTATTGTTGCTAATAGGTTCATTGCTCCCTTGGTTCAGTCTGGGCAGCCGTTACATGGTGCTGTGGAGCATTAGAGGGAGCATCTAGGACGCTGCAGGTGCCGTGAGCCTAGTGATCCTCCTTGTGGTGCTCTTCAAGCTGCTGGCATCGAGCGAGACTGTACACAGCCGTCGACTCGAGCTGGCGGTGGCAGCGGGGGCACTGCTCATCTATGTGGGCCTCTTCGCGTATGCCTATCGAGACGTTGGGAGGGCTATTGGGATGCTTGGGAATTCCGCAATCGAGACTCACATAGCGCCCGGCCTCTACCTCGTCACGCTGGGCTTGATCCTTTTCGTCGGGTCGACCGTCATGCGGCGCCGGTGAAGCCTTGGTGCCCGCTGGTGGGGTGAGTGCTCAAGGCGCCCGTTTGCGACTCGTCGCTGTAGAGCCCGGCACGGGAGAGTCGGACCGGGTCCTTGTTGCCGTTGCAATACCTCAGTAAGCGGGTTCCGGCCCTTAGGCTAAAGAGCCGGTGAGCGTCCGTTTCTCGGGCGTCGACGCAAGAAAGGCAATGCTGTGAGCGCCCGTGCTCCGCGCCACAAACCGAAGATGTCCCGGCGCCGATTTATGCGCTCGGGCACGGGCGCGCTCGCCGCTGCGGCGGCCGGCTCACTCGCGGTCGCGTGCGAGGCCGCCCCGCCCGGAGGGGGCGTGGCCGCTTCTTCGTCGTCCTCCTCCGACGGGCTCCTCGCGCTCCCGAAGGGGTTCAACCAGAGGGTCCTGTCGAGCAGTGGAAAGATCTTTCCCGGGCCGATCTACATTCCCGGACACCACGACGGCATGACGGCGCTGCCCTACGGGGGTGGTGCAACCCTGCTCGTCCGTAACCACGAGCAGACGCCGTTCGATCCCATCCCCGTTCAAGGTCGCAACCCGTTCGACAAGGATGAGGGCGGAGGCGTTACCGGTGTGGTCGTCTCCCCCGAGCTCGCCAATGTGCGCGAGTTCACCATCTCGTCGGGAACGCGCCGCAACTGCGCGGGGGGCCGCACACCCTGGGACACGTGGCTCACCTGCGAGGAGTCCAAGTACGGCGGGCATGGGTACGTCTTCGAGGCCATGCCCGATGATCCGGAGAACGACCTCTCCCGGACTCCCATCAGGGCCATGGGCCGGTTCTCGCACGAGGCGGTCGGCATCGATCCCGCCACCGGCATCGCCTACCTAACCGAGGACGATCCGCCGGAGAGCTTCGTCTACAGATACATCCCCGATGACCGCGGCCGGAGGCCGGGGGCGCTGCTCGAGGGCGGGCGCCTTCAGGCGATGAGGCTCGAGGGCGGCCCCGGCGAGGCAGACGGAGGGCGCGCCGCGAGGGTTGGGTGGGTCGACGTCGATCCCGACAGTCCGCACGCAGGCGCAGTTGCCGGCGACGCGATCGCCTTCAGGCGCATCGAGGGGGCGGTCTTTGCAGACGGCGCTTTCTGGTTCCCAGACACGTCGGGAGGGCCCGGCGAGCTCGGGCAGGTATGGCGCTACACACCCGCCCAGGCCAAGCTCGAGCTGTTCTTTGAGCCCGCCGACAAGACCGAGATGCAAAAACCCGACAACCTCGTCATGACGCCGTGGGGAGACTTGTGGTTCGTCGAGGACGGCATCGCCTTCGACCGTCTCATGGGCATCACTCCTGAGGGAGTGGCCTACGAGTTCGCCCGCAACACGACCAACGACTCGGAGCTTTCAGGGCCGTGTTTTTCACCTGACGGCAAGGTCCTGTTCATAAACATGTACGATCCTGCGTTCACCATGGCCGTATGGGGTCCTTTCGAGCAATGGAACGCGGCGCGCCGGAAGAGGATGGCTGCATCCGAGCCGGAGGCGTTGGCGCCCAAAGTTTCCGACGAGGTTATGGAGGTTGCTATGCGGCGCGGCATGGGACGGCTCGAGGCTGCCGCCTGCGAACGCCTCGGCGTTGCCTTGGCGTGATACTCACCCGGCCCCGACTGAAGGCCACCTCCCTTCGGCGGCGGGCTAGCCTGCCCATGGTGTGCGCCGCGGTCCTGACGATCGGATGCACACAGCCGTCCGCGAATCCAGCGAGCTCGAACGACCCCGGCGCCGGGGGCGGCTCGACGGGGGGGAGCCCGACGCCCCGGCACACCAGCTCGCGTGCACGAACCTCTCCTCCTGGCGAGATCGTTTACGTCTCGGTCAATCAGTCGGCAGAGCTTCCCTATCGCAGGCCGCAATATCTGCGGTTGCTCGCAGAGGCGCTGCGCAGCCGCCTGCTTGGGGCGAGCGGGAGACTCTACGTCCCCGACGTTGTCATTCTCTACGAAGTCGACGACGAGCGGCTGTCGCTCATACAACGCTTTATGAATCGCAGCTTTGCATCAAACTTCGAGATGTTTGCCTCTGGCTCCACCGAGATCAAAGCCAAGACATTGGTGAACATGACCACCACACAACCTCTATCGGCACGGACATGGGGAGATGTCTGCCTCGACGACTATCGTTCCCCGGTGCTTCGCTTCCGAGAGCGCTCCAGCTCAAAGTCGTTTGCTATCGCAGGCGCTCACATCCCCGCGCTGTCCACGCACCTGTGCAAAGAGAGAAACGTCGTGAAACTCAGGGAGACACTCGCACAGGAGAAAGGGCCGGTCCTGGTCGGGGGGGACTTCAACAAGAGGGCGGTCGCCGAGGAGCGCGAGTGCGATCCCTATGAGCGCGGCCCGGCTGAGAAGTGGTGGACGCTAATGACCTCGGCATCGACGGCCGGCGACATGGCCTTCACCGACGCGGTCAGGCAGTGGGCCCGCGTCAGAGGCGTGCCCCCAGGTCGCTACTGGACCTACGAAGGCGACGCTCCGGTCGATCTCTGCGACGGCAGCACGGGTTTTCGGCGCAGCCGTATCGATTACATCTTTGCGAGCGAGGGTGTCGAGGTCCTCGAGGCCTATGCGGACGATCCGGGCTGGGCGGGACCCGAGCCGGGCCGCCTCGCCTGTGCGCGCCCCGAGGACTGCCGCTACTCCGATCACCGCTACGTATGGACGCGCGCGGGCATTTGAGGTTTCGTGACGGTTTAGCGAGCGGGGCGCTTGTGGGCGCGCTCGTGCTCGGCGCGTGCGAGCCCTCCGGGGGTCCCGGCGCGGCCTCCGCAAAGCTCGACGGCTCCCGAAGCGAGCTGTTCGGCTCCGACGCATGCTTCGGGGAAGCGGCCACGCTTACGGGCACGGCCGCTGCGGATCGGCTCGAGGGCACCTCGGGGGATGACGTCATCCTGGGGCTCGGAGGCCACGATGTCGTCGAGGCGTCTGGGGGGGCCGACCTCGTCTGCGGGGGGCCGGGCAACGACGTGCTTACGGGTGGGTCAGGCAACGACGGCGTCGACGGCTCGAGGGGCGAGGACAGCATCGCAGGCGACGACGGCGACGACACCATCACCGGCGGCTATGAGCACGACACGATGGCCGGCGGACCCGGTGACGACCGTCTCGCGGCAGGGAAGAACGACGACACGGCGAACGGGGGCTCGGGCAACGACACCTTGATGGGGGGGATTCAGGACGACATCCTGGCCGGCGGGACAGGGCAGGACACCATCGTCGGGGGAACCGACGACGACGTGCTCGACGGCGGCTCGGGAACAGACGAGCTCGCCGGGGAGGGGGGCGCCGACGTGCTCCTCGGCGACGGCGCAGCACCGGGAGGCTCAGATCAGCTCGACGGTGGCCCGGGCGACGATGTGATCAAGGGAGGGGGCGGGCTCGACAGGCTGATCGGTCGGCTCGGCAACGACCGCCTCGACGGCGGCGCCGGCGACGACGATCTCGCAGGCGACGACAACAACGACATCCTCACCGGCGGAGAGGGCGCCGACGCGCTTGCCGGGGGTGCCGGCGACGACACGCTCGAAGACGTTGACGGCGATGACGGCGATGACGGCAACGACAGCCTCGACGGCGGGGACGACGTGGCCGGCGACGTCTGCGAGTCGAACGGCGACCCCGACGACGCTTGCGAGCTACTTATCGTCTCGGCCGACGATCGCAGCGCCCAGGCGGCTCCCCGCGGGTCCCGGATAGCCCAGGCGGCCCCGGCGGCGGGCTCCGGCAGTGCCCGGGCGACCCCGACGGCGGACGGCCGCAGGCTCCAAACCCTTAGCGGCGCCTGGAGCGGAGCACGAGGGGGGCTCGCCCCGGGCTCGGGCTCCTTCGTCAACGCGGCGACCCTGGCGCCGGGAACCTGCTTCGGGCGCGCCCCGACCGTGACCGGCACCGGCGGGAATGACACGCTCTCCGGCACCCACGGGGCCGACGTCATCGTCGGCGGCGGTGGCCACGACACGATCACGGGTCTGGGCGGCGACGACCGTATCTGCGGCGGCACAGGAAACGACACGCTCCTCGCCCTTCAGGGAGACGACTCCGTCTCGGGTGGGCTCGGCAACGACACCTTGTCCTCGAGGGTCAAGGTGCGCTCTTATCCGACCCCCGACTTCGGCGATGACCTGTTCGTGGGGGGCCTGGGCAACGACTCCATCTTTGGCATGGGGGGAGTGGACACCGTCTTCGGCGGTCCCGGCCACGACGTCATGAGCGGCGAGAAGGGGAATGACACTTTGTATGGGGGCCCCGGCTCCGACAGCATGTCTGGCGTGTTGTCTCGTGACAGGCTCTACGGCGGGCCGGGCGACGACACGTTGCGGGGCCGCGTCGCCTCTGACCTCTGCGTTGGGGGGCCGGGGGACGACACCATCTCGGGCGGGCCCGATCCCGATGTCGTGCGCGGGGGGCCGGGGGCAGACATCCTCACGGGGGACGGCCTCATCAGACTGTCGGGGGACGAATGTATCTATCCCTCGTGTGCGTCCGGCCCCGATGCGGTCTATGGCGGCGGGGGCAGCGACAGCATCCTCGGCCAGGAAGACGACGACCTCCTGGCCGGAGGCGACGGCAACGACGTGCTCTACGGCGAGCCGGGCGCCGACCGGCTGCTCGGAGGCGGAGGCGGCGACGTGATGATGGGCGGCCCAGGTGACAGGGTTCTCGACGGGGGAGCGGGGCACAACATCCTGCTTGACTTGCCTTGACCCTCTGATCTGATGCCCTGGGGCGGCCGCGCGGGTCGACCTCGACGCCGCCATCGAGCGGCGCACCATGAGGTGCGGTCGATAGTGGGTACTCCGCACTCACTAACGACCACGCTATGGAGGGAGCTCGCCGGACCCCGCAACGGATCCATCGAGCGAGCTAGCCTCTCACCTTATGAAGCAGGGAATCTCAGGCACCGGTCTCGCCGGGCGGGTCGCGCTCATTACCGGTGCCAACCACGGCATCGGGGCTGCGACGGCACGCGTCCTCGCCGGCCGCGGCGCTGCTGCGGTCTTGAGCTACCTCCGTCTGAACGACGGCGCCGGTGACGGGGGGACGCCCGATGATTACCGGCGCGCACGCGCCGCAGACGCAGACGCCGTCGTAGGTTCCATCTCCTCAGCCGGGGGCCGAGCAATGGCAATCGAGGCCGACCTTGCCGATCCGGCCAGCCCGGCCGCCCTCTTCGATGCGGCCGAGAGAGACCTTGGCCCGGTTGACATCTTGATCAACAACGCGAGCGGGTGGGTGGCAGACACGT
>JACCZU010000059.1 GCA_013695835.1 Candidatus Aridivita willemsiae
GGCAGACTCGCCCTCTGCCGCATATTCCACGGAACCATCAAGCGGGGTGAACCGGTTGCTTGGTGCCGGGCCGACGAAACCATAGAAACCGTAAAGATCACCGAGCTCTATGTAACCGAGGCCCTGAGCCGAGTCGACGCAGTGTCTGCGGGGGCGGGGGAGATCATCGCCATCGCCGGGCTTCCTGACGTAACCATCGGCGAAACGCTGTCCGATGCCGGTGACCCACGGCCCCTGCCTGTTAGCCACTTCGATGACCCGAGCTTGTCCATGACGGTCGGCATCAACACGGCTCCCCTGGCCGGTGCGGAGGGCGGCAAGATGACCGCCAGACTTGTGAGGGGCAGGCTCGACGCCGAGCTCGTTGGAAACGTCTCCATCAGGGTCTTCGACACCGAGCTGCCCGATGCTTGGGAGGTGCAAGGCAGGGGAGAGCTGCAGCTCGCGGTCCTCGTGGAGATGATGCGGAGAGAGGGTTTCGAGCTCACCGTCGGTAAGCCCCAAGTCGTAACGAAGGAGGTCGACGGCAGGCTCTGTGAGCCCGTGGAGCGGCTGACAATCGATGTCCCAGACGACTTTATGGGTGTGGTCACACAGATGATCGCGCTTCGCAAGGGAAGGCTCCAGAACTTGATCAACCACGGAACCGGTTGGGTCCGCATGGACTACCTCGTTCCGGCACGTGCCCTGATCGGCTTTCGCACCGAGTTCCTCACCGAAAGCCGGGGGACGGGGCTGATGCACCACGTCTTTGACAGATACGAACCGTGGCACGGCGATCTCAGGACGCGTCCCACGGGAAGCCTTGTCGCCGACCGGGGTGGCTCGACGACCGCCTACGCGCTGCTCAACCTCCAGGAGCGCGGGGCCATGTTCGTGGCCCCCGGCACCAGGGTTTACGAAGGGATGATCGTGGGCGAGAACTCTCGCTCCGACGACATGGACGTAAACCCGACCAAGGAGAAGAAGCTCACCAACATGCGCTCTGCCACAAGTGAGGAGCTCGTGAGATTGATTCCCCACAGAGAGATGTCTCTCGAGCAGGCGCTCGAGTTCATCCGAGAGGATGAGTGTGCCGAGGTGACGCCGCAGTCCGTCAGGCTCCGTAAGGTCGTCCTCGATGCGGGGACGCGCGCGCGGCTCTCCAGACGCTCGGCAAGATGACGCCCGTCTCGATAGCGGCGAGACCTCTGCCGGGCTAGAACACTGGGCGGACGAGAGCCGCAGTCAGCTCCCTGGTCGCGCTGCCGGCGCCGGGCAACAGTCGGCAGCGCAGCAGTCGTGGCTTGCGGTGAAGTTGCCGGCGGCAAGGCGCGGCCTCCTTGGGTCCATGCGCTCGAGGACCAGTTCGGCGATCATGCGAACATAGGCGGGGTCCGCTCCGACGGTGGCGGCGCGGACCATGTTGAGGCCGAGCTCGGCGGCCACAGTCGCAGCTTCGACATCGAGGTCGAAGCGGACCTCGAGGTGGTCGGAGACGAAGCCGATCGGGCAGATCACGACGTCGGTCGCACCCTCACGATGCAACCACCGGAGATGCTCCGCCACATCGGGCCCGAGCCATGGGACCGCTGGAGGACCGCTTCGGCTCTGATAAACGAGCTTCCATTGAGCGGGCCCGCCTGCGCGCTCGGCGACGAGGCGGCAGGCCTCCTCAAGCTGCGCTACATAGGAGCTTGTGCCGGCCATCGACTCGGGAATGCTGTGCGCCGTGAACGCAATCGATGCTGAGGCGCGCCGTTCGGGGGCCACGGTCGCAATTGCCGACCGCACCGTGGCCGCCTGAGGCTCGATGAAGCCTGGGTGGTTGTAGAAGAGGCGCAACTTGTCGATCTTGGGTGCGCCCCGACCGACCTCGGCCCGCGCCCGGCCGATGTCCTCCCGGTACTGCCTGCATGCCGAGTAGGAGCTGTAGGCAGAGGTGACGAAAGCCGCGGCCCGCCCTACGCCGTCGTTGCGCATTTGCATAACGGCGTCCGTGACGAAGGGATGCCAGTTGCGGTTGCCCCAATAGACGGGAAGATCGAGGGCGTTGCGTGCGAGCTCGACCTCGAGCGCGGCGATAACGGCGCGATTCTGCGCGTTGATGGGGCTCACGCCGCCGAAGAGGTGGTAGTGTTCGGCGACCTCTTCGAGCCTGTGCCTTGGGATGCCGCGCCCGCGCGTGACGTTTTCGATGAAGGGCATCACCTCCTCCGGCCCTTCCGGCCCTCCGAAGGACAGGTAGAGGATCGCGTCGTAAGCCCTCGGCGAGCCGTCCCTC
>JACCZU010000101.1 GCA_013695835.1 Candidatus Aridivita willemsiae
TGGGGAATGTTCGCCTACACCAATGGGGCCTACAAGCCGTGGGGTGACTACCTGGTCGAGATCGATGTCGGGATCTGGGAGCAGAAGCTCGACGAGGCGAACTGGGCGGCATGGGTGGCTTGCAAAAAGGAGATTGCCGAGGTTGCGCTCAAGTACAATGGGTCAATTACCGCATGCCACGGCGCGACGCGTGAAGGCGATGTCGAGCTCATTCCCGAGGAGATGGGGGGCGGCTTCGAGGTGATGAAGACGATCAAGAAGGCCCTCGACCCCAACAACGTCATGAACCCGGGGAAGTACCTGTTGGATCAGGCCTATGGGGACGGCGATTAGAACGAGGGGAGACCGATATCGTGTTGGGCTTTAACCTAAAGGCACAGCGGGCCCCCGAGCCTCGTGCTGTCACCGACGGAGTCGTCATGCGCATGGACGATGTGTATGAGATCGACCCCGCCAAGATGCAGACCATTAAGCAACAGGACATGCCGGTGTGGGATACCGAACGAATCATCGACAGCCGCTGGGAGCACCTCGAGTGGATGCACGCGCATTTCGCCGACGTTGTGCTTTCCGGCGAGGAGCTCCAAGCCGACTAGTGCTCCGTCGCGCAAGTAACGCCCGCACCGAGAGCGCACCTGCGCGCCGAGGGCAAGGCGCGAGGAGCGCGGCGTACCTGGAGGTACGCTGCCGACGAGCAACGCAGCCATCGGTGATGCAGGGGCGCTCGAATGCGTCGGTAATTTGCGCGGCGGGGCACTAATGGCGGTTACAGCCGATACATGACCAACGACCGCGATGTGCTGGTCGCGGCTCCACCGCGGTTCACCTCTGCCGAGGCCGAGGAGCTCGCCGGGCAAATATTCGGCATCACAGGACCCGCAACTCGTCTTGGTAGCGAACGCGATCAGAACTACCGGATCGACGACGAGCACCTCGGCAGCTTCCTGCTCAAGCTGTCAAACGCAGCAGAGACAGAGGTCGTGGTCGAGTGCGAGACACAGGCGCTGCTTCATATCGAGGCAACCGATCCGGCGCTCCCGATCGCAAGGCCCTGCCCGGCGGATGACGGCCGCTACTGGACGACGGTCGAGGGAGGGGACGGAGCTTCGCATTTCGTTCGCCTGTTCACGTTCCTCGAAGGCAGACATGTTGAAGCGCCTGTGCTCGACACTCGAGCGATCCATGTTTTCGGCGTCACGCTGGCGCGTCTCGGGCGTGCCCTGCGGGGATTCTTTCATCCGGGGGTCGGCCGCCGCCTGTTGTGGGACGAGAAGCATGCTGCCGACCTGCGGCGCTTGCTGCCCCATATCGCCGATGCACGCCGGCGCGATCTGGTGTCGAGGACGCTTGACAACTTTGACGCCGGCGTAGCTCCGGGCTTCGCAGCCCTGCGCGCGCAATCGATTCACAACGACCTCTCACTCGACAACGTCTTGCTCGACGACGACGGACGAGTGAGCGGCATAGTGGATTTCGGCGACCTCGCCCACACCGCGCTCGTCTGCGATCTGTCTACAACGCTGGCGTCGCTGCTCGGGGGCCGCTCCGATCCGCTCGAGGTTACCGCCGCCCTGCTCGCCGGCTACGACTCGGTTACGCCGCTCGAAGAGGACGAGGTCGCGGTCTTGCCCGGACTGCTTGGGGCCAGGCTCAGTGCGCTCGTTGCCATTGCTGCATGGCGTGTCGCCGCTTTTCCCGAGAACGAGGCATACATCACCGGCAACGTTGACAAGGCGTGGGATCTTCTGGCGTGGCTTGACTCAACCGGGCACCAAAGCTTGCGCCGGCGCCTCGGCGTGGCGGCCCGGCCTCCGATTCCCGACACCGAGGAACTGATGGCGCGACGACTGGGTGTGCTCGGCTCCGCCCTGGCGCCGCTCAGCTATGAGCGTCCCCTTCATCTGGTTCGGGGTGGGGGCCCCTGGCTCTTCGACATCCACGGGCGCGCCTATCTCGACGCCTACAACAACGTGCCGGTGGTCGGCCACAACCACCCGCGGGTCACGGGAGCGATCGCTAAGCAGGCACGCGCTCTCAATACCAATCTGCGATACCTGCACGGCAACGCGGTGGAGCTTGCAGAACGGCTGTGTGCTTCGATGCCCGACGGGCTCGACGTCTGCATGTTTGTCAACTCGGGAAGCGAAGCCAACGATCTTGCGTGGAGACTTGCGACTACGTTTACGGGAGGCTCGGGCGGGATCATCACCGACTACGCCTATCACGGCGTGACGATGGCCACCGCCGACCTCTCGCCGGAGCAGTGGACGGGTGGTCGCCGTCCTCACCATGTCGAGACCATCCCTGCGCCCGACGGCTACGCCGGCATCCATCGTCGCGAGGATTCGCGCGTGGCAGAGCTCTACGCTGCCCACTTCGACGATGCCGTCGACGCCCTCGAGAAGAGGGACGTTCGCGTCGCCGCCGTCTACCTCGACGCCGGATTCACAAGCGACGGCATTCTCGTTCCACCGAAGGAGTACTACGGCGATTTGGTGCGCCGTACGCGCGCCGCCGGAGCGCTGTTCGTTGCCGACGAGGTTCAGGCGGGCCTTGGGCGGTTCGGCGGGAACCAACTCTGGGGCTTTCAGGCCGTTGATGTCGCGCCCGACATCGTCACCCTCGGCAAGCCGTTGGGCAACGGGCACCCCGTGGCCGCCGTCGTGACGAGGCACGACGTCGTAGACAACTTCGCTCGCACGACGGAGTTCTTCAGCACCTTTGGGGGGAACCCGGTCGCGTGCGCGGCGGGACTTGCGGTGCTCGACGTCCTCGAGGACGAAGGCCTCCCGGGACGTGCGGCGCGAACGGGTGCCCGGCTCCTCGAGGCGCTCCGGCTCCTGAAGGCAAAGCACCCTTCGATCGGCGAGGTGCGCGGGCGGGGACTGCTTGTCGGCGTCGCCCTCGTCGGTGACGGCCGAGAGCCGAACCCCGCTCTTGCTGAGAAGATCTCTAACGGCATGCGCGAGTGCGGTGTGCTCGTCGGCACCACGGGCCCCCACGGCAGCGTGCTCAAGGTCCGCCCGCCGCTTGCTTTCGACGCCGAGCATGTCGACCTCGTCACCAGCGCTCTCGACGAAGCGCTCCAAGATCGTTAGGGTCGCGAGGGCCAAAGCGTTGTCCAGGCCGGGGTAGCTCAGTCGGCAGAGCGGCTCACTCGTAATGAGCAGGTCAGGGGTTCGACTCCCCTCCCCGGCTCTTCACTCCGGCGGAGCTACGCGCTTTTCCGCGCGAGGGTCACGGTTCGGCGCACACCAGCACGATCTTTCCCCGCACGGACGAACCCTCGAGCAGCTCATGCGCCTGCGCTGCCTCCTCGAGGGGCAGCGACTTCGCGACTACGGGCGCAATCTTTTCTTGCTTGAGGAGATCAACCACGGCGGCCAGGTCCTCACGGTAGGACTGTGGATGGCGCTTCGACAAGGAGTCGGCGGTGTAGAAGAACGCCCTCCGGCCCGCAGGCGCGGCTCCGAGCAGCTTGACGAGGAGGAAGCTCGACACGGCCACGGCCCTGTTGCGGCGGGCGTTCTTGATAGATCGAGAGACGCCGTAGGCAACGAGGCGGCCGCCGGGGGCAAGAGACCTGTACGAGCGCCAGAAGTTCGTTCCTCCGATCGCGTCGAAGGCAGCGTGGACGCCACCACGTGTCCTCTTGCCGTCCCGCCGAGCCCCCGCTGGGCGCCGGCGCACGGCCGCGACGAAGTCCTCCTCCCGATAATCGATCGGGACGGCCCCAAGCTGGGTGACGAGGTCGTGCTTGGATTTCGAGGCCGTGCCGTAGACCTCGAGCCCGGCGAGGGCCCCGAGCTCGAGCAATGCCGTTCCCACGCCGCCGGCGGCCCCGTGGACGAGGATCCTCTGACCGGCTTGAACCTTGGCGATCCGGTGCAGCATCTGGTAGGCGACGAAGTAGTTCAGAGCTGCGGCGGCGGTGGCAGCAGGAGCCAGGGTGTCGGGCACGGGGACGAGGAGGGGCGCAGGGACACAAACGAACTCGGCGTACCCGCCAAGATCCTTTGGAAACGCAACCACCATCTGGCCAAGCGCCGGCGAGGCCACGCCCTCGCCGAGCTTGTCGACGACGCCGGCGATGTCATAACCGGGCGTGAAAGGAGGCTTCGGCGACTCGGGGAGTGCGCCGGCTCGCATGAGCACGTCGCCGAACGACACTCCGGCCGCGAGGACCCGCACTCTGACCTCGTCGTAGCGGGGCTCGGGAAGCCGATCCTCGACCACCTCCAAGACTTCGGGACCACCGAAGCGGGTCACGACAACGTGCCTGTAGCTCAACCCAGCTCCGTTCTCAGGAGATTCGCATCCGGAGGATGGCCCGGCAGCAGGTGTCTAGGCCGGCCCTGCCGTCGGCGGCTTGATGAGATCGCGCGCGGCCTGGCGGGCGGCCCCTGCCGCGGCGCCGACAAGCCCGATCCACAACGCCTTCTTGAGCACGGCCACGTCCGAGTCCACCTGCGGCGGATCCTCACGCGTCACGAGCCGCCACAAGGTGGTGAGCACGGAGTTTGCGAGCTTGACGGCGAGCATTCCGGCCAGGGTCGCGCCGATCGTCTGCCCCAGTGTCGGCTTCCTGGGGATCGCTCCGTCGGGTTGTCTGACGTTCTTGGGCACGAGGCCCCTCCTTTCTATGTGGTTTTTCCTGCATGGCCGGGCTTAGCCCGGCTCACCGGCCTCGGCCAGCTCCCTTTCCATGCCGACCATCCTGTCCATCTCGTCGGCGCCCTCGCCGGGGCCGATCGCAATGATCCTGTCCCCTGCGGCGAGAGTAAAACCCGGCTTGGGCCTGTAGGTCCAGCGCCGTCCACGCTGCACTGCAAGCACGGTCATGCCGGTCTGGGTGCCGACGGCGAGCTCCTTGATTGATTTGCCGTCGGCGAGCGAGCCGGCCCCGACGGAGGTCTCATGGCCGACCTCGTCGGACTCAACCAGCGCAGCGGCGATGACGGGGTGAAGCGTCTCACCCTTTTCGACGAGGCGGGTCATCTCCCTTGCCGAATCGAAGATCATCTCGGTCGCATTCCCCAGCCGTATCAGCCCTCTGAGGTGCTCGACAACGCGCGCCTCCTGGGCGCTGCGCAGGACCCACGACTCGAGCTCGTCGTGAAGGGCGTCGGATCGGCTCTCGAGGTTGGCGACCTCTGCGGCGAGCGCCTGATCGTTAAAAAGGAGCGCCGAGTAAGCGAGGCCGACGGCCACCTCGGCCGAGTTCTTCATCTCGACGAGCACATCGACTGCGCGGTCGAGGTCGGAAAGCACTATTTCGGCCGGATCCGGTGGCTGAGGCAAAGACGGAGCGCCCACGAGCTCGCTCACGAGGTGAACGCTGTCCTCGTGGCCCCTTATGAGCAGGATCTCCTCGGTCGCTATGACGTAGTCGGCGCCGGGGTCGAGGTCCCAGTCTCCGCCCCTTCGTGTCGCAATGACCCAGATGCCGAACTCGTGTGGGAGCCCGAGGTCGCGCAAGGACTGGCCCGCCGCCGGCGCGCCCTCGGCCACCTTGATGCGAGACACGATCTCATCGGCGTGGCGGAGATCCTTTTTCAAGTCGTCCACGATGCCAAGCCCCGACGAGACAACGCGCGCGATGTCTTCGGCCGCGTCGGCGATCTTTTCGACGGCCGAGGCGATCTCGAGCACACCTGCCATGTGCTCCGCATCTTCGGGGCTTCGCGCCGCCAGCATGGCAATGGTCCTCAGCCTGTGAAGCTGCTCGAACATCTTGTCTTCGAGGCGGGTGACCTCGCGCGCAAGGTCGGCGTCGGAAAAGAAGACGGCGGCATAGGCGAGATCGACCATGAGCTCGGACTCGTCCTTGATCTCGGCCAGGAGACCCTTGACGGTGTCTCGACGCTGCGTTGACATTTCAGTCCCCCTTGGCGGAGCTCGCCGGACGCTTGCCCGTTTGGGTGCGAGAAATCTTCAGGCTACTCCGAAGAGGCTCAGGGCCAATACGAGACAGATCACACCAAGCAGATCCATCCCGCTTGTGACGAGCGGAATCGTCTGGTTGTCCGGATCGAGCCTCAGGCGGTAGGTTGCCGCCGCTGCGTAGTAACCGATGAGCGAGGCCACGAGGGTGGCAAGCAGACCTCCGCTCATAGTCAGGGCCACGAAGCGCAACACGCCGGGATAGGGCTTCCCAAGCAGCTCGGCCAGCCCGACCGTGGCCACGGAGATCAACGCATAGACGGTCGCGCCGAGTACGAAGATGATGCTTGCATCGAGCACGGCTATCGGGTCTGGGCGCATCCTTGCGCTCACCACACCGAGGTGGAGCTTGGAGCCAAGGCGCGCGGCGAGGATCGATCCGAGGGCGCCGGTTATCTCAAGGAAGCCGGGGATGACGATGAGCACGGCGGGAAAGCGCTCGAGAACCGTCTGGGTGCGCGGCTGAACCACGGCCCCGGCGAGGACATCGAGCACGATGGCGATGCACAGGATGGGAAAGCTCTCGGCAATGATCCGGCGCGCCGTCTGTGCGGCGCTTGAATAGCCTCGCCACAGGGCAAACCCTCCGGTCGCGAGCGCAAGGATGCCGAGCACGGGCGTCACAATGCGGATGCCGGCGAGATAGGTGGCCAGCAAGAGGCACGGGAGGGTGACGACGTCTCCGATCGCGGTGATGAGCGGCGCCCCGACCGAGTCGAGGTCCCACCCCCGGTTGTAGGAGTAGATCGACAGATAGATGGTCACGGCGAGGACAACCGTTGATGACAGGATCCCGCCGACCATGGTGATCACCACGAAGTCCAAGACCGTCAGCGTCGCGATCCCCAAGAGGCCCGCCACGGCCCAGCCGATCACCCCCATCGTCACCGACGTGGCCACGGTGAGGGTCGTCGCGGCGTAGATGTTCTGGAACAGCATCCCGCCGCGCTCGGTGGTGCCCTCGAACAGCCCCGAGTGAATCGAGGTCCCGAGGCGCGCCGCAAGCGCCCCAAAGATGTTGCCCCTCATCCCGATCGAAACCGGGATGAGCACGAAGAGACCCTCGATGGCGCCGATCCTGTGATCGAAGCCGGCCAGCGTGAGCCCGGCCATGAGGGAGGTGAGGGCGGCGATGGTGACGGCGACGAAGCCCTGGCGCACCGTGACGCGCTCGGAGGCGAAATAGTCAACTACCTGGCGTGCCGGGTCGACCACTCTGCGCGCGGTCCCGTGGGCAGCTCGCGCCGGAGTTTGCTTCAGTACTGCGGCCAGGCGTCCGACATGCCTAAGAGGGCGCAACAGGCGCCCTTGAGATTTTGGGTGGTTTTCCCTCATTAGATCGAAAATTCCCAAACCGAAGTGGAACGTGAGCACGAATACAGGTCGGAATCATGAGCGGCTTCATCCTGGCATCGCAGAGCTGCAGAGCGGGCCGGGGCGAAGGACCAGCAAGGAAGGAGGGCCCCAAATGGGAAACCAGACTGCGATTCGCGGGTCGCGCACTCAAAGTCTGCCCCGGGCGTCGCAAAAGTTCCCCAAGGGACGGGTGTGCGAGCATCCCGACTGCAACACAATGATTTCCACCTACAACCGGCGTGAGCGCTGCTGGGCGCACGCCGAGATGAGGATCCCCCGGCTGAGGGGTCGCAAGCCGGCCTCAGACTCGGCCTGAATAGCGCCACTTCACGCCCCAGCTGCCTTAGGTTCGTTGCCGGCCGGCAGGCGCCCCTGCGCCCCGCGCCCCCCACCCACCCGCAGCGGGATATCCTGATTCTCGACTTCTTTCGATAGCCGCCCTGGAGGGTCTTCATTGCGCGCACTTCCTGTGACCGTCCTTGCCGTCGTGATCGCGTGCATGTCCTGTCTACCGCCGTTTGCCCCGATGGCTCGGGCAGCCGAGCAGGTCGTGCTTGCGCAGGATGACGAGGCGGGGGGACAAGAGGGCGGAAGCGGAGATGATACCGGCGCCGAGTCGGGGGCGAGCCAGGAGGAGACAAGCGCCACCACCGAGGAGGCCGGCCCCCCGTGGACCTATCAGATGGCTTTTCTTTCGATCGCCCTTGTGCTTCTCCTTGGCCTTGCCATCGCGAGGTGGTACTACCAGCTGATCGTGGTCCGAAGAAGGGGGGCTCTGTGACCCGAGAATCAGACATGAGGCCCGCTCGCCGGGACCATGAGACAGACATGGGGCAGGCTGGTTGCGCGCCGGATTTATAGACCCGAGGATTGCGGCGAGCGTGGCGCGCCGCTTCTCGGGCGACGGTTCGGCTCTCGACGAGGTTGCCCTCGAGGTGCTCGTGGCCGATCTCCAGTGGGCGGTCCCGCGCTCAGAAGAGCTTGTGGGCCGGGCGACCGGCATCGACGCGCCGGCCCCCGTGCCGTGGAGCGTCGTCGACAGGGGGGCGTGGGCGGAAGCGAACATCGCCGGCATGACGGTTTTGCTAGCCCCCTTGACCGAGAAGGTCACGCGTCGCATGGAAAGCATCCCGTGGCCCGCCCGGTTCGCCCAGAAGGGCCTCGTCTCCGCCGAGGTGGGCGTTTTACTCGGTTACATCTCCCGCCGGGTCCTCGGGCAGTACGACGTCTTGGTCGCTGGGGAGCTGGCGAGCGCAGCAAGCGGGCCCCGGCGACGGCCTCGCAAGGGCCCGCGCGGCGTCGCCGGGGGCACGGTGCTCTACTTCGTGGGCCCGAACATGGTCGAGACCCAGCGTCGTTTTGACTTCGTGCCGCGCGAGTTCGCTCTCTGGGTGGCGCTTCACGAGGTCACCCACAGGTTTCAGTTCGCCGGCGTGCCGTGGCTTCAAGAGCGCTTCTTCAACCTGGTCGAGACCTATCTCGACTCCGTTGATCTCGACGCCCGCCAGCTCGCCTCGAGGCTGAAGACGGCGGCGGCGCGCGTCGCCAGGGGCGAGGTGCCCGCCGACGAACGCAATCCCGCCTACCTGCTGTCGACGCCCGAGCAGCGGGTCATGCTCGACGACCTCCAGGCGCTCATGGCCGTGGTCGAGGGCCACGGCAACTACATCATGGACACCGTCGGGGCTGAGGTCATCCCCTCCTTCCGGCGAATGCGCGCAACTTTTGAGGGCAGGCGTAGGCAGTCGAACGTCATGCAGCGGGCGGTCGGCCACCTCATCGGCCTCGAGATGAAGCTCAAGCAGTACGAGCTTGGCCAGCGTTTCTGCGAGCACGTCGTTGGGCGCTCGGGACGGGCTGCACTCGACCGCTTGTGGAGCGACCCCGGGTTCTTCCCCGAGCTTGCCGAGCTGCGGGAACCGGAGCGGTGGCTGGCGCGCACCGGCGCCTAGGCGGGCCCGGCTACGCCCTCGTCGAGCGGGCGAGGGACACGATCGCCCGTCACGGGATGATTGCCAGGGGCGACGTCGTGCTCGCCGCCCTTTCCGGAGGTCCAGACTCGACCGCTCTCGTGGACGTCCTTGCCAGGCTAGAGGGCTCACTCGGTCTGGCGGTGCACATCGCCCACGTCGATCACGGCCTTGCCGGCGACTCGGCCGAAGTCGCGTCGCGCCTTGCGAGCGCCGCCGCCGAGTCCGGCTTCGAGGTTCACGTTGTGAGGGCACCCGATCTCGCAGGCCCAAACCTTCACGCACGGGCAAGGGAGTTCCGCTATGGCTTCTTCCACACCGTCGCCGGCCAGATCGGGGCGGCTCGGATCGCCACGGGCCACACGCTCGACGATCGCGCCGAGACAACGCTTGCACGCCTCGTCCACGGCGCAGACACGGGGGGCATCGCAGGGATCCCGCCGGTCGATGGCGCGAGGATCAGACCCCTCATCGAGGCCAGGCGCGCCGAGACACGGGCCTATTGCATCGAGAGCGGCCTGAGCTTCGTTGACGATCCCGCCAACGACGATCCGCGCTTCGAGCGCGCCGCCATAAGAAACGAGATCGTGCCGGCGATCACGGAGCGCTTCGGAGCCGGGGCGGTCGCTTCGATCGCCAGGTCGGCCGAGCGCTTGGGCGAGGACGCGGCTGCGCTCGACGGGATCGCCGACCGTCTTTGGCCCGGCCTGGCGTCCGAAGCAGACTCCGTCGCCGGCGGCGACGAGCCGGCGGCGATCGTCCGACTGCCCCTCGACGAGCTCCGCAAGCTGCCGCGTGCACTGCGCAGACGCATGCTCGAACATGCGGTGGGGCGGGTTAGGGACCGTGCCGGCGGGATCGAGGCGGTGCTCGAGGCGCTCGAAGGCGAGGCAAAGCCGGGCGCTCGTTTCGACGTCGCCGACGGAATCGAGATCACCCTGACCCGTGAGGGCATCGTGGTTGCTCGTAGGATGCCCGCATGACCGAGGGGGGCAACGCCGACGTGCACGAAGACATCGACGAGATCCTCATCACCGCAGAGGAGATCGACGACAAGATCGCCGGACTTGCGAAGCAGATCACCACCGACTACCTCGACCGCGATCTTCTGCTCGTCGGAGTCCTCAAGGGAGCGTTCGTATTCATGGCCGACCTCGCCAGGGCGCTTCGGATCCCGATCGACTTCGATTTCATGGCGGTGTCCTCCTACGGCTCGGCCACCAAGTCGTCGGGTGTGGTGCGCATACTGAAGGACCTCGACTACGAGATCTCGGGACGCCACGTCCTGCTCGTCGAAGACATCATCGACTCGGGGCTGACCATCTCCTACCTCCTCCGTTACCTCAAGGCGCGTGGGCCAGCATCGTTGGAGATCTGCTCGCTTTTCTGGAAGCGGGGGCAGCAGACTGCGCCCTTCGACGTCAAGTACCCGGGTTTCGACATCCCGCCCGTGTTCGTCGTCGGCTACGGCCTCGACTATGCCGAGAGATACCGCAACCTCCCCTATATCGGGGTGCTCAAGCCCTCGGCTTACGCTGCGGATTAGCCCCCTCGCGCGGGTCCCCTAGTGGTAGGGGGCTGCTAACCTATTGCCCATGAATAGAATCCTTCGGTCCGCGGTGTTCTATCTCGTTCTAATCATCGGCGTGGTGTGGGTCTTTCAGATCTATCGCAGCCAGTCCCAGGCCCCCCAGCAGCTCGAGTCGGTCAACCAGTTCGAATCAATGCTTGGCGACAACGAAATCGCCTCAGCCAAGTTCCTAAACAAAGATGAGAAGGTCATCGGTGAGCTTGCCGACGGCGGGCAGTACGAGGTCTTTCTTCCCCGCGACACGGTCGACAACTACGCCCAGCAGGCCGCGAATGCCGGGGTCGAGGTCAGCGCCGATCCACAGGCGGGCTCGTTCTTTCTCACGGTTCTATTCCAGTTCCTGCCAATCATCATCATCGTGGGCTTCTTCTTCTTCCTCATGCAGCAGATGCAGGGGGGCGGCAACCGGGTGATGTCCTTCGGCAAGTCCAAGGCGCGCCTCGTCACCAAGGACCAGCCCAAGATCACTTTCCAGGACGTCGCCGGGCTCAACGAGGCCATTGAAGAGCTCCAGGAGATAAAGGAGTTTCTCGAGGCTCCGCAGAAGTTCCAGGCCATGGGCGCAAAGATCCCCAAAGGCGTTCTGCTGTTCGGCCCCCCCGGGACCGGCAAGACGCTGCTCGCCCGCGCCGTGGCCGGAGAGGCGGGCGTTCCCTTCTTTTCGATCTCGGGCTCTGATTTCGTCGAGATGTTCGTCGGCGTCGGCGCAAGCCGGGTGCGCGACCTCTTCGAGCAGGCCAAGTCGAATGCTCCCTCGATCGTGTTCATGGACGAGATCGATGCCGTCGGCCGTCACCGCGGCGCCGGACTCGGAGGCGGCCACGACGAGCGCGAGCAGACGCTCAACCAGCTTCTAGTCGAGATGGACGGATTCGACATCAAGGGCGGTGTCATCCTGATCGCCGCCACCAACCGGCCCGACATACTCGACCCGGCGTTGCTGCGACCAGGACGCTTCGACCGCCAGATCGTCGTCGACCGCCCCGACCTCAACGGCCGCACCGGCATCCTCAAGGTGCACACGAGGGGAAAGCCGCTCGCCTCCGACATCGACATCGAGGTCCTCGCCCGCCGCACCCCGGGCTTTACGGGAGCGGACCTGGCCAATGTCGTCAACGAGGCGGCGCTGCTCGCGGCTCGCTTCTCGCGCAGCGAGATCAGCATGACCGAGCTGGAAGAGGCCATCGACCGCGTCCTCGCCGGGCCCGAGCGACGCAGCCGCGTCATCTCGGACAAGGAGAGGAAGGTCATCGCCTACCACGAGGCCGGTCATGCCCTCGTGTCGCATGCGCTCCCCAACGCCGATCCCGTGCATAAGGTCTCGATCGTGGCGCGGGGCCGCGCCCTCGGCTACACGCTCAACCTCCCCACCGAGGACCGGTTCCTGGTCACGAGGTCCGAGCTCATCGACCAGCTCGCGATGCTCCTCGGGGGCCGGGTTGCAGAGGAGATCGTCTTCGACGAGCCCACCACCGGCGCCCAGGACGACATCCAGCGCTGCACTCGCCTCGCGAAGCAGATGGTGACCGAATTCGGGATGTCCGACCTCGGCCCCCTCGCCCTTGGGCAGAGCGAATCGCAACCCTTCCTTGGGCGCGATTTCGGCCACGTTCAGGACTACTCGGATCGGGTTGCGGCCAAGATCGACGATGAGGTCGGCCGCCTCGTTGACGAGGCCCACGACGAGGCGCGCGACATTCTCACCAAGTACCGCGACAAGCTCGACGCCATGGCCGATCTGCTCCTCGAGAAGGAGGCGCTCGAAAAGGAAGAGGTCGCCGAGATCCTGGCCGAGGTTGCCAAACAATCTCCGGCGAACCCCATTGAGCGCTCGCGTCTGCGTCGCAGAGCGCGCGAGGACGAGGGCATCGAGGCCGACGAGGTCGCCGCCAGGACCAAGCGCCCCCGCCGCCCCCTTCCCGCTCCCAAACCGAGCTGGGGCGAGGCCTAAAGCCGCACCCGGTGCCTGCCGATGGTGGTGAGCGTTGCTCGATCCGCTTACGGACAGTAACCAAGCGTGTAAGATCTGCGATCAAAACGGGAGCTAAAGAAGCCGGTTTCCCTCTTCTCGACGAGATAAGGGGATCCACCGACATCTTGTTTGCGGTTGGTGAAAGGCACCTTCAGAGCGCCCTCAGCGAGGCGGGCCTTGGCATTGCCCTGGTCGACGCCGATGGCTGCTACGTCGACATGAACGCCGCTTTCTGCGATCTGGTCGGTTACTCGACCCGGGGTTGATCACTGCGAGGGGGGCAGTGGGTGCTTCAGGAGAACTGTCTTCAGGCGGCCCGATGGGCTCGTGAGTTTCCCGACCGGGCCCCCCTGACGACGGCGGTCAACCTCTCCGCGCGACAGCTCGGCCGGTCCGACCTCCCGAGATGGTCGAGGATGCGCTCAAGCACTCTGGGGCCGACCCCTCTCGCCTGTTGCTCGAGATCACGGAGAGCGCCTTGATCGGGGACGCGGAAGCTGCGGCGTCGAGCATGGACAGCTTGAGATCACTTGGGGTCGCCCTCGGGATCGACGATTTCGGCACCGGGTATGCATCGCTCACCTATCTCAAGAAGCTTCCCGTCGATGTCTTGAAGGTGCACGGGTCCTTCGTCAGGGACTCGAGCACAACCACGGGGACAGGGCCATCGTCCGGGCGGGTCATCGAGCTCGGAGACAACCTCAAGCTCAAGGTCGTGGCCGAGGGCGTCGAGACGCCCAAGCAGCTGACCAGGCTGCGATCGCTTGGGTTCAACCTCGCGCAGGGCTTCTACTTTGCCAGGCCTCAGCCGGCCGAGGGCATAAGCCGGCTCCTCGAGATCGACCCCCGCTGGTGACGCTGGTGAAGGGCTCGCTCTTCGAACCTATGTAAATGTAGAGCGATGAAGCTTGCGCACTGCGGCCGATCGCTCGATCTCGAACGCGTGGCCGTCATGGGCATCCTGAACGTCACGCCAGACTCTTTCTTCAACGGGGGCCGCTACGACGACATCGCCGACGCCATCGAGAGAGGTATGCGCCTCGACGACGAGGGGGCGGCCATCATCGATGTGGGAGGGGAATCGACCCGTCCCGGGGCCGAGCCCGTGCCCGAGGACGAGGAGCTCGCACGGGTGATACCAGTCATCGAGGCGCTTGCCGCACGCTCGGGGGCGGCGATCTCGATCGACACGAGAAAACCCTCCGTGGCGCAACGCGCCGTGGAGGCGGGCGCCACGATCCTCAACGACACACTCGGCGAAGAGGGCCCCCCTTCCTCTCCCTCCTCCTCTCCCTCCTCCTCCCCTCCTTCCTCGATGGCCGAGGTCGCTGCCGCCACGGGAGCGGCGCTCGTCACGATGCATTCGCGCGGGATGCCGCAGACGATGACTCGCCTCACCGACTATTCCGACGTCGTGGCCGACACCGTGGCATGGTTGAAAAGCCGCGCCGAAGCGCTCGAGGGGGCCGGGCTCGAGCGCGACGCGATCGTCCTCGATCCAGGTATCGGCTTCGCCAAGACGGCGGAGCAGAGCCTCATGCTTCTCAAAAGGCTCGATGAGCTGGTTGCCCTCGGCTACCCGGTGCTGTCCGGCACATCACACAAGTCCTTCATCGGCGCAGTTCTCGACGTGCCGCCCGAGGGGCGCCTCAACGGCACGGCGGCGACCGTCGCATGGGCGGTCGCCAAAGGGGCGCGCCTGGTACGGGTCCATGACGTCGCTCCCGCGCTCCAGGTGGCGAGGATGACCGAGGCCATCGCCGCAGGGCGGCCTCCTGCGCAGTGACGCTGGTGCCGCGGTGCCGGGCTATTGCAGGGCGTTGTTGTTACGGTAGCAAGTTAGGCGAAAAGAGGACGGCGACGGATGCTGCGATGCCTGCAAGCGATTGGACGGATCGACCGACCATGCCGGGGAGCGCCCTGACCACATGATGATCACCTACATCGGTATCGGGTCCAACGTGGGCAACCGCTCCGGCTTCTGCCGCGATGCGGTGGCCGCCCTCGAAGAGAGCGGAGGCCTCAAGATCGAGGCATTGTCGAGCCTCTACGAGACGACGCCGGTCGGAGGCCCGCCGCAGCGTTCCTTCATAAACATGGTGGCGCGGGCTTTCACGGAGCTCGAGGCAAGCGCGTTGTTGAAGACCTGCCACATGATCGAGCGGCGCCTCGGTCGTGAGGGCAGCGAAATCAGATGGGGGCCGAGGGTCATCGACCTCGACATCCTCTTGTACGGCGAGGAGAGCATCGACGAGCTTGGGCTCCTGGTGCCTCATCCCCGCATGCGCGAGCGTCGTTTCGTGCTCGTGCCGCTGCTCGAGATCGACCCGGAAGTGGCCGGGCCCGATGGCGTGCCGTACGCCGATTCCCTCCCCGGCGCCGAGGGCGAGGTCAAGCTCGCAGAGCCCTTTTCATAGGACGCCCCGACATTTCGTGATCTTAGGTCGAAGCTCTTCCAGCGCGCCCAGGCTCAGGCAGTAATTTCAAGGACACGCTCGCAGGCTCCGGTAGGAACAGGACGATCGGGTGGCCGGGCACGGTCCGAGACGAAGGGAACCTCGATGACGCTTTCTGGAAGGGTGCTCGGCCCCCTGGCCGCGCTCGCCCTCGCCTCCTCCGGCGCCTCGGCCGCGCCCGGCGTCCCGGTCCCCGGCGCTCCTTCTGTTGCCCCCGAGGTTGCTCCTGCGGTTGCCGGCGCAGGTCCCCGCGCTCCCGGCAGGTCTGGTCAATGGGTGCCGGGCGAAGTCGTCGTCCAGCGCCGCCCCGCCCTGTCGGCGACCGGCCTGTCGCGCCTTCACGCGCGTGTGGGCGCCGCTGTGGTGGAGCGGGTGCCGGCCTTCGACGTCGAGGTGGTTCGCCTTGATCCGGGCGTGAGGGTGCTCGAGGCGGTCGCCGCATACGAGTCGGCCCCCGGAGTCGTTTCGGCCGAGCCCAACCTCCGCCGGCTGCCGCTCGAGATCCCCGACGATCCCCGGTTCTCCCAGCAGTGGGGGCTTCGCAACAAAGGCCGGGCGCATGAGATCGCCGATCCACCGCCCCCCTCCGCCTCGGG
>JACCZU010000105.1 GCA_013695835.1 Candidatus Aridivita willemsiae
TGGTCTACGGCAACGTCAGAAATGACGACCTCATCGGCAACCTCCCTGCGGGATGCTGCGTCGAGGTGCCGATGGTTGCCGGCGCCGCCGGCCTGAGCCCCCTGCGTGCAGGGGTGCTTCCGCCACAGCTTGCCGCCACCTGCCTGCCCCATGTGGCGGTTCAAGAGCTCGTGGTCGCAGCGGCCCTCCAGGGGAGCCGAGACCACGTTTACCATGCAGCCCTGCTCGACCGCCATGCCCCGAGCGTCCTGTCACCCGACGCCCTCGTGGCGATGGTTGACGATCTCATCGACGCTCATGGCGCCGCCCTCCCTGAGGGCATCCGGCGCTAGGCGTGGCGAAGAATTATGCGAGCGGCGCGGGTAGGTTATCGGCCGTGAGCGAAGAAAGCATGCAGCAGCAGGGCCGAGAGGTTCGCGCCGGGAGCGCGAACACTTTCCAGAACGTCGAGCAGGTCTTCTACATAGCCGTCGCCGTTGCCCTGGCGGCCGCTGGCGCAGCTCTGTTCGTCTACGTGATCTACAGCTTCATTACGAGCTTCGCCCTGGCAACTTATCTGACGCTCACCCTCGAGCTGCTCGACGGCCTCCTGCTCGTGTTCATCATCACCGAGCTGCTTCACACCGTGCGCGCCGTGATCGACGAGAGCGTGCTCTTGACCGAGCCGTTTCTCATCGTTGGGATCGTCGCAGTGATCCGGCGCATGATCCTGATCAGCGCGGAGGCCAAGGAGCTCGTCGGCACCCCCGAGTTCCCCGACCTCATGCTCGAGATGGGCATCCTCACCGGTGTCGTAATCGCGCTTGGGCTCGTGATCTTCTTGCTGAGGCACACCTCCCACACCGAGCCGCGCCCCTACGACCCAGAAGCCGAGCGCAACGCTCGGGCCGAGGGCAAGGGGGCCCCCTGACCCGCTGGTCCCGTGCGCAGGTTGCGGGGCCGAGAACTTCTGGCTTTTTGCCGGCCATCCGGGTTTGGGCGAGCTAAGCGAGGGGGAGGTTTGTGATTGGGTTGGATGGGATTTCCCACGGAACGGCTCCATCGCGCCATCGTTGTCCCTCTTCACCCCCATCCCCCCAGCGGACGGCGATGGCGCGTTGAAGCTGCTCCCGTGGAGGCGGACCCTTGCCGGCCCGGTTTAATGGCAGGGTGCGAAGCCCTCTCAGCTACCTGTGGGCGGCGCCGTGGTCGGCCGTCGGCCTGATCGCGTCGCCTTTCTTCAGGTGGCGCCGTTTCGAGCGGGGGGTCCTGGTGTGCGAAGGAGCCGGATGGCCAGGCCGGCTCGGATGGCGCTACAGGGCGATAACCTTTGGCCACGTCGTGCTGTCCGTCGACGCCTTAGACGAAGCCACCTTGAGACACGAGCTCGTCCACGTCGCCCAGTACGAGAAGTGGGGCCCGCTGTTCGTCCCCCTTTACCTGCTTGCGTCTGCACGGGCCGCGCTTGGGGGTGGCCATCACTACAGAGACAACCACTTCGAGCATGCCGCCGGCCTCCCGGCGCTGCGGGGCGCAGCCCTGCCGGGAGACCAAAGCAGGCGTGGGAAGAAGCTTGGTTAGCGGGCTGTGGTGCGCCTTCCGGCGACCATTCGGTAGATGAGCAGAAGAATGATCGATCCCACGATGGCGGTCAGCCAGGTGGAGATGTCGAAGAACTCGTCGAGCGGGTCTCCACCGAAGATCGCCGAGGCGAGGAAACCTCCAAGCAGCGCGCCGACCACGCCGATAATCATCGTAACGATGATGCCACCCGGGTCGTCGCCAGGCAGCAGCGCCTTGGCGATGGCCCCTGCGATGAGACCCAAGATGATGAAGCCGATGATGCCCATAAATCCCTCCCTGTCCGTTGCCACGCGGCCGTCTCATCAGGCCATGGACCAGAGGTCGCAGACCACATGATTGGCACGCCCTTTAGAGCAGGACTCTACCCGGACACAACGCCGTCAAACCGCAACGATGGTTGCCGCTGGATGAAATCAGCGGTCGTTGATGGGAGATCGGCTTGATCTGGCAAGACAAGGTCTGCGTGATCACCGGCGCCTCGAGCGGAATAGGACGCGCCCTTGCGGTGGATCTCGCAGCGCGCAAGGCGAAGGTGTGCGCGGCGGCCCGCCGCGCGGACCGCCTGGTCGAGCTGATCGAGGCCATCGGCGGCGAGGGGGCCGGACACTCCTACGTGGTGACAGACGTGGCCAAGAGGCCGGATGCGGTCGCGCTTGCTCGGCACGTGGGCGACACCTACGGACGGTGTGACGTTCTCGTGAACAACGCTGGCCTGTCGCGCGAGGGGCTCTTCGACGGCGCCGCGGTCGCCGATATCGAGTTCGTCATGAAGATCAACTTCTTCGGCGCCGTCTACTGCACCGCCGAGTTGCTGCCGCTGCTCAAGGCCTCGGCCCCCGCGAGCGTGGTCAACGTAGGGTCGGTGGCGGGGCGGCTCGCAAGCGGAGCGGTGTCCGGTTACTGCGCATCGAAGTTCGCGCTCGTTGGCTGGTCGGAGTCGGTGCGGCTCGACCTGGCCCCAAGCGGGATAGCGGTGAGCCTGGTCGAGCCAGGACCCATACCGACCGAGGGCTTTCCCCAGACGGGCCTCGCTGCCGACCCTCTGCTGAGGTGGATGCTCGTCACCGACGCAGCCGCTGCGAGGGCGATACGCAGAACCATCGCCCGCCGAGCGCCCGAGCGAACGGTGCCGCGCCCGTGGTATCTCGCCCGGGTTGCGAGGGTGCTTGCCCCGCCGCTTTATCGCGCTGCTCAGGCGCAAGTGACCGAGCAGATGGCGCTGCGCAGCCCCGCCGGCCCCCTCACCTAATTCCCTGCCGCGTATGTTACGGCGCGTTCGCTCTCGGTGCGGGAGTTACTTACGCGACGGAGCACTATCCGTCGACAAGTCCGAGAACAGACACTCGCGCGCGGTCTTGTCGGCGCGCAACCCCTTGAATGAAGGCGCACGCAGCCGGCCCCCGGCCGTGAGCTCCCTGAATTCGACGCGCGCTACGAGCTCGGGCCTGACCCACGTGGCGCCCCTGACGGCCTTGCCGAAGGGTCCGGGCTTCAAGCCCCTTGGGTCGTCGACAAAGGGGTAGTCGGGTGCCTCATGCTCGCGGAGCCTGGCCATTAGATCGGCAAGCGACGACTGATTGAAGCCGGTGCCGACCGCGCCGATGAAGCGCAACCCCTCGTCGTCGTAGGCGCCGACGAGCAGCGCCCCGAAGGTCTCGGACCGGCCCCCCTCACCGCGGGACCATCCTCCAATCACCACGTCGGCGTCGAAGACCGTCTTTATCTTGAGCCACTCCTTGGAGCGCCGGCCCGGCCGATACGGGGAGCCGAGCTTCTTGGCCAGGATGCCTTCGAGGTTCTGGGCCTGGGCTGCATCGGCGAGCGCGTTGCCCTCCCCGACGATCGAGGGCGTCACCTGCACGACTCCCGAGGGCACAACGAGCTCCTCGAGCAGCTGCCTGCGCCGTTCGAGGGGCTCGGCCACAAGTGAGCGCCCGTCGAGATAGAGGAGATCGAAGGCTATGTAGGTGACCGGCGTCGTCTTGCTCGCCCTGGCGATCTCGCCTGTGTCGTGCAGGTTGATGCGGGACTGCAGCTTCTCGAAGGAGGGGCGCCCGCCCTCCATGGCCACGATCTCCCCGTCGAGAATCGCCTCGAGCGCGACCATCTGGTCGCTCAGGCGACCGAGCTCCGTGTAGGTGGCAGTCATGTCCTTCTGATTCCGGGACAGGAGCAGCGTTGTTTCTGTGCAGACGGCGACGGCGCGCACGCCGTCCCATTTGGGCTCGAACATCCAGCCGTCGTCGTCGAACGCTTCGGAAGCAGAGCCGGCAAGCATAGGGGTCACGGGAAGTACTGGGTCCCTCTCAGGGCGCTCGTCGGCGCTCAGAAAAGCGAGCCAGTCGTCCTTCGTGCGCTTGCTCTTCGAGGCCGGCTCGGCGGAATCGCGCTTGCGCTCCGTCGTGCGGGTGAGGTGATAAACACCTTGCAGCCGCCGCCCGTTCAAGCGAAACGTGAGCTTGCCTTCAGCTTGTTCGAGAAGCTCGTAGGTGCCGGAGTCGAAGATGCGCACCTCCCCTCCGCCGTACTCGCCCGCAGGTATCGTGCCCGAGAATGACCCGTACTCAAAGGGATGGTCTTCGACGTGCACGGCGAGATGGGGTTTGCCCTTGGCGCGCGGCAGGCCCTTTGGGATCGCCCACGACACGAGCACCGGGGTGTCGCCGCTCAGCATCTCGAGGCGGAGATCGAAGTGGAGGCGGCGCGCGTGATGCTGGTGGATCACGAAGCCCTCCCCAGGGCTGGCCGCTCCCGGGTCGACGTTTGCGTCGATCTCCGAGGCGGGCTCCGGCGTGACGTCGAATGAGCGCTTGTCGGTATAGGTCTTGTGATCGGCCACGGCGGTTCTCCAGGCAGATGGGCAGGACCTTACGAGTCTCCCACCGGGCGCGGCAGCACGCGGCCGGATGTCCTTAGGGGGCCTGCGATGCCAGCCACATCGACAGCCCGATCCCGGCGAAGGGGTCGTCCGGGGCGGCGCCCTTGTGCTTTGTGAACACGTAGACATCGCGGCCCCCTGCCGCCTCGTTCAGCAGGCCCTTGAGGCGGTCTCGGCTCTCGTCGCTGTAGCGCTCGGCGCGAAGCCGCACGTATGCGAGGGGGCCCGGGGGCAGGGCAGCGGCTGCGTGCCCCGCCGTCTCCGACCAGCACACGGTTGCACCGCATCCGGCGACGTGCTCCCTGACCTCGGCGGCGTCCCACGAGGGGTTGCGAAACTCGAGCGCGAAGCGAGGCTCGTCGGGAAGCGCGCCGAGCAGCTCCTTCAGGGCGGTGTCGTCGCGCTCGACGAAGGGAGGGAACTGCAGCAGTACGACCCTCAGCTTCGGGCCGAGCGCCGACAGCGATGCCAGATAATCATGCAGCGCGGCGCGTCGTTGCTCGGTCGGCGCAATGCTCTTCGTGTAGGTGAGCATGCGATGCGCCTTGGCGGCGAAGCCAAAGCCCTCGGGCGTTTGCGCGGCCCACCGAGCGACCGTGTCAGGCGTTTGAGTGCGATAGAAGGTCGCGTTTATCTCGCACGCGCCGAGCACGCTCGAGTAGTGCTCGAGGAAGCGCCGCTGAGGCAGCCCCTGGGGGTAGAAGCCTTGCTTCCACTCCCCGTAGGACCATCCCGAAGTGCCCACGAACAGGGTCACGGTGCCGTCCTTACCTCTTGATCATGCGCGCCTTGCGCGGCCTGGCGTCCAATGTTGCCATGGCGGCGCTCAGGGACTGTCCCGGACCGGCCACAGGAAGGAACGGGTCACCGACGGCGGCGATGCGCCCGAGGATGCTCGCGATGGTCTGCTCGCCGGGTTGAATGGCCGCAAGCTCGGCCCATTCGAACGGCGCCGAGACCGTCGCCCCCGGCTCGGGCCGTGCCGAGTAGGCCGCTGCGATGTTGGCCCCCTCACGGTTCATGTTGACGTCGAGAAAGACCTTGCCCGTGCGTTTGGCTACTTCCCACTCGACCGTCGTTACATCTGGTTCCGCAGAATGAACCAGGTCGGAGACCGCGCCGACAAGGCCGCGCACTTCGTCGTAATCGTGGCTGCCGTCGAGCGGGAGCATTATCTGTATCCCCGTCGCACCCGACGTCTTCGGATAGGAGCGGAGCTCGAGGCGGTCGAGCAGGACCTTCACCAATGAGGCGACGTAGCGAACTTCCTCGAAGCCGGCGCCCGAGGCGGGATCGAGATCGAAGAATGCGTAGGTTGGGTGCGCCTGATCCGGCCCCTTGGCGTGAAGAGGGTGGAACTCGATCGAGCCCATGTTGACGACCCACAGCATATGCAAGACATCGTCGACCGCGATGTAGTCGATCACCTTGCCTTCGCTCTCGGAGCGAACGGGGAGCCTGGGCATCCACTTGGGGGTGTGGGAAGGAGCGTTCTTTTCGTAGAAGAAGCCGCCTCCGATACCGTCGGGCATGCGCTTTCTGGTGAGGGGGCGGTCCCTCAAATGAGGCAGCATTGTGGCGGAGACATTGAAGTAGTAGGTGAGGATGTCGCCCTTGGTGTAGCCCTCAGCCGGCCAGTAGACCTTGTCGAGGTTGGAGAGCCGTAGCTCGCGTTCGCCGGCGCGCGCTACCCAGTGATCGGCGCGCCGGGCCACGGGAAGCTCCGCCGGCCACTCGATGGTCGTGAACTCAGCCATAGCAGCAGTTAACACCCCGCCGTGGTGCAAGTCACACCCCTCCTTCCAAGTCCGTGCTTTCATCCCTGGACGTTTACCTCCGGAAAACGAGGGTGAAGTGACACTGAAACGACCGGAACGGCGTTGCAACCAACTCGCGGCCCGTCAGTATGGGCTCATCGCGCGGCGCCAGGCCCTAGCCCTCGGCATGCCAGGCGACGCAATCGACCGGCGCCTCACAGCGCACGCGTGGCTTCGGTTCCATCCGGGTGTGTACCGGATGCCGGGCACGCCGCAGTCCTGGGAGCAGGCCCTCCTCGCGCTCTGTCTGAGGGGAGGCCGGGGAACGGCAGCGTGCGGGCGGTCGGCCGCATCCCTGCATCAGCTTCCCGGCTTCAATAAGGACGTTGTGGAGATTGCGACACCCAGGCGCCTGCGTTCCGTGCCCGCAGGCATCATCCTCCATCGAGCCACAGTGCCCGACGCCGACCAGGTGGCGATCAAGCGCATACCGGTCACGGGTATCAACCGGACACTCATTGATCTGGCAGGAGTTGCGGCCCGAGAGGCGCTTGAGCTTGCGCTCGACTCCGCCCTGTACCGCAGAACGACGACGGTGAGCCGATTGCGGCGCCGCATGGACGAGATTGGCTGCCGGGGCCGCCCGGGCACAGCGATGCTGCGCGAGCTACTGAATGCGAGGCCCCCGGATGTGGCGATCGCCGAGAGCCCGCTCGAAACGCGCATCATCGCCCTCCTGGCCGACAACGGTCTTCCATCGCCAGTCGTCCAGTTCGATGTGTACGACCACGGAGCATTCCTCGGGCGCGTGGATCTCGCATACCCCGGCGCCAAGGTGGCGATCGAGGTAGATGGGTATGCCTACCATCACGGGCGAGCGGTGTGGCAGCATGATCGCGACCGCCGCAACGCGCTTACCGGTGCCGGATGGGACATCCTCCACGCAACGTCGGAGAGTGAAGCCGGGCTGATCGCACAGTTACGCCGCCTCCTGGGCCTCTAAGGAGCAGGCGCCGCCCGCGCCGCCTCCTGGGGCTCTAAGGACCAGGCGCCGCCCGCGCCGCCGCCCGCGCCGCCTCCTGGGCGTCTAAGGAGCAGGCGCCGCCCACGCCGCCGCGTGGGCGTCTAAGGAGCAGGCGCCGCCCACGCCGCCGCGTGGGCGTCTAAGGAGCAGGCGCCGCCCACGCCGCCGCGTGGGCGTCTAAGG
>JACCZU010000134.1 GCA_013695835.1 Candidatus Aridivita willemsiae
TCTATGTGGCGATCGGCCAGAAGGCCTCGACCGTCGCAGAGGTCGTGGGGGCCCTCGACGAAGCCGGCGCGCTCGAGTACACCGTCATCGTCAATGCGTCTGCCTCCGATCCGGCCCCCTTCCAGTACCTCGCCCCCTACGCCGGCTGCGCCATGGGCCAGCACTGGATGGAAAACGGCGAGGACGCGCTGATCGTCTACGACAACCTCTCCCAGCAGGCGATCGCCTACCGGCAGCTTTCCTTGCTGCTGCGCCGACCGCCCGGGCGAGAGGCCTATCCCGGCGACGTCTTCTATCTTCACTCGCGCCTGCTCGAGCGGGCCGCCAGGCTTTCCGACGAAAACGGCGGAGGCAGCCTCACGGCGCTTCCGATCATCGAAACCAAGGGCGGCGACGTCTCTGCGTACATCCCGACCAACGTCATCTCGATCACCGACGGTCAGATCTTTTTGGAGACCGACCTTTTCTTCGCCGGCGTCCGCCCGGCAATCAACGTCGGCATCTCGGTGTCGAGAGTCGGCGGCAACGCCCAGACAAAGGCGATGAAGTCGGTTGCGGGGCGGCTGCGGCTCGACCTCGCACAGTACCGTGAGCTCGAGGCCTTCGCCGAGTTCGGCTCCGACCTCGACAAGGCGTCGCAGGCGCAGCTCGAACGCGGCGCGCGAGTCGTCGAGGTCCTCAAGCAGAAGCAGTACAGCCCCTTTTCAATGGAGGACCAGGTCGTCTCGATTTGGGCCATCACCAACGGCTACGCCGACGACCTCCCCGTCGAAAAGGTGCAGGAGTTCGAGGCCGGGCTGCTCGACCATGTGCGGACGCGCCATTCAGAGCTCGCCGAGACCATCAGGGACAGCGGCAAGCTCGAGGATGACACCACCGAGAAGCTCAAGAGCGCGGTGAGGGAGTTCAAGGACTCTTTCGCCGATCGCGTCGGCACGGTCGAGTCGGTCGCCGCCGAGGAGGGAGTGCCGGACGCATCTGAGCCCACGGGTGAGTCGTCCGACGAAGGTGCCGAGGGTTCGGAAACCGAGGACACGGGTGAAGGCGAAGCTCGCAGCCAGGGGGGGTCGCAGGACAACGAGGATGCGGCAGGAGGGGACGAGAGCGAGGCCGACGAGAGCGAGGCCGACGAGTAGTGGCCCAGCAGCTCCGTGACGTAAAGCGAAGGATCGGATCGGTCGAGTCGACCCAGAAGATCACGCGCGCCATGGAGCTGATCTCATCGTCGCGCATCATCAAGGCCCAGCAGCGCGTCGAAGCGGCGCGGCCCTATGCCGAGACCATGCGGCGGCTTCTGGTTTCGGTGGCGACCAACGCCTCCAACGTCGAGCATCCGCTGTTGCAACAACGGGATGAGGTCAACAAGGTGGGCCATATCGTCGTGTCTTCTGATCGCGGGCTCGCCGGCGCGTACAACTCGAACGTCATTCGGACGGCCGAGCGTGACATGCAAGCCGAGGGGGCGGACGTGCGACTGTTCCTCACGGGAAAAAAGGCGGTGTCTTACTTCAGATTTCGCGGTTACGACACGGACGAGTCATGGACCGGTTTCTCCGACAAGCCGGGCATCGAGGACGCTCGCAACGTCGCTTCTGCCGCCGCCAAGGCCTTCTCGGACGGAGAGGTCGATCAGGTGAAGCTCACCTACACGCGCTTTGAATCCTCGGCCGTGCAGCGGCCCCACCTTACCCAGGTCCTGCCACTCACAGAAGAGGAGCTCGAGGCCGCGGAGGAGGACGACGCCGGCAAGGGGGCGCAGTACGAATTCGAGCCCTCGCCCGAGGAGATCCTCGACTATCTGTTGCCGCGCTACCTCGAAAGCACCGTCTATCAGGCCCTGCTCGAGGCCGCGGCGTCCGAGCACGCGGCGCGCCGCCGGGCGATGAAGGCCGCAAGCGACAACGCCGAAGAGCTAATCGAGGATCTGACGAGGGACTACAACCAGGCGCGTCAGGCAGAGATCACAACCGAGATCATGGAAGTCGTTGGAGGCGCCGAGGCCCTCGCGGGCAACGCCTCCGACGGTCCCAGCTAGAGCAGGAGGATCGAGAGACATGGCTGTTACCGCAACGAGGAAAGATCAGGGGGACGACGCCGCGCCGCGAAGCAACGGCGGCAAGGTCGCCGAGGGGCGAATTCTCACAATCACGGGCCCGGTCATGGAGGTCGAGTTCCCACCCGACGAGCTCCCCGAGATCGGCTTCGCCCTCACGACTGAGCGCACCGTCGATGACCGCAGCGACACGGTCACGGCAGAGGTGTCGCAGCACGTCGGCCACTCGACCGTCAAGGCGATCTGCATGCAGCAGACCGACGGGCTCGTGCGGGGCGCCAAGGTGATCAACACCCAGGGTTCGATAAGCGTCCCCGTCGGCCCCTCGGTCCTCGGCCACGTCTACAACGTGCTCGGCGAGCCGGTCGACGGCTCCGAGGTGCCCGAGGACACGGAGCGGTGGCCGATCCGCCGTGAGGCCCCCAAGTTCGAAGACCTCGAGCCCAAGACCGAGATGTTCGAGACCGGGATCAAGGTCATCGACCTCCTCGAGCCCTATGTGCAGGGCGGCAAGATCGGGATGTTCGGAGGCGCAGGCGTGGGCAAGACCGTCGTCATCCTTGAGATGATCCACCGGGTCGCCTCCGTTCACGGTGGTGTTTCGGTTTTCGCCGGCGTCGGCGAGCGCACGCGCGAGGGGAACGACCTGTGGCTCGAGATGAAAGAGTCGGGCGTGCTCGAAAAGGCGGCGCTGGTCTTCGGGCAGATGGACGAGCCCCCCGGAGTGCGCCTCAGGGTCGGGCTTTCGGCGCTGACGATGGCCGAGTACTTCCGCGACTCCGAGAACCAGGATGTGCTGCTGTTCATCGACAACATCTTCCGCTTCGTGCAAGCGGGCTCGGAGGTGTCGACTCTTCTCGGCCGAATGCCGAGCGCCGTGGGCTATCAACCGACGCTTTCTGAGGAGATGGGCGAGCTCCAGGAGCGCATCACCTCGACCAAGGGCCACTCGATCACGTCGTTGCAGGCGATCTACGTCCCGGCCGACGACATCACCGACCCTGCGCCGCACACGACCTTCGCTCACCTCGACGCAACCACGGTCCTGTCGCGCCGCATCTCCGAGCTCGGCATCTACCCGGCGGTCGACCCACTCGACTCGACGTCGCGCATCCTCGACGCCCGTTACGTCGGCGACGAGCACTACCAGGTCGCCACGAGCGTTCAGCGGGTCCTGCAGCGCTACAAGGACCTCCAGGACATCATTGCCATTCTCGGCATCGATGAGCTCTCGGAGGAGGACCGCATCATGGTGCAGAGGGCGCGCAAGATCGAGCGTTTCCTGTCCCAGCCCTTCTTCGTCGCCGAGCAGTTCACCGGCATCCAGGGCAAGTACGTATCGGTCGAGGACACCATCGGCTCGTTCAAGGCGATCGTCGACGGCGAGCACGACGACCTTCCTGAGCAGGCCTTCTACATGGTCGGCGACATCGAGGAAGCGCAGGCCAAGGGCAAGGACCTCTAATCTGTGGACGTTACGGTGGTCACTCCGGAGTCGAAGGCCTGGGAGGGCGAGGCCGACCTCGTGGTCGCGCGCTCACCCGAGGGTGAGTTTGGGATCATGCGGGGTCACATTCCGTTTCTCGCCGCGCTTGTGCCCGGAGTTGTTGCGGTTGTATCGGGAGACTCGAGAGAGGAGTTCTTCGTCCCGGGTGGCTTCCTCGAGGCGTCGGGGCCTGCCGACGACTACCACGTGATTGTTCTCGCCGACGGCGCTGAGCCCGCCGGCGAGATTGATGCGTCGCAGGCGCGCGAGAAGCTGGACGAGGCTCGCCGGCGCCGGGATCAGGATGACGATGATGACGCCGCCGAGACCGAGCTGCGCGTCGCGGCTGCGCGCGCCGATGTCGCCTCGAGGAGCTAGGCAGGAACCTTGGAGGATCGGCCCGACAACCTTCGTAATCGCGTCTTTTGCTCATCCTGTGGGACTGCGGGCATACGCCGCCACGGCCTCGCCCCTTTTGGATGGCAGGAGTTCCCCGGACCCGGTGGAAGGCAGCAGGCGCTGTGTCCCTCGTGCGTGCGACAGAACCTCTTCCTGATCGAGGCGCGCCTCGATTTCGATCCCGAGCTGGGTGGTTAGGTCAGGGGTCCCTTAGGGCTGTGCGCGCTGCCTCGAGATGGTGGCTCTGTAACTCGGCGTGTCGAGCGTCCGCCCGCTCGATGAGAACGTCATAGTCGGGCAGGCCAAGGCCGGCGCCTGAGGGACCGGCGGCCTTGAGGCTGGCCCACAGCGCACGACCGGCGCTCACGAGAAGCATCAGGCCCTCGATCTCGATGAGGCGGCTGAGGTCCGAATAGCCCCTTATCTGCCCGTTGAGCTTGAGGCGACCTGCTTTCGCTCCAGCCCACGCGGCCCACGGCTTTGTGCGTTGGCGGGCCACGCCAAGCACATCCATGACGTTGGCCAGCTGGCCCCTGTCGGTGTCGACGTCGGCGACCAGCTCGGCCAGGAAGTCACCCAGGGCCGTCCCCCTGTTGCTCCGTTCGCAGCGTTTCGCGATCTCGCTTTCGGCGGTTGCTATCGCCAGGTGGTCGTTGAGATAGATGGCGATGAACTTGTCGTGGGCCATGCCGGGTTTATCCCCACGCTGGTGGGGGGGAACACAAGAAAGGCTTGCATTTAGAGTTCATTTAGTCTTTCGTAGTGGGTAGTTGTATTGAGCTGTTGTGGGACAGCCCGTTGCGGGACAGAGTCATTAGGAGATGGAGGGCCGAATGTCACGAGATGAAGGCGTCATGCCGGGGACCGAAGGAACACCTGAGGACCCCCTCACGGTCGACGCAGAAGACGAGCTCTTCCGGCGAGAGGTATTTCCCGGGACCGAGACGGTCGATCCGCCCGTAGTCGATGTGCCTCCGGCTGCGCCGAGAGATCTCCCTCCGGACCCGCTTGCGCCGGATGCAGGAATAGTCGACGTGCCTCCGGTGGACACGATCGACACCCTGCCGCCCCTTGACGAGCCGGTCCAGAGGAAGAAGACCACGAGGAAGAAGTCGACCGGCCGCAAGAAGACCACGAGAAAGAAGTCGACCGGGCGCAAGAAGTCGACGGCCCGTAAGTCAACAGGGCGGAAGAAGTCGACCGGGCGGAAGAAGACCACAGGCCGCAAGAAGTCGACCGGCCGCAAGAAGTCGACCGGCCGCAAGAAGTCGACGGCCCGTAAGTCAACAGGGCGGAAGAAGTCGACGGGCCGCAAGAAGAGCACCGCTCGGAAGAAGACCACCAGGCGCAAGAAGTCGACCGGCCGCAAGAAGACCACAGGGCGCAGGAAGTCGACTGGGCGCCGCAAGAAGAGCACCGCTCGGAAGAAGACCACAGGCCGCAAGAAGTCGACCGGCCGCAAGAAGTCGGCGGCCCGTAAGTCAACAGGGCGGAAGAAGTCGACGGGCCGCAAGAAGAGCACCGCTCGGAAGAAGA
>JACCZU010000219.1 GCA_013695835.1 Candidatus Aridivita willemsiae
AGTTCCGCGGCGACCTGGTGCAACGCGAGTCGATCTACTTCGCCGAGCCGTTCCCGGCACCGGAATGACGCCGACCGTGGGCTGAGAAAGGTGCAGCATGGGAGACTCAGGGCGACCTCCCAGCCCGGATCGCCTCGCGGAGCTGAAGCCCGATCCAGTCCAGGATATTGAAGCCCCGACACTCAACCATGAGCTGCCGATCCGCGCAAGCACTGGAGCGGGTGAGGGGAATCGAACCCCCATCACCAGCTTGGAAGGCTGGAGCTCTACCATTGAGCTACACCCGCGGAGCTACGCCCGCGCCGGCACAACTCTAGTGCAGGCGGGCCCGGCCCTCTTTGCGGTGCAGCGGCACGGTGGAGGGTGCCCGAGGCGCGCCGGCTCGGGGCCTTGGCGCAGGGGCCGCGCGGTCGGCCGGAACGGGTTTGGGGCGGTCGCCGAGGTGCTGTGAGGTGACCTTCTTGGCTCGGTTCTCATGCATCCAGAAGACCAGGGTGCCGATTCTCGTCGTTGACCCGCAGAGCCAACATTCCTTTTCTGATGTCTCGATCTCGCACTTTGGGCAGCAGCGCATGACTCAACATCGGCTTGCTCGAAGGAAAACTGAGCCGCATTGGAAGTCTTTGCAGGGTCGGTTGGCTCGATCGAGTCGGGGCGGGCGGATTCGAACCGCCGGCCTCCTGCTCCCAAAGCAGGCGCGCTAACCAAGCTGCGCTACGCCCCGAGGCCCCTATCTTAGGCCGAGGGCCCATTGGTCACCTTCCAATCGGCCACAACTCCGCTCAGGCGGCCGACCCGGGTGGTTGCGGCCCCGCCGAGCCGGCCCCGAGGAGGCGCGCCTAGCGTGACACGGAGGACACTGCGTCCGCCAGCTTGTCGCAGCCCTCGTCGGCCTCCTCGAGCGTGAGGCTAAGGGGTGGCGCGATCCTCACGACGTTGTTGTAGAAGCCGCCCTTGCCGACCAGGAGGCCGCGCTGCTTGGTGGCCTCCATGACGTCGAGCGCCGCTTGCTGGTTGGGCTCCTTGGTCCCCGGCTGCACGAGCTCGATTGCGAGCATGAGGCCGCGGCCCCGCACCTCGCCGACGACCGCGTGGTGCTCGGGAAGCTCGCTCAACCGGCCAAGGAGATGTTCGCCGACTTTCCTGGCGTTGGTCTGGAGGTCGTTGTCGAGGACATAGTTGAGATTTGCGAGGCCCGCTGCGGCGGCAAGCGGATTGCCGCCGAAGGTCGAAATTGAGTTGGCCTTGATGCCGTCCATGATCTCGGCGGGTGCTATTACGCCGGCAAGCGAGAGCCCGTTACCTATTCCCTTGGCAAAGGTCATGATGTCAGGCGTTACACCGTGCGCATCGATGCCCCAAAAGTGCTCGCCTGTTCTGCCCCACCCGGTCTGGACCTCGTCGGAGACGAACAGGATGCCGTATTCGTCGAGTACGTCCTTCATCGCAGCAAAGAAGCCGTCCGGCGGGATTGCGAAACCGCCGACCCCCTGGATCGGCTCGGCGATCATGCAGGCGACGTCCCCCGCCGTAGTGGTCTCGATGATGTCCCTGAGGTCGTCGGCGCATGCGGCTATGAACTCGCGTTCCGGGAGATGACCGAAGGGGCTCCTGTAGCGGTAGCCGCTGTGCACGTAGCTGACGTGAAACGGTGACAGGCTCGACGCCGACCACCCGCGTATGCCGGTGGCCCCCATCGCTGCAAACGAGCGGCCGTGGTAACTGTTGCGCAGGGCGATGATCTGGTTGGAACGTCGCCGGGTAGCTGCGAGGAGCAGCGCCGCCTCGTTCGCCTCGGTCCCCGAGGTCACGAAGAAGACCTTGGCGCCCTCGATCGGGGATAGCTCTGCGATCTTCTCCGCAAGCTCGATGGCGGGCTTGATGAGATAAAGGGTCGAGCTGTGCAGGATCCTCGATGCTTGATCTTTGATTGCGTCGACGACCTCGGGGACGCCGTGGCCCGACATCGTCGTCAATATGCCTCCGAAGAAGTCGAGGTAGACGTTGCCCTCTGTGTCCCAGACCCGCCGGCCTTCACCCCGCTCCAAAGCAATGGGCTCCTCGTAGTTGAGAGCCACCCATGACGGCATGATGTCTTTGTGCCTTGCCCCGAGCCCGCTGGTGGCGACCATGGTGAGATCCTTTCTTCGGCTCCTTCGGTCGGCTGCGGCGCACCGGCAGAGGATCGCCCCTTTGTTGCTCAAGAAAACTTCTGCCTACAAGTGCGCTAAGTTGTGGTTTCGAGGGCGCTCAGTCTGTAGAATACGCACTCAGTGGGGAGCCAGGTCGGGAGCCAGGGATCGTCATCCCCACTTTCGTCCGCCTAATGCGGTTCCTGACTCCCGACTAGGCTCCTTGCTCGCTCGCCCGACCCTGCCGAATCTCCTCGCGCCGTGCCGGTCCGCAGCCAAGGCCATTTCCTGCCATTCCGCCGGGGCCCGGGTTTGGGCCGTCGCGCAGCGCCGCCGTGCTGCCGCGGGTCGCTCGGGTCCATCGGGCTCCGAGGCGCGCCTAGGATTGCCGACCTATGCAGGAAAGCGCACTCCTAACGACATCCGAGCGCCTTGGCAAGGACAGGGTCAAGCTCCGTGTCGAGGTGCCGGAAGCCGCCCTTGGCCCGGCCATCGACGCCGCCTACAAGAAATGGGCAAACGAGATAAAGGTCCCGGGCTTCCGTAAGGGCCGCATCCCCAAACCCATTATCGACGCCCGTGTTGGCCTCGACGCTGTGCGCGAGGAGGCGCTCAACGACGCGCTGCCCGACTTCTACAGCCGTGCCCTCGAGGCCGAGGATCTCGAGGCCCTTGCGCCGCCCGACATCGACGTCATCGATTTCGAGGCCGGCTCGCCGCTCGTCTTCGAGGCGATCGTGGACGTGCGTCCTGAGGTGGTCGCCCCCGACATCGCTGCGCTTCAAATCGAGGCCCCCTCTTCTGAGGTGAGTGACGAGGGCGTGGATGAGCAACTCCAGAGGTTGCGTGACCGCGTCGCCGAGCTCGAGACGGTCTTCAGAGAGGCGCAGCGCGGCGACTACGTGCTGATCGACCTCAGGGGCTACAGGCACGATCAGCCGGTCGAGGGGGCGAGCGCGCCGGATCTTCTCTACGAGGTGGGATCCCGCAGCGGTCCTCCAAAGCTGGACGACGAGCTACAAGGCACCCGGCCGGGTGCCATCCTGAAATTTACCGACACGATGCCCGAGGCCTCCGGCGAGGTCGCAGGTCAGGAGATCTCCTTTACGGTTCTCGTCAAAGAAGTCAAGATGAAAAAGCTGCCGCCGCTTGACGATGAGTTCGCGAAGACGGTCGGCGAGTTCGACTCGTTGGACGAGCTGAAAGACGATCTTCGCGCGCGCCTCCAAGAGCTAAGAGCGGGTTTCGTGGAGGAAGAGATCAGCCGGCGCGCCCTCAATGAGCTCGTCGCCGTGAGTGATCTGGAAGCACCAGAGAAGCTCGTGGATTCTGACGTTGCGCATCGGTGGGAGCACTTCGAAGACGAGCTCAAGACGGCAGGTCTTACGCTTGACCAGTACGCGCAGCAGATGCAGGTCAGCGCCTTGGAGGTACGCTCGGATTTGCGGGCACAAGCGACCGCTTCGGTGAAGGCCGAGCTGCTGCTCGAGCAGATCGCCAGGGACCAGGGCATAGAGGTGACACGAGAGGACATTGCGCGCGAGGTGGCGCTCGCCGCCGCCCGGTCGGACAACGATCCCAAGGAGCTGGCCGAGCGCCTGACCAGGTCGGGGCAGCTCATGGCGGTGGCGGGCGATATCATGAGGCGGAGAGCGCTTGAATACGTCGTCGAGAACATGGACGTGATCGGAAGACCCGCACGGAGGAGTACCGTTGAAGTAGCGGACCCCTCCGGGTCCGGAACTGCCGGGGCAGAAGACACCGGACGGAGCGTCGAAGCCGCAGATGATTCGGGAAGCCAAGTGGAGGCAAATCTGACATGAACAGGGGTGAACTCTACCGTAGCCATCTTGTCCCGATGGTCGTGGAGCAGACGAGCCGCGGCGAGCGTGCCTTTGACATCTATTCAAGACTGCTCAAGGAGCGGATCGTTTTTCTGGGCACTCCTGTGGACGACGCCGTCGCCAACCTGATCGTGGCGCAGCTCCTCCATCTCGAATCGGAGGACCCCGATAAAGACATCAGCCTCTACATCAACTCTCCGGGCGGGATGGTCTACTCGGGCATGGCAATCTACGACACCATGCAGTACATCAAGCCGGATGTGTCGACCATGTGCGTCGGGATGGCCATGTCCATGGCCGCAATCCTTCTCTGTGGCGGGGCCAAGGGAAAGCGCTACTCGCTGCCGAACGCCAAGGTGATGATTCATCAGGGCTCGGCCGGATTTTCGGGCACACCGACGGACATCGAGATCCATGCCAAGGAAGTGCTTTCTCTCAGGAAAAGAATGGCGGAGATCATCGCCCACCACACCGGTCAGTCTTTTGACCAAGTCGAAAGAGACATCGATCGTGACCGCTTCATGAATCCCGAAGAAGCGGCGACCTACGGGATCATCGACGACGTGATCAGCAGCAGAGTTGCAGTCGAGGGAGGACCGGGGGCCCTGCCTGAAGGGGAGCCCGCACGTATTGCCGGAGCGGTAGAAGAGGACCGGGCCTCGGCAACAGAGACAGAGGCCTAAGGGGGGCTGATTATGGCAAAGTTCGGAGACGGTGGCGACCTGCTCAAGTGCTCTTTCTGTGGCAAGTCGCAGAAGCAGGTCAAGAAGCTGATTGCGGGACCGGGCGTCTACATCTGTGACGAGTGCATCGACCTGTGCAACGAGATCATCGAAGAGGAGCTAGCCGAGGCCCCCGACTTCAAGCTCGAGGACCTGCCCAAGCCCAAAGAGATCTATGAGTTCTTAAACGATTACATCGTCGGTCAAGAGCCGGCCAAGAAGGTTCTTTCCGTCGCGGTCTACAACCACTACAAGCGGATACAGGTCGGCAACCATCAGGAAGGCGATGTTGAGCTCGCCAAATCCAACATCGTGCTCCTTGGCCCGACCGGATGTGGCAAGACGCTTCTGGCGCAAACTCTGGCACGGATGCTGAATGTCCCCTTTGCGATAGCCGACGCCACCGCGCTCACAGAAGCTGGCTACGTCGGCGAGGATGTCGAGAACATCTTGCTCAAACTCATCCAAGCCGCCGACTACGATGTCAAGCGCGCCGAAACGGGCATCATCTATATCGACGAGGTCGACAAGATCGCCCGCAAGAGCGAGAACCCTTCGATTACGCGTGACGTCTCCGGCGAGGGCGTGCAACAAGCTCTGCTCAAGATCCTCGAAGGCACCACAGCGAGTGTTCCACCGCAGGGCGGGCGCAAGCATCCTCATCAAGAGTTCATCCAGATCGACACCACGAACGTCTTGTTCATCTGCGGCGGGGCTTTCGCCGGACTCGAGAAGATCATCGAGAACCGCATCGGCAGCAAGGGGATCGGCTTCGGCGCCGACGTCCGCAAGATGCAGGAGAAAGACCTCGGCGGCATCCTGGGGCACGTGCTCCCCGAGGATCTCCTCAAGTACGGGCTCATCCCCGAGTTCATCGGGCGCCTGCCCGTTCTCACCCACGTGCACAACCTCGACAAGACTGCGCTCGTCGAGATCCTCACCGTGCCCAAGAACGCGCTCATCCGCCAGTACAAGAAGTTTTTCGAGTTCGACGGCGTCGAGCTCGACTTCAGCGACGACGCCCTCGAGGCCGTCGCCGAACAGTCGATGCTCAGAGGCACCGGTGCTAGGGGGCTGCGCGCCATCCTTGAAGAGGTGCTCCTGAACGTCATGTACGACCTCCCGAGCCGCAGCGATGTCGGCAAGTGCGTCATCAACAGGGAGGTTGTGCTCGAGCGAGTAAACCCAACCCTCGTACCCCGCACCAAGGAGCGCGTCGAACGGCAGAGGTCGGCGTGAGTGGTGCTTGGTGTCGCTGCGCTTAACCCTCGCTCCGCTCGCTTGTCCTCGCAACATCCGCTGAAGCGGATGCTGCTGCGGAGGCGAGCTCCGCGAGGGTTCAGCTCCGCTTCCTCCGCTCCACTCGGCGCCTCTCTTTAGAGGAAAACCAAAAGACAGACAAAAGAAGAGTTGTTGGGAGTTGGGTGGTGCAGGAGATTTCTTCTTCTTATTTGCCTGGTGAGATTGAGGCTCGGTGGTATCGGGTTTGGGAGGAGCGCGGGTATTTTTCCGCCTGGCCGAATCCTGAGAGGCAGCCTTATACGATCATGATCCCGTTGCCCAACGTTACCGGCGCCCTTCATATGGGCCATGGGTTGGGCCACACGATTCAGGACTTCTACACGCGGCGCGCTCGCATGATGGGCTACGAGACCTTGTGGCAGCCGGGCACCGACCACGCCGGCATCGCCACACAGGTGCTGGTCGAAAAGGAGCTCACCAACGAGGGCGTCGACCGCCGCTCCCTCGGCCGCGAGGCGTTCGTCGAGCGGGTGTGGGAATGGAAGCGCAGGTACGGTGGCCGCATCCTCGAGCAGATGCGGCGTCTGGGCGACTCCTGTGATTGGGAACGCGAGCGTTTCACCATGGACGAAGGCCTGTCGCTCGCGGTGAGAACTGCCTTCGTGAGATGGTTCGATGACGGGCTCATCTACAGGGGTAACCGGATCATCAATTGGTGCCCTCGCTGTATGACCGCGATCTCAGACATTGAGGTCGACCACGAAGACATCGCCGGCGAGCTCGTCACCTTTCGCTACAAACTGGCTCCGGCCCCCGGGGTCGCCGAGGATGAGTCGGCCGTAGAGTCCGGAACCGGCGACATTGCGGTGGCCACGACCCGCATCGAGACGATGCTTGGTGACTCGGGGGTCGTCGTCCATCCCGACGATGAGCGTTACAAGACCATGGTCGGCAAGACGGTCGTCCATCCTTTCTTTCCCGAGCGAGTGATGCCCATAGTTGCCGATGACGCGGTTGATCCAGAGTTCGGGACGGGGGCGGTCAAGGCGACGCCGGCTCACGATCCCCTCGACTTCGAGATCGGTCAGCGCCATGGCCTCGAGCAGATCAACATCCTCGACGGGCGCGCGCACCTGAACGATCGGGCCGGACGCTGGCGGGGCCAGGACCGCTACGAGGCTCGGCGCTCCGTCCTCGAGGAGTTGCGAGGGCGCGGGCTGGTCGACGCCATAGAGCGTCCTTATGTCCACTCGGTCGGGCATTGCTCCCGTTGCGGCACGGAGATCGAGCCGTGGCTGTCTGAACAGTGGTTCGTCAGGATGAAATCGCTTGCCGAGCCGGCGATAGAGGCCGTGCGCGACGGCCGCGTCACCTTGGTCCCGGAACGCTTTGTCAAGTCGTACATCTCCTGGATGGAGAACATCAGAGACTGGTGCATTTCCCGGCAGCTGTGGTGGGGTCACCGTATCCCGGTGTGGTACTGCGACGATTGCGGCGAAGTCTTCGCTGCGCTCGAGGACCCGGTTGAGTGCCGCAAGTGTTCGTCGGAAGGCATACGTCAAGACGAAGACGTCCTCGATACCTGGTTTTCCTCTCAGCTGTGGCCTTTCTCCACCCTGGGTTGGCCGGAGGAGACGGAGGACCTCGACTACTTCTACCCCACGACCTTGATGGCCACGGGTTACGACATCCTCTATCTCTGGGTGGCGCGCATGATTGCGGCCGGGCTGTACTTCATGGGTGACGTACCGTTCAGGGAGGTCTTCCTCCACGGGATCGTGCGTGACTTCGAAGGCAAGAAGATGTCGAAGTCAATCGGCAACGTCGTGGACCCCCTTGACATGGTCGAGCGCTACGGCGCCGATGCGTTGCGGTTCTCCCTTGGCTTTGCGACGGTCCCGGGCAACGACACCAACATATCGGAGGAGCGCATCGAAGGCGCGCGGAACTTCGCCAACAAGCTGTGGAATGCCTCGCGCTTTGTGTTCCTTTCAATCGGAGATGAGCGGCCCGGTTTGCCGGAGCTCGCCGCGCTCGATGACGAGGATCGGTGGATCCTGTCGCGCCTCGACCACACCATTGAGGAGATTGGCCGCGACCTCGACTCCTACAACCTCGCAGAGGCCATGCGCTCGCTGTACAGCTTCGTGTGGAGCGAGTACTGCGACTGGTACATCGAGCTCGCCAAGCTCAAACTGACGGGTCCAAAGTCTGAAGGCACAAAGGGTGTGTTGGTCTTTGTTTTGGATAACATCCTCAGGCTCTTGCATCCTGCCATGCCCTTCATCACGGAGGAGCTTTACAGCCGATTGCACGGTGAGGACCACTCGATCATGCGGGCTAAGTGGCCCGGCCCCCCCGGGCTCAGGGATGCTGGGGCGGAGCAGCGCATCGATCGCTTCATGGACCTAGTCACCGCCCTGCGGCGGCTGCGCGCCGATCACGGGATCCCCCCGGCGACCAAGATGCCGGTCCTGGTCGCGCCGGGGCGTTACCGTGACGAGCTTGCCGGGATGAAAGCTGCGCTCGTCGCGCTGGCGAAGCTCGAGTCTCTGGAAGTCGTCGATGCGTTCCCGTCGTCGCCGGACCGCGCGCAGACGATCACCGGCGCAGGCATGGAAGCGTCGGTCGCCCTTGGGGACGTCGTTGATGTGGGCGCCGAATCCGAGCGCCTCCACAGGCGTATCGCGGCGGCGGGCGAAGACATGGAGCTGGCCGAGCGCAAGCTCTCGAACGGCCAGTTCACCGCCAAGGCGCCGGCTGCGGTTGTGGACAAGGAGCGGGCGAAACTGGCCGAGGCGCGCGCCGCAAGGGACAAGCTCCAAGCCCAGCTAGAAGCCCTCACGCGGCATTAGGCAGGGGCACTAAGCGGTGGGCTGGCGGGAGGCGACCGAGCACCTCGATGCCCTCGGTATCGACGCCATGAAGTCGATGGCCCCGTCCATGCATCGCATCGCCGCGCTGTGCGAGGCCCTCGACCATCCCGAACGAGCCGCGCAGGCCCTTCACATCTCGGGTACGAACGGAAAGTCCTCGGCCGCACGCATCGCAACGGGACTTCTGAGTGCAGCGGGACTGTCCGTCGGCACCTACACGTCGCCCCACCTCGAGTCCGTGAGGGAGCGCATCGCCTTGAATGGTGAAGCTCTATCCGAGGAAGATTTCGGTGACGCCTTCGACCATGTGCTGCCCTATGTCGAGCTGGTGTCAGATCGGCTCAAGGAACGCATCACTTATTTCGAGCTGCTTACGGGGATGTTCTTTCTGTGGGCGGCCGAGTCTGCGGTCGACGCGGTTGTGGTCGAGGTGGGGCTCGGGGGAACGTGGGATGCAACCAACGTGGTCACCCCCGCGGTGACTGCGATCACGAACGTCGGGCTCGACCACACATCGCTGCTCGGCACCGACACGCCCACGATCGCGCGTGAAAAGGCCGGCATCATCAAACGGAACGCCCCCGTTGTGACTGGGGAGCGCGCTCCGGCCGTGCTTGCCGTTATCGAAGAGCGGGCGCAGGAGGAACAGACAGAAGTCCTGACCCTCGGGCGTGACTTCGACGTCGTCGACAACCGGGTCTCTGTGGGGGGCCGCGTCCTGTCCCTCAGAACCACCTCCACCCTCTACGACGAGCTCTACCTGCCCCTGCACGGGACCCACCAGGGCACCAACGCAGCCGTCGCGCTTCAAGCGGTGACGTCCTTCCTGCCCGCACGGGAGCTCGGTCACGAGCTCGTGGCCGACGGTTTCGCACAGACGACCGCTCCCGGCCGGCTCGAGACCATACCCACAGGTGTCGAAGCGGCGGCAACCGTGGTTCTCGATGTCGCTCACAATCCTTCCGGGATGTCGGCCCTCGTTTCGAGCCTTGTCGGCGCGTTCACATTTCAGCGGGTGGTGTTCGTGGTCGGTGTCCTTGCCGACAAGGACTACAACGGGATGCTCGGTGAGATGACGCGTGTCCTCTGCTCCGTCGTTGCCACTCAGGCCAGATCGGCGCGCTCGGTGCCGGCGGCGGACTTGCAGGACGCCTGTGAGCGTTTCGGTTTGCCGTGTATGGTCGTCGATGATGTGGGCGAAGCCGTAGCTGCGGCGCGAACGGAAGCCGAGCCCGACGATCTCGTTTGCATCACAGGATCGCATTACGTCGTTGGTGAGGCGCGCAGCTTCCTGCTGCATCGCTAGGAAGGGACTCCACTCACCAAAGACATGGCAAGGAGGAGGAAGAAGTGCCCGAGACACAGCGAACCTTTGTGATGGTCAAGCCCGACGGGGTGGCGCGCCGCCTCGTTGGCGAGGTCGTTCGCCGCATCGAGGCCAAGGGCTATGCCATCGTCGAGATGAGGATGCTCACCATCGGGACCGACCTCGCAGAACACCACTACGCAGAACACGTCGACAAGCCGTTTTTCTCCGAGCTCGTGTCCTTCATCACCTCGGGCCCCGTGGTGGCCATGGTCGTGGAGGGGACCGGCGCTGTCGCGGGCATGAGGAAAATAATGGGGGCCACGAACCCGCTCGAGGCGGGTCCGGGCTCGATCCGGGGCGACTACGCCACGGTCATCACCGAAAACATCGTCCACGGGTCCGATTCGCCTCAATCTGCGGCCCGAGAGGTCGATCTCTTTTTCGGCTAGTGTTGCCGCGACTACCGAG
>JACCZU010000220.1 GCA_013695835.1 Candidatus Aridivita willemsiae
AGCCTCGGCGTCGGGTGGATCATCTCGGGGCGCGTGCTTTCGCCTATAGGGCGCATAAGAGAGGTTGCCGACCACATACAGGCGACCGATCTGTCGCGGCGCATCGCATTGCAAGGGCCAGAGGACGAGCTCAAGAACCTCGCAGACACGTTCGACCGCATGCTCGAACGATTAGACGATGCCTTCGACGCACAACGCCAGTTCATCGCCGACGCTTCTCATGAGCTGCGCAATCCGCTTGCCGTGATGCGGACCAACGTCGATGTCGTCTTGCGCGACCCGGCCGCAACCGCGGCCGATCTTCGCTCGGCGGCGGTGGTCGTGCAGCGGGCCACCCAAAGGATGGGACGGCTCGTCGACGACCTGCTCGCCCTTGCCCGCCTCGAGGCGCCGCGTGCGCGGTCCGAGCCCGTCGACGTGTCAACGCTCACGAAGGAAGTCGCCGACGACTTTGACGCAATGGGGCGCGACCGGAGTATCGCCCTCGACATCGACGTCGCCCGCGGTCTCGAGGTCACGGGGGATCGCGATGCCCTAAAGCGAGCGGTTGCGAATCTGGTCGAAAACGCGCTTGTCTATTCCCCAGAGGGATCTCGCGTGACGCTCAGCGCCGGCCTCGCCGGCGGATGGTGCTGGGTCGCCGTTGAGGACTCGGGCCCGGGCATTGCGCCCGAGGATCAGAGCCGCGTCTTCGATCGCTTCTGGCGCGCCGACAAGTCGAGGTCGAGAAGCCGCGGGGGCAGCGGCCTCGGGCTTGCGATCGTCCGTCAGGTGGTCGAATCGCACGCCGGCGTGGTGCGGCTGTTCAGCGAACCGGGCGCGGGGTCGACCTTCGTCGTGTGGCTGCCGGCCGCCGGACGGGACCCAGAAGGCCCACTCCCCGCGCTTCCTGCGGCCTCGCCCCTTGACCGGCGCGCCGCCACCACAAGCGCTTAAGCCGTCTTTATCCGAGATCTGCTCTACTGACAAAGCATGACCTTCCAGTCTCCGCCGCTCCTGTGGGCGCTACTGCTCGTCCCGCTTGCGATCGTCGCTTATGTGGCCTACGAGCGACGGCGCGCCGGCTATGCGACCAGATGGGCGAAGGCAGGCATGGCGGGGCACGCAACGGGGCCCGGCCCCGGCTGGCGGCGCCACCTTCCGCCCCTTTTACTGCTCCTGACGGCAGTGAGCCTCGTCGTGGCCCTCGCCCGGCCTCAGGCGGCGCTCAGCGTCCCCCGGCAGCGCGCCACTGTCGTGCTCGTTATGGACTCGTCGCGGTCGATGAGGGCGACCGACATCGACCCGAGCCGGCTTATCGCCGCCCGGCGCGCCGGCGAGACCCTGATCGACCAGCTGCCCGACGGCGTTCAGGTCGGCGTCGTGGGTTTCGCACGGCGGGCGCAGACCCTGGCCGCCCCGACGACCGACCGGGTGGCGGTGCGCAGGGCGCTTGGCTCGCTCACTCCGGGGCGCGGCACCGCGATCGGCGCAGGGGTCGTGCGCGCCCTCGAGCTGACCGAGCGGCCCAGGCAAGGCGGCTCCGCCGAACGTGTGCCTGCGGTGCTTTTGCTGCTGTCGGATGGGATCAACACCTACGGCGTCGATCCGGCCGAGGCTGCGCGGCGGGCCCGGGCGGCCGAAGTTCCGGTGCACGCTGTGGCACTCGGGGCGCCACCGGGCGCGGCCCTGCCCTCCGGGCCTAACCCACCGGACTTCGAGTCGCTGCAAGGAATCGCTCGGGCGACCGAGGGAACCTATTCGGCTGCGCCGACGGCTCGGGGGCTTCGAAATGTCTACCGTGACCTCGGGGCGCGCATCGGAACGGTCAGTGAACGCCGAGAGGTCACGGTGGCCTTCGTCGGCGCCGGGGCCCTGTTCATGCTCGCCGCCGCGGGACTCTCGGTGCTGTGGTTCAAACGGGTTCCGTGACGCTGATCGGGCCTAAAGGGTTGTTCGCGCTAAGCTCCCTCAATGCTCGGGGAGCCCTGAGCCCCGCAAGGAGACGTGCACAATGCCAACCCCAGAGATCACTAAGCCTGCCGGGATAGCGAACCCAGGAACCGTGCGTCGCAATCCAAGCGTCGCCGAGCTTGTCGAGATGTCACTACAAAGGGGTGAGGGCGTGCTTGCTTCCTCGGGCGCCCTCGTGTCGGGGACCGGCAACCACACGGGACGCTCCCCCAAGGACAGATTCATCGTCGCCCACGGTCCCTCCAAGGACCGCATCGACTGGGGAAACGTCAATCAGCCCATCGAGCCGCAGGTCTTCGACGCCCTCCTCGAAAGGGTCCGGGATCACCTCGCCGGAGCCGATCTGTCCGTGATCGACGGCTACGTGGGGGCCGATCCCGACCATCGCCTCAAGGTAAGGGTCGTGTGCGAGCTGGCCTGGCACGCGCTGTTCGGCAAGCAGCTCTTCCGCAGGCCGAGCCCCGACGAGCTCGCAACCTTCGAGCCCGACTTCACCGCCGTCATCGCCCCAAGCTTCGCCGCCGACCCCGAGCGCGACGGCACCCTCACACCCACCTTCGTGGGCCTCGACCTCGAGCGCAAGCAGTACCTCGTGGTCGGCACCGCCTACGCAGGCGAGATGAAGAAGTCGATGTTTTCCGTCGCCAACTACCTCCTTCCCGTCGACGACGTGCTCTCGATGCACTGCTCGGCCAACGCCGGGGAGAACGACGATGACGTCGCCCTGTTCTTCGGACTTTCGGGGACCGGCAAGACCACGCTTTCGGCCGACCCCAAGCGCAGATTGATCGGCGACGACGAGCACGCATGGTCGGCCAACGGTGTCTTCAATCTCGAGGGCGGCTGCTACGCCAAATGCATAAACCTCTCGCAACGAAATGA
>JACCZU010000075.1 GCA_013695835.1 Candidatus Aridivita willemsiae
GAGGCGCTCCCCCGAAACGACTGGCTCGAGGCCCACGACGGGGCACGGCTCGGCGGGGCGGGAGGACTAACCAAGCCACTCGCCGGTCGCTCGGCGCTTAGGTCCGAGGCCAAGGCAGCCGGCATAAACCTTGATGACGAGGACTTCGACGCACTGTTCGCCTACGCGCGTTTTCTAGAAGCCCGTCAAAAGGTGCAGCGACATCACCTTCGCGCCCTTCGCAGGGGCGCGGCCCGGCCGGTGGTCGAGCTCCCCTTCCTATTCTCGGCCGGGCTTGCCCTTCCCGACATCGACCGGCTCGCTGATGTCATACAAGACGGGATCGCCGCGCTGTGAACCCGATTGCGGAGATAGTCGAGCACAAGGAGGTCGTCGTCTGTGCGGGCTCGGGCGGCGTCGGCAAGACGACGGTGGCCGCTTCGATCGCCCTCAGGGCGGCACTCGAGGGCAAGAGGGCGGCCGTGCTCACCATTGACCCGGCGCGCCGCCTCGCCTCCTCCTTGGGGCTCAAGGAGCTGACCAACAAGCCCACCAAGGTCAACCGGCGCAAGTTCACTTCGGCCGGACTGGCGCCGGCAGGCGAGCTGCATGCGATGATGCTCGACACCAAGACGACCTTCGACGAAATCGTAATGCAATACGCGCCGTCGCGTGAGCAGGCTGAACGAATCATCGCCAACCGCTTCTACCGCAACATCTCGAGCACTCTGTCGGGAACGCAGGAGTACATGGCGATGGAAAAGCTCTATGAGCTCTACGTTGACGGCCGCTACGACCTCATTGTGATCGACACCCCGCCGACACGCAACGCCCTCGACTTCCTCGACTCTCCGAGGAGACTGACGAGCTTCCTGGAAAGCCGCATGCTGCGGTGGTTTCTGATCCCTTACATGAAGGCGGGCGGCGGAATGATGCGCATCGCTAACGTCGCCGCCGCAACCTTCCTGCGCTTTGCGAAGCGAATAGTGGGATCCGAGGTTCTTTTGGACACTGCTGAGTTCTTCGCCAATCTCGAGGGCATGTACGACGGCTTCAAGCAGCGCGCAGGAGAGGTCGCTGCACTGCTCAGATCCGATGCGACGAGCTTCGTCGTCGTGACCTCGCCGGCGGCCGAGTCGGTGAACGAGGCGCTCTTCTTCGGTGCCAGACTCAACGAGTCGGGTCTGCCTTTCGGGGCCCTCGTGGTCAACCGAGTGCACCCCAAGTACGGCGACGGAGTCAGGCTCAAGCCCCGCCGGCTCGCCAAGCTGGCCCAGGGGGGCGAGGATGCGCGCGGCCTTGCGACGCTGCTGGCGGTCGAGGAGTCGTTCATGAGAGTGGTCCGGCTGGAAGAGGCCAACCTCGATGCACTTGCGCGCAAGATCCCGCGTCACCGCTGGGTGAGAGTCCCCTACCTCGAGCGTGAGGCCGTCGACTTCCCCGGGCTCGTCGCCGTGGCCGCTCAGATCTTCGCCGAGGACGGCAGCCCTCATCCCGGCGGCGGTTAGACTCCAAGGCCGATGGAAGCCATCGCATTCGCCATCGAGGCGCTCGTGTTCATCCTCACCGTTGGTTCCGGTGTGTTTGCCCTCTACATCGTCGTGGACCTTATGCAGCTCCGCAAGGCCAACAGGGGCCCGGTCTACAAGGGCGGTATCGGCCAGTGGTCGTGGGCGGCGCACAGGATCACGGGCGTCGGGCTCCTCGCCTTCCTGTTCGGGCACATCGTCGACACGTTCGGGGTCGGCGTCGGGCCCGAGCTCTACGATCAGACCATCCACCTCTATCAGCAGTGGTGGTTCAAACCGTTCGAGGTTCTCCTCGTTGCCGCGACCATCTATCACGCGATCAACGGGGTGAGGATCATCTTGTTCGACTTCTGGCCCAACCTGGCACTCAAACAAAAGAGTTTCGCCTACGCCGAGTTGGTCCTGTTCGCGATCGCATTTCTACCCGCCGGCTTCTTCATGATGCGACAGGCCGTCGAGGCCTCCCCCTTCGCGTAGGTGGCCCTCGTCGAGCAACCCGCTGGATCGGCTGCGGCCGAGCGCACGACTCCCGCGCTGAGCGACCGGCTTGTGCCGATCCTCGAAGAAGTGGCGCGGGCGGTGGGGCGGCGTGGCTTGCGTGAGGGCAGCGCAGCGGAATCAAGGGCCGGCTTGCGAATAGAGCTCGAGCAAGACATCAAGCGGGTCGTGCAGGTCTATTGGACCGCTTTCGAGGCCGACGTGCCTGGGCAATCCATTGGGCTGCACCTCGAAGTGGCAGAGCCTCGGGTCCACTGGGCGGAGTGCTATCTGAGCCCCGACTACCGCAACTGGATGTTCTGTTTCCACGAGCGAGCCGACGGCGATATTCAGCTCGCCTATCACCAGGACTACGCCACTGCCGAAC
>JACCZU010000077.1 GCA_013695835.1 Candidatus Aridivita willemsiae
TGAGAAGCTAGGCAAACAATGTGACCGCAATATGACCGCAGCAGGACCACAGCGTTAAGAGCCTCGCGTTGCAAACCAGAGGGGAAGAGCAAGGGCTGCCCATCGGACACGACCACCGAGCATGTTGGCGAGGAGCTTCTTAGCTCGAGGAGTGCACGGAGAGGACCGGCGGTAGGCGCGTGGCGGCCGTGGCCCAGGTGCTTCCCTCGGTTGCCGAGCTAAAGACCTCACCCGATGTCGCCCCGAAGTAGAGGCCGAAGGGGTCGCGGTCGTCGCGGCAGAACGCCTGGCGCAAGATCGTGAGGTAGGAGTGCTCCTGCGGGAGCCCGTCGCTCGCGCTGGCCCACGACCTCCCCCGGTCGCTCGTCTCGAACACTCGAACGCTCCCCTCGGGAGTCACGCGGTCCATATCTGCCGCAAGTGGGATCACGAATGCCCGGTCGGGCGCGCGCGGGTCAACGACGAGTGGAAACCCGAAGTCGGAGCTGAGTCCGCTTTGTGATCCGATGTCGATCCAGCTGGCGCCCGCGTCGTCGGAGCGGTAGACCCCACCGTGGAACTGGAGGTACATGGTGTCTGGCTCGGCGGGCGATCTCTTGATGTCGTGCACGCAGAGGTCGACGGCGCCAGACTGGGCCTCGACCGGTAGGTAGCGCGGGACGAGGCCCTCGATACCTCTGCGCCACGACTCTCCGGCGTCGTCGGTGAGCCACACCCCGGCCGCAGAGATCCCCACCGCCAAGCGTTCGGGCGCGCCCGGCCAGGGACAGATGGAGTGAAGGCAAAGCCCGCCTCCGCCCGCCTCCCATTGAGGGCGGCTCGGGACGTTCCACAGGGGCCGGTTCAACGACCACGAACGGCCCCCGTCCTCACTTCTGAACAGGGCAGCCGGCGCAACGCCGGCCCACAACACACCGTCCTCCTCCGCAGCCTCGATTGTCCATATCCGTTCGACCGCAGCGTCGACATCGGCGGGAAAGGCGGGCCCCCCCGAGGGTTCCCACTCGCCGGTCGGGTCGTCGGCGAGGAACACGCGCGGGCCGAAGTGCGAGTCCGTGACGGATGCCAGGTAGGTGCCGTGGGCCTTGATCGCGTACTCGACGGTGAGGCCCTCGAAGGCGCGCGCTGCGACGTCGAGGGAACCGCCCCTTTGACCCCGCAGGACGATCAATCCCTTGCGCGTTCCGACCAGCAGCTCCGTCGTGTCCTCGCCTCCTGAGATCGCAGGAAGGATTCGAACCTCGTCGCCGGCCGAGACCGAGTCGTCGAGGCCTGCGATCTCTCCGTTGACAAAGACCTTGATATGGGGCCGCATGGCGCCCCTCTCGTCCGTTAGCCAGCCCGACGCTTCCGGATGCCTGCGTTCGAGGTCGGCGATGAGATCGGCGACCCTGGCGCCGTCGAGTCGCAGCGCTGCGACCCCACCCGCACGCTCTCGCAGCTGGGATGGAAGGTGAACCATGGACATCCGCCAACGCTAGCCGATGATCGGCGGCGATGCCATGGTCCTTCGTGATTGCACGGGGGTCGCCGCAGAGTGCGAACCGACCGCGGAGTGTTTCATTCTCGGCCCCGGCAACCACCTGTGAGGTGGTCGGAGGTCCTCAGATTGAGCGCGAAGAAGGCCCCCGGGAGATTTCCCCGGGGGCCTTTGACTAGCTGACTTAGCGGAAAGCTGAACTTAGAAGTCCATGTCTCCTCCGCCCGGCATTGCCGGAGCGGATTCCTTCTCGGGCTTGTCTGCGATGATCGCCTCGGTCGTGAGGAACAGACCTGCGATCGAAGCTGCGTTCTGCAGCCCCGAGCGGGTCACTTTCGCTGCGTCGACCACGCCGGCGGCAAAGAGGTCGCCGTACTCGCCGGTCGCAGCGTTGAGGCCCTCGCCCGGGCCGAGCGTGCGTACCCTCTCGGTCACGACGCCGCCCTCGAGCCCTGCGTTGCGGGCGATGACTTTCATCGGCTCCTCGAGCGCCCGGCTCACGATACGCACACCGGTCGCTTCGTCACCGTCGAGCTCGACCTTCTCGAGCGCCTCCTGCCCAAGCAGCAGCGTCACGCCGCCGCCTGCCACGAGGCCCTCTTCGACGGCCGCCTTGGTCGTCTGCACTGCGTCCTCGATGCGGTGCTTCTTCTCCTTGAGCTCGACCTCGGTTGCGGCGCCGACCTTGATCACTCCAACGCCGCCGGCCAGCTTCGCAAGGCGCTCCTGCAGCTTCTCGCTGTCGTAATCGGAGTCGCTGCGGTCGATCTCGGCGCGGATCTGGTTGACTCGCCCGGAGATGTCGTCTGCGGTGCCGCCACCCTCGACGACGGTCGTGTCGTCCTTGGTCACGACGATCTTGCGCGCCGTCCCGAGCATGTCGAGCGTCACCGACTCGAGCTTGAGGCCGATCTCCTCGGAGATGACCTGGCCCCCGGTCAGGATTGCAATGTCTTGAAGCATCGCCTTGCGGCGGTCACCGAAGCCGGGCGCCTTGACCGCAGCGGCCCTGAACGTGCCCCGGATCTTGTTGACCACGATCGTGGCAAGAGCCTCGCCCTCGAGGTCTTCCGCAACGATCAGAAGCGGCTTGCCGGACTGCATGACCTTTTCCAGAATCGGCAGCAGGTCGCGAACGGCGGAGACCTTCTGGTTGGCGATGAGGACGTAGGGCTCCTCGAGAACGGCCTCCATGCGCTCGGAGTCGGTTACGAAGTAGGGCGAGATGTAGCCCTTGTCGAAGCGCATCCCCTCGACGAGCTCGAGCTCGAGCCCGAAGGTGTTTGACTCCTCGACCGTGATCACGCCGTCCTTGCCGACCTTGTCCATGGCCTCGGCGATTGCCTCGCCGATCTCGGGGTCGTTGTTGGCGGAGATGGAAGCGACCTGGGAGATCTGGTCCCGGCCCTCGACCTCACGCGACGACGACTTGATGGCCTCGAGGACCGCCTCGACGGCCTTGTCGATGCCTCGCTTGAGGGCAATCGGGTTGGCGCCTGCGGCGACGTTGCGAAGGCCCTCATGGACCATGGCCTGGGCGAGGACGGTCGCAGTGGTCGTTCCGTCACCTGCGACATCGTCGGTCTTCTTGGCGACTTCCTTGACGAGCTCCGCCCCGATCTTCTCGTAAGGGTCCTCGAGCTCGATCTCCTTGGCGATCGAAACGCCGTCGTTTGTGATCGTCGGCGCTCCCCACTTCTTTTCGAGCACGACGTTGCGGCCCTTGGGGCCGAGGGTGACTTTCACGGCGTCGGC
>JACCZU010000085.1 GCA_013695835.1 Candidatus Aridivita willemsiae
TTGGACCCGGACAGCTCCTTGGTGGTCTTTCTCGTGCTGTCCAAGATGGTGCCAAAGAGGCCCTGGGCGGCGGTGGCAGTCGTCGCTGCCGCGGCCCACGTGGCCCTGGCGGCTTGACCCGTGGTCATGGCGGCGGCGCGAGTGCGCTTGGCGTCGCGCGACCTGACGACGCTCTTGGCGCTCTTTCTCGCCTCCTTGGCCGTTCTGTCGCTCATACGCTCGAAGCTCTTGCGTGCCTTCTCCCGCTCTTTGCGGGCCTTGTTGCGCTGTCTCTCCACCCTGGAAGCCATTAAGCCCTCCTCAAACGGCGTCTGTTGCAGCGAAGCGTACCCGAGCGTTCACTCCCCAGGAGCGCGTTTTCGTCAGTTGAGGCTGGGGCCGCCGCCCGGCTCGTCCGCCTCAGGCAGCTCGAGCCCGACCGAGCTGAGCACCTTCGCGACCTGCTCGGCGCGCAGTCCGCGGCTCTCGAGCTCCATGACCAGGCGCACGGTCACCTCGCCGAGCTCTTCGCGCTCGAACGACTCGTAGCCGTCGAGAAAGCCGCGCGCGTAGTCCCATGGAACGTACTCGTCGGGGTTGGGATCAAAGGCCGGCTCGTGGATCGGTGACTCGCCGGCATCGATGAGCTCCCTGAGGTTGCCCTCGAGCAACTCCCATGTGAGGAAGTGGTCCTCCTCACAGTCGGGGCAGTAGAAGACCGTGCCTCTAAGGCCCTTGGGGCCGAGGATCTCTCTCAGTACCTGGACGTCGACGAGGTCCTGCTCGAGGGCCTCACGCTCTTCTTCGTCGAGCGGCTCGTTGTCGTCCTCGAAGGGGCGGTCGTCTTCCACGTGCCCATCGTAAGCGAGTCCGCCCGCTGAATCCCCTCTCACTCCCTACCGCTTTTGCCTCGGGTCACAACCTCCCGAGGTAGGCATCAAGGATGCCCTGACCCGCAAGGATCGACACCACCGTTCCGAGCGCTAGGAAGGGCCCGAACGGAACCTTCATCTTGCGGTTGCCCCCCGTTGCCAGCATGACCGCCAGTCCGACGAGGGCGCCGAACAGAAACGAAAGGAACATCGCAACGAGCACAAGGCCCGGCGCGCCGAGATAACCAACAAAGCTGCCGAGCACAAACGCAAGCTTCACGTCGCCCCCTCCAAGTCCTGCCGGCACCAACAGGGCAATGAGAAGGAAGAAGCCTCCAAATATCAACGCCCCGAGCGCCGCTGCTGCGAGTCGCGACGGCTCGCCGCTTGCGGCCGCAGCAAGCACTAGGCCGGCCCAACCGAAAATGAAGGCCGGATAGACGATGCGGTTGGGCAGGAGCCTGAGCTCGAGATCGATGACGGTGAGCACAACCAGCACCCAGAACAGCGCGGCGAACAAGATGGCCTCGATCGAAGCTCCGAACCTCCATGCCGAGAGCGCAAACAGCACCCCCGTGGCAAGCTCCACAAGCGGATAGCGCGCCGGTATGTTCGCCCCGCAGTGCCTGCAGCGCCCCCTCTGCAACATGTAGCTGACGACGGGGATGTTCTCGGCCGCGGTGATGAGGTGATCACAGCTCGGGCATCTGCTCCTGCCGGTCATGAAGCTCTGGCCCTTCGGCAACCTGTAGGCCACGACGGTCGCGAAGCTCCCGAGGATCGCCCCGATCGCACCGGCGATCACGATGATCACCGGACAGGGGCGGCCGCAGTGCTGCGCCGGGCGCGGGACACGAGATAGATGCCGCCGAGGATGAGCGCTCCGCCCGGGTAGACGAGCGCGCCCGGCACCTCGCCGAGAAGAACGAATGCAAGCAAGATCGTGAGCACGGGTTCGATCATCACAATCACTGAAACGGTGGTTGCGTCGATGTCCTTTAGGACGAGATTGATCATCGTGTGCCCGAGGAGCTGCGGACCCGCCACGATCGCCGCTATGGCGAGCCACGTTGGCGCTGAGAATCCCCACAGGGCAACGCCCCCGAGGGCGCACGCAGCAAGCAGGCAAGCCGCAGCGATTCCGTAGGTCAGCGTCGCGTATTCGAGAATCCCAAGCCCGGCGCGCGCCCGTTCTCCGGCCATGACGTAGCCGGCCGCCGTGGCCGCTCCGACCACGGCCAGCGCGTCGCCGCCAAGGGAGCCGCCGCCGAGGTCGACGCCGGTGATTACTGCCATGCCGGACAGGGCCCCCACCATTCCCGCTGCGGCAAGGGCGGGAAGGCGGCGGCCGAAGACGACCCTTCCCGCCAGGGCCGTGAACACAGGTGTCGTCGAGACGAGCAGCACCGAGGCGGCGACCGTGGTGAGCTCGAGGGAAGTAATCCACGTGGCGAAATGGACGGCCAGAAAGAGACCAGCCACGGCGGGAAGTGCGAAGGCGTTTTTTCCCATCGCCCCCATGCGTCGAGCCGCGAAGGGCCCGAGTGCAGCGGCACCCCCAAGGCAGCGCCAGAAGGCGATGGCAAGGGGCTCGGCATCCCGGGCATAGCGGATCAAGATCGCCGACATCGAGGCCCCTGCGATGCCGACGGCCAGCTTGGCCCACGTTGCCTTCGAGGTGGCCGGCTCGGCGGTGGCGTGCTTGTGCTGCGTGACTGTCGACATCCTGGGTCACCTTATGGGGGCAGGCGGGCAAATGAAATGGGGCGGGATACCGGTGGCAGCCATCTTTTCCAGTTCCTGGCTTCCCCGCGTGGGAGTCTTCGGCGGGTGGGGGGCACCTACAGTTGCGCGGCATGGAAGAGGAACCCGAGGAGGCCGAGGCGCGCCGCCCCACGCTCGGGGTCGGGGCGGTCGTGGTGCGGGACGGTGCACTGTTGATGGTGCAACGCGCCCATGAGCCCGGACGCGGGCTGTGGTCGGTGCCCGGGGGCCGCGTCGAGCACGGCGAGCATTTGAGCGCCGCCGTGGCGCGCGAGGTGCGGGAGGAAACCGGGCTCGAGGTCGAGGTTGGAGACCTCCTCGGGATCTACGAGGTCGTCGGGGCCGTGGCGGACCCGCAAACTACCCTCGGGGGCGCCGTGGCGGACCCGCAAACTACACTCGGGGGCGCCGTGGCGGACCCGCGGCCTGCGCAGGCGCCGGGCAGCAGCCACTTCGTCGTGCTCGACTTCCTGGCGGAGGTCACGGGAGACGCGACGCCTGCCGCCGGCCACGACACCGACGATGTCCGCTGGGTGCCGTTCGAGTCCATCGGCGCCTTGCGCTGCACGCCGCGCCTCGAGGAGACGCTAAGCGGCTGGGGGGTTTTCGGCGATCCCGCCGAGGCGGGGCACCTAGCAGGCGAAGAGGGCAACTAGATCGGTCTCGCGCGCAACCGCTCCGGCAACAGGCTCCGTGTCGAGGACCGTGGCGCCGCCGCTACCGCACGAGTCGAGGACGCGCGCTCTCAGGCCGGCCCTCTCGAGCGCCTTCGTAGCGGCCTCGACGGCGAGGTTGCGCACGTCGGGGACGATGACCTCGGGGAACTTCGGCCCGAGCGAGACGTAGAGGCGCACCTGGCTCCCG
>JACCZU010000094.1 GCA_013695835.1 Candidatus Aridivita willemsiae
ATGAGATGCACGAAGGCGCAGGGTTACTACTTTGCTCGCCCCGAAGCGGCAGCGGGCGTCGATGCGCGACTGAGAAGCAGCCGCAGCGCAGCGCCCACTCGGGCGGGTCACTCAGGCGTAGAATCCATCAGCCGGCCGGTGGCTTAGACCGCCGCCGGCACTTCCTCGTTCGCCGCAGACTGGTCATCGTCCTCGCCGAAGTCCGCTTCCTCACGCTGGGAAGAGTAGTAGAGCGCTCCGATGAGTATGGCTAGGCCGGCCGCCACGACTGCGACACGCAGTCCGATGTTGTTGGTGTCGACCGCGCTCACAATCGACGCGGCCACCAGCAGCGCCACCAGGTTCATGACCTTGATGAGCGGGTTGAGCGCAGGGCCGGCCGTGTCCTTGAAGGGATCGCCAACGGTGTCGCCGATGATCCCGGCCTCGTGTGCCGGCGAGTTCTTGCCGCCGTAGAGGCCGTCCTCGATCGTCTTCTTGGCGTTGTCCCAGGCACCGCCGGAGTTGGCAAGCATCACGGCGAGAAGCTGGCCCGAGACGATCGCCCCGGCGAGGAACGCGCCCAAAGCGATGGCGCCGAAGGCAAAGCCGACGACGATCGGTGTCAACACGGCGAGAATGCCCGGGGTCACGAGCTCCTGGAGAGAGGTTCTCGTGCAGATGTCGACCACGCGCGCATAGTCGGGCTTGACCGAATAGTCCATGATGCCGGGGTTGTTCTTGAACTGGTTTCGCACCTCGAGCACGACCGTGCCTGCAGCGCGCCCGACCGCGCGGATCGTCAAGGAGCTGAATAGCCAAGGTACCGCTGCACCAATCAGAAGCCCGACCAGGACCTCGGGCGCCGAGATGTCGATCGGGGCTCCGCCGACGATGTCCTGAAAAGAGCCGAACAGGGAGGTAGCTGCCAGAACCGCCGTGGCAATGGCGAGGCCCTTCGTGATGGCCTTTGTGGTGTTCCCGACTGCGTCGAGGTCGGCCATGGTCTTGTCGGCGTCCTCACCAAGCCCACCTGCCATCTCTGCAACGCCGTGGGCGTTGTCGGAGATGGGTCCGTAGGTGTCCATCGACACGATGACTCCCACGGTCGTGAGCATGCCCATACCCGTCAGAGAGATGTAGTAGAGCGCGAGATTGGGATCGCCACCGCCCAGTAGAAATGCCGCAAAAATCGCCACGGCAATGGTGAGAATCGCGTAGACGGTAGATTCCATGCCGATTGCGAACCCCGAGATGAGCGTCGTCGCAGGACCGGTGCGCGTGGCGCGAGCGATCTCCTTCACGGGCTTGCGCTCCGTCGAAGTGTAGTACTCGGTGAGAAAGTGAATTGCCGCCGCTAGGAGGAGGCCGATGACGACGGCCCAGAAGGTGTTGAGATCCTGCACGTAGAACAGCGAAACCAGGAACACAGCGGCCGCAGAGGCAACCCCCGAGATGATGAAGCCCCTGTTGATCGCCTTCATGCCGTGCTCGGTTTCGCTGCGCGGCTTGACCGCCTCGATCCCGATGATCGAAGTGATGACGCCGACGGCGCGCACGAACAGGGGGAAGAGCACAGCGGCAACGACGGAGTTGGTGCCCTGGTAGGCGACGAAACCGAGGATCAGGGAGGCGACAAGGGTGACCTCGTAGGACTCGAACAGGTCGGCCGCCATTCCCGCACAGTCGCCCACGTTGTCACCGACGTTGTCGGCAATCGTGGCTGCGTTTCTGGGGTCGTCCTCGGGGATGTTCTGCTCGATCTTCCCGACGAGGTCGGCGCCGACGTCGGCGGCCTTCGTGAAGATGCCACCGCCGACCCGCATGAACATGGCGAGGAGGGCGCCGCCGAAGCCGAATCCGAACAGGACCAGGGGCGCATCGCCCTTGTAGATGATGAAGATCAGCGTTGCGCCGAAGAGGCCGAGCCCGACGGTGAACATCCCGGCGACACCGCCTGCACGAAAGGCAATGCTCATGGATTCACGCAGGCTCCGGCGCGCGGCCGACGCAACACGCACGTTGGCGCGGACCGCGAGCCCCATCCCGACGAAGCCCACTGTTGCCGAGAAGACGGCGCCGAGCAAAAAGGCCACAGAACGTGCGGCCCTTATGCCCCAGGTCGGTGCCTCGAGCGCAAGGAGCACGAACGTGAGCACCACAACGAAAACGGCCAGGGTCTTGAACTGGCGCGTCAGATAGGCCTGTGCCCCCTCGCGGATGGCGAGCGAAATCTCTTTCATCTGGTCGGTGCCCTCATCTTTTGCGAGCACGCCGCGCACGAGCATCCCTGCATAGACGAGCGCCACGAGCGAGATACCCAAGATCACATACAGCGCAGTATTCTCGAAACTACTCAACGCCGGCAGGTCGAGGCTGGTCGACTCGCCCGCGGCTAGCACAACTCCTGAGCCCGTCATCTAGATCCTTTCCTCGAACAGCTCTTCGGTCTTGACGAAGATTTGACGTGCAACCTTTTCGCTCACAGTACGCATGTGGCCGTCCACCTCGAGAACGAGCGGGCCGTCGAATGGGTGCTTCTCTTTGACCTCCACCCGCACGCTCGGACGCAGGCCCATGGCGCCGAGGAACTCCACCACGCTCGCGTCGGTCGAACCTGGGACGGCAATAGTAGCGACATCGCCGGGCTCGAGTGAGTACAACGGCGGCATCTCCGGAATCTCAGCCACGTCGGGAGGCGGGATCGGAAAGCCGTGGGGACACGAGGCAGGGCGGTCGAGAGCGACGTAGAGACGATCCTCGACCTCCTGGGGCAGGTGGTGCTCGAACGAGCCGGCGAGGCGGTCGGCCTCGTTCCACGCGTACCCGAGCATGTCCGAAAGGAAGCGTTCGACGATTCGGTGGCGCCGCATAACTGCAACCGCCGCCCTGCGACCCGCCTGGGTCAGCTCCACACCCCTGTAGGGGTTGTGATCAAGAAGGTTGCGCTCGGCAAGACGCTTGACCACCGCGGTGATCGTTCCCGGCGCGACACCGAGGAGATCAGCGAGCACCCCCGTGTGGACCCTTCCGTTGTCACGCCCCTGTCTGTAGATCGACTTGAGCAGCTCGTTTTCCGATTTTGACAGCGCAACTCTCATTAGCCGCCGAGCATATCTCCTTTTTGATGGCTCAAAACCAGGGTTTCCGGCTACCAAAGCCCGTAAAAGGCCGCCGCCCCCGCTGCGGTCCGGGTTCAATAGAACGATGTTCTCCTACGCGCTCGCATGCGTCGGCGCCCGTCCCTCATTGTGGCTGCTTGCCCTGCCCTGTGCGCTTCTGGCTGCCCTGCCCCTCGCCGTTGCGGTCACGGTCTTCGCTCCCTCGGGGGTTGCGCTCGCACTGATGGGGGACGTGCGCTTGGCGGGTGACCTCCTGCCCTCAGCCTTCGGCGGCGAGGGTGCCCGTGTCCCGGCGGCCACCTGGTTCGGCGCTGCGATTGCGCTCATCGCCGGCGTCGCGCTGTGGAGCCGGCTGTTTGCGGGCGCCGTGTGGACATCCGATGACTCCAACGACGCCGGCGTGAGGATTGCGCTCGGCGCAACCACGCGCCGCTGGCGCCGCGTGCTAGTGCTCTACCTCGAGGCCGGTGCCGCAATTGCGCTTGCAGCCGCCACCCTCCTATGGCCGGTCGTGGTGGTGGGCGGGGGCTCCCTGCTCACAAGCCTGACCCTCGGCGCCCTTGCGGCCGTCGTTGCCTTCAGGACCCTTGTACGCATCCTTCTCACGCTTGCGGTGCGGGCGGCAATCCTCGGCGATCAGCCCCCCCACCGAGCGTGGCGCGAAGCGCGGTCGTTGATGGCGGACAGGCGGCGCGACGTGGCGGCCGCGTGGATGTTCCTCGTTGCGATCGGCCTCGCCGTTTGGGTCGGTGGAAGGTTCCTGTTGCCCGTCTTGCAGGACACGGCGCTCGACTATCCGAGCTCGAGCAACTACACCCTTGGGCTGCAGGCTGCGCAGCTCCTTGTCTCGGTGCCGCTTGAAGCCGGCTTGATGGCCGCGGCTTTCGGGGTCTGGACGGCCCTCTACCTCGACAAGGCCGAGGTGGTGCGGACACCCCCGCCGTCCGGCCGCCGACGGGGCTCCGATCCTCTTATGCTTCGGGCGCTCATCACGCTCTTTATCGTGGCGCTTGTCGGAAACGGCATCCCCACCGCAATCGAGAGCGCCTACGCGCGCCGCCAGGCCGGCCGCTTCGAGGACATCGAGCGCCGAGAAATCGACCCCACCCAAGCCTCGTCGCGGCCTCAGTCGGTGCCAGGCGGGCGCCCGCCCTCAACGCGCTATACCGTCGAAGCCGGCTTGACCGGTGCCGAGCTCACTTGGACAACGCTGATCGACTACTCCAACGCCACAGGCGAGCCCTTGAAGGACCTCGGCGTGCACGTCTACCCGGCCGCCTACGCCGAGCCGGTCGCCGCCATCCCGTTCGGGGAAGAGCTTCTCGCTGCCGACCTCGACGGCTCATTTCGGGCCGAGGCAGAGCCGGGGACGTTTGACATCGGGGCGGTGCGAGTCAATGGGGGCGACGTCCGCTGGTCCCGTTCCGGCACCGCCCTCGTGATCGAGCTCGAGGAGCCGCTTGCGCCCGGGGATCGTGCCCTGGTGCGCATCGACCTCATCGCCGGACTTCCCCACTGGCCGGAACGCTTCGGCGTCTGGGATGACACCATTCTCCTCGGCAACTGGATCCCCACCATTGCCGTGAGGCAGCACGGGTCATGGCGCCTCGACCAGTTCTCCGGCGTCGGCGACCCCTTCTTCTCGGAGGTGGCTGACTACTCGGTGACGATAACGGTCGATAGGGAAATGACCGTCGTGGGATCTGGGACCCTCGTTAGTGCACGCAGGGGACGGTGGAGCTTCGATGCACGTTCGAGCAGGGATGCCGCCTTTGCGCTTGCCCCTTTCATGCGGGGCCTCGAGACGAGGGTCGGGAGGACCACGGTTCGCTCGTGGTACATGGCGGACGAGCGGGCCGCTGGAGCGGCCAACTTCGATGCCGCCTTATCCGCGGTCAAGGACTACACCGGTCGCTTTGGGGCGCTCCCCATGGACGAGATCGAGCTGGTCGTCACGCGCGGAAGCCTCGGGGGCATGGAGTACCCGGGGCTAATCTTCACCTCGGGGTCGAACGGTCCTGAGGCCGGGTTCCCCCTCATCCCAGATCTCGTGCGCCACGTTGGCTTCGATGTTGCGCGGCGCCGTTACATAGTCGGGCACGAGGTCGCCCATCAGTGGTGGTACGCGGCCGTCGGCAACGATCAGGTGCGCGAGCCGTGGCTCGACGAGTCGTTCGCCGAGGTCTCCACCCGCCTGTGGCTGCGCGCCGCCGACGGCGACAACCGGGCGTGGCGCATCACGACGGGCAGCTCCACCGCTGAGCCGCGCCCCGGAGTCTTGTCTGCTGCAGCCACCGATTTCTCCTCGAATGCCCGCTACAGCGACGCCGTTTACTCGTCGGGCGCTGCGGTGCTATTGGATCTCAGGGAACGCATTGGGGCCCGCAAGTTCACAACCGTGATGCGGCGCTGGTACGAGCGCAACTACCTCGCCATAGGGACGGTCGGCGAGTTCGTGTCTCTGGTCGAGGATGTGGCCGGCCCTCAGTGGGGCAGGTACCTGCGTCGCTTCATTGCCCCGTAGCGTCGCGCCCCCCGGCGACCGGCCGGGGGCCCTGCGCTCAGTGTCTGACGACGAGCCGCGTGAGCAGACCTCCGCCGGGCAGTTGCGAGTACTCACATTCGTCGACGAGGCTTTGCAACAAAGCGGAGGACATCACAAGCCGGGAGGAGAACCCCTGGCTGTCGTAGGGGTCCTTGATGTCCTCGGGTGAGGACCTCGAACTCCTGTCCTCGATCTCAATGAGCAGGGAGTCGTCGTTTTCGATCCAGGTAATTCCTACGGGAGCGTCCGAGCCGATCTCTTCACCGGCAAGAACTGCGTTGGTGCAGGCTTCGGAAACGGCAATCTTCAGTCCCTCGACAGACCCGGCGTCAAGGCCGGCTGCCCGCGCCAGGAGGGAGAGAGTCAGCCTCACGACCCCCACGTAGGCGGAGCGAGGCGGTATCTCAAGCTCTACGGTCACTAGTGCCCACTGTCGCCTCCCCCTCCGAGGAGTAGATGGCAAAGACCTTGTCGAGCCCCGTTATTTGGAAGATCTTGAGGATTTTGTCCTGCGTGCACACGAGCGCCAGGCTCCCGTCGTGAGCCTTGACACGCTTCAGAGCTCCCACGAGGACGCCGAGACCCGTCGAGTCGAGGAAGTCGACGCCCTCCAGGTTGACGATCACATGGTGGGAGCCCGCTGAGACGAGCTCGATTAGCTTCTCACGAAGCTTCGGGGCCGTGTAGACGTCGATCTCACCGGCGACGTCTACCACCGCATAGGAATCGACATCCTTGACTGCCAGGCCAAGCTCCATGCGCCCCCTTTCTCGCGACGGCAACTGCTCAGTTCGGAAATCTACATTAGCCGGGCACGACGCTCACCTGGACGGCGTCCCCGGCCACCGTTGGCCCACAGGAAAAACTCGTGCAGACTCACGGGTTGGCGACATTTTGCGAGTTTTTTGGGCCGGGGTTGTTAACCTCGGCGCCCGGCCCACCGAGGGATGATCGCAATGACCCCACCTCAGCAAAGATGAGCACAGGACCTGCATCAGAGCCCAGGCTCCTCGCCGGGCTGATCGGCGCCCTCGCCCTCGTGGCAGTGGTGGTGGTCGTGCTCGCCGCTCTCGGGTCTGGGGGAGGGAGCCCCTCCGACGCCGGCGGTTCCGGTGGGGAGCCCGCCGTCGCCGACAACGAGCGGCCGCCGCGGCCCAGGGTCGCGGCCGGGACCGTCCAGATCAAGCAGGCGCCGTGGCAGATGGAAATCTTCGCCGTGGCCGGAGGGCCCCGGGTCACCGAGGTCCAGAGACGTCTCTTGAAAGCGCAGAAACCCCGGCTGCGCAAGCTCGTACGCTCGACCTACAACGCGCTCTTCCTCGAGCCCGGCGCGCGGCACAGGGCAATCGCCGGTCCTTTCTCGCCCCTGTCGACGCGGGCCTGGCTAAACTCACGGGCCGGGCTCGGCTCCAACGCAGAGCAAGTGCGGATGGTGCGGCGGAAGGCGTCCATCGGAATCATTGCCGGACGGGCGGATTCGGCCGCCGCCGAGGTCGTTATAGCCGCCAGGGGCGAGACCGGGCCGAGAACCTTTCACGTGCGCCACCGCTCGACGCTGTGGCTCGAGCGAGCGCACAAGTCGTGGCGGGTCATCGCCTTCGGCATCGACCAGGAACCGGTGACGTGATCAAGAAGCTGCTTGTGGCAGGGACGGCCGTGGGCGTCCTTGCTGCGTTGTGGCCGGTCCTTGGTCCGCTTGGGGGGACGGTCGCTTCTCCCATCGTGGTTGGCCGCGTCCACAGAGATTTTCATCCCCGTGACGGCAAGCTTTTCTTTCTCGTGATCGGCAATGACGCCAGAGCCGGCAACCCCGATGCGTCGCGCGCCGACGCAATCCACATCGTCGGAGTCAACACGGTCACAAAACGCGGCGGGATCCTCAACTTCCCGCGCGACTCATGGGTCTCGATCCCGGGATCGGGTCAGGGCAGGATCAACGAAGCTCTGTACAGGGGTGGCCCAGGGCTCCTTGCTTCGACCCTCGAATCGATAACCGGTATCAGGCTCGACTACTGGATCATGACCGGCTTCGAAGGGTTCCAGGGCATCGTCCAAGGCCTGGACGGAGTCGAGATGGCGGTCCAGAAAGACCTCTACGATCCGACGGGCTCTGGTGCGCAGATCGATGCGGGTTACCAGAACCTCGGCCCAAAGGACTCGCTCGCTTACGTTAGGACACGCCACAACTTCCCGAACGGCGACGTGGACAGAACCACGAACCAGGGGCGCTTTCTCCTTGCAATGCTAAAAAAGCTGCGCCGTGAGGTCACACGAAGTCCGGCAGCACTTCTTCGGTGGATCACGATCGGCCGCCGTTACACGCGCCTTGACATCTCGCCCAAAGAGACCTTCAGGCTCGCCGTGCTCGCGACCCAGGTCTCCGCCAGGGACATGGGCAACGAGACTGTACCCGTGACCGTCGGCAGCGTTGGTGCGGCGAGCGTCGTGTTCATCTCCCCGGGGGCGCAGTCCATCTACTCCCGCTTCAGGAGCACCGCCGCCCTTTAGGACGACAGATAGGCGGCGTGGTCGGCGGCCGAAAGGGGGGCGCCCGTCGCTCGCTCGACGAGGGTGTCCCATGGCATCGACGCCCCGGGCGAGAAGAAACGCTCCCTGAGCCACGGGCCCGCGGCCGAGGCGTCGATGAGGTTGCCGCAGTCCCGTTCGAGCGCCGCCCTGAGCTGTGACGCAAGCATCTCGCCAAGCAGGTAGTTGTGGTAGTAGACGGGGGCGGCTGCGATGTGGATCTTTGCCGCCCAGTCCGGCCCGCGCCGGTCCCTGGGTTTGCGTACGAGCTGAAAGCGCTCGACGAGGTCCCACCAGCGCGCGTCGAGGTCTCCGCCGGGATCGTTGTAGAGGTCGCGCTCGAAGTACACCATGACCAAGCCCCAGCGCGCGAACAGCAGGCTTTGGGCGGCGCTCGCCGCGTGGAGGTCGCCGGCAATCTCGGCGACGTGCTCTTCGGGGATGCCGGCGACTTCGGTGAGCCAGCGCGGGTCCCTGACCAACCGGCCGGACATTATCGCCATGGCCTCGGTCGTAAACGTGTGCGCAGGACGCCTCAAGAGGTAGGGAAGAGAGCCCTCGATCGACATGTCGTAGGCCGCATGGCCCGATTCGTGCAGCATGGTCTCGACCCAACGCTCCCCGGGCACGATGTTGGCCAAGATGCGCACATCTTTGGACCTGTCCATCTGAATGCAGAACGCATGCTGGCACTTGTGCTCGCGCGGAAAGAGATCGCTCGTGGCGATCACATCCGAGAGATCAACGTTCCAGCGCTCAAAGGTGGCGAGGGCATGGCGATCGGCATCGGCAGCCGGGAAAAACTCGTCGAGAGACACGCCCCCTTGGGGAGGCAGCAACTGAAAGAAGGGATCAGAGTAGTGCCACGGGGACAGCTCGCGCGTGCCGAAGCGCTCCGCAAGCGCGTCGTCGAGGGAGCCCTTCCAGGCCCGGAAAGGCTCGGCCGTAAGGCGGTCGAGGCCGTCCATGGTCTCGAACAGCCAGGCCTCGGGGATCTCCTGAAGGTCAAGGGACATGCGGTAGTAGTCGGGGAAGCCAAGCGCGCGCGCAGCTTCATTTCGAAGACGAGCGAGCTCGCGCACCCGGTCGGCCACCACCGTGCCGATCTCCTTGGACGCCCCCCATGCACGCCTGCGAAGCTCCCCGTCGTCGGAGTGCGTAAGGATCTCTTCGATCTCGTTGTCGCTCAGTCTCTGCCCGTCGAGCACCGGGCGAAAGGAGGCAAAGTCGCTTTCGATGGCGCTCGAGAGCTCGACGATCTGGGTGCGCAAATCATCATCCATCTGGTTGCCGCTCAACGAGAGCCTTAGGACCTCGAGCGAGCGCGCCAGCTCGGGGTCCCCCGGCCGGGCATCGAGAGCATCGAGCACTGCGCGGTAGAGGTCGCGATCACCTTTGGCTCTGCTCACCTCGAGCTCGAGCTCGGCGCGCAGACGGTCGTGGTCGGGGCTCGCTTCGATCTGCGAGTCCCAGTAGGCATGGTGGAAGCGCGTCTCGAGGGCGCGCCAGTGCTCCTGGGTGGCTTCTACGAGCTTCACGGCGTCTTCGGACACCTCGGGATCTTAGTGCCCCGCCGCGTAAATTAACGACGCATTCAAGCGCCTCGGGGCCACGTCGTGAGCTCGAAGTGCCACGGCTCGTTCGCAAGCGGGCGGTAAAGGGGCAGTCGCAGCTCTTTGACGAGGCGCACCGCTGCTGCGATGTCTCCGCCGAGGTCGGCGGCGAGCCCTTTCTCGTGCATCGATGTCCCGGGGCGCGCCACCCAGTCGTCGGCAGCCTCCGGAGTCCCATACTTCGCAAGCGCCTCTTTCCACAGGCGCGCCTGCTTAGCGGCCGAGCGATATCCGGAAACGAGCCAAACTTTTCCTCCAGAAGCAGCGGCTATGCGCTCGACCGCCCCGGCCAAGAGCGGATGGAGGCCCTCCCGATCGAAGCCCATCGCCGCCGGGGCAAGGGCTCCGGCGTCGAGCAGCGCGCGTGCCTCTGCGGTCACGCCGGCGACTTCGACGGTGACCTGAGCCGTGGGTGCGCCGGGCTCGCACCAGCACTCCTGCAAGCGGGCGCCGTTCGCTTCGGCGATGCGGCGGGCCTGTGACTCGGGCTTGGCGCGCCCGTAGGGTCCCGACTCGGCGACAGCGGCGAGAGCCGCGGCGTCGGCTGCGGTCTGCGCGCGCGCCCGTAACGACGCCACTTCGGCAACCTCGCCGGCATAGGCGCCGAGAACGGCGGCGAGGATGGCCGCCGACCACACCAGGAACACGCTCATGGCAGCTCGATCCGCATCGTGGCCGATGCGTGCAGCTCGAGACGTTCGAAGAGGTCACCGACCACAGGCGACCTGCCGCGTGGGCGGTAGGCAAGCTCCACCGTGAGCGGTTCACCCATGCTGCGATATGAGGGCTGGGGGTCTACCGACACCTCGACTCCTTCAAGCCCGGTGCGGCGCGCTGCATTGAGCGCTGCCTCGGGCGCGCGATCGACGGCAGCGGCGCGCGCTGCTTCGCGCGCGGCATGCCACAAACGCACCTGATCACCGGCCACGAGCCCGGTCTCGAGCAAGGCCACGAGAATGACCACAATGACGGGAAGGCACAAAGCCAGCTCGAGCGTCGACTGCCCGCGCTCGTCGTACACGATCGACCGGTTGGTCACGGTGCCTCGCTTTTGCTTTACGGTCCGCCGAGGCGGCCCCGGCGTTCGGTCTGGCATCGTGCCGTTCCCGCCGGTGGCCTATCCCCCGGCCCGCTTCACGAGGCCGGAGACGATGGTGTCGAACATGTCCGTGAAGGTGCCGGCCTTCACAAAGGCGGCAAGCACTCCGACTAGAAGCGCGACCACGAGAAGGACGAGCGCGTACTCGGCTGTGGTCTGGCCGCTTTGTCCGTAGACGACGGACTTGATGCGTTCCAAAGGGCACCTCCTATGTGAGACCGGCGCTGTTCCCGGTCGGTGCCCTTATGTCACGCCAAATGAGGCCGGCGAGCAGTGACGTGCATCACGACTCGTCGAGATTCTCTCGCAGCTTTGCGCCTACAGGTCCAGCTCGATGCTGTCCCCGGTTGTGACTTCCCACCTGTCGAAGGCAGCCTTGTTGACCTCGAGAGCGCGCGTGTAGATAGCGTCCGGATAGTAGATCTTGCACGGTTCTCGCTTGCACGGAACCATGTCGAGGATCTTGAGGATCTCTCCTTTGTCGTCGAAGAACGCAATGGAAAGCGGGATCAGGGTGTCTTTCATGTAAAAGCCGCCCGATGTCGCCCCGGGGAAAACAAACACCATCCCCGCCTCAGGAGCCAGCTCCTCGCGCAGCATGAGGCCGAACGCCCTTTGCTCGGCCGTCCTTGCAACCTCGAGCTCAACGCGCACATCGCTCGCTCCATGGAGGACCGCCGTGCCGTGCCCAAAATCGATGGACGGCGACGGCTTGGTCTTCGGAGTTTGCTCCTCCGTCGGGGTTCGTTTGGCCCGGGATGTGGCTCGGTCGCCGCCGGCGGTCGTCTCCGCCTCACCCCCGCATGCGCCGGCCCACAACCCTGCCACCACCATCGCAACGAGAACCCTTCGCATGCCCCAAGCTTGGCACCGGGCTCAGGCTAAAGACAAGCCTCTGAGAAACGGGCCAAGGGCGAGGATCACAAACGAGGGGAGCACGCACAGCACGAGTGGGATGACCATGAGCACAGGGGCCCGCTTCATCTGCGCCTCGAGGCTGCGCGCCCTCAGGGCCCGGCGACGCTCCGCATAGGCCTCGAGCGCCCCTGCAACAGGCAGGCCCATCGTTTCGGCGGCGGCCAGAGTCGCGGCAAGGGAGCCAAGGGCCTCCCGATTCGGTGAGTCTTCGAGGGAGTTGAGCGCGTCTGGCCAGGAGGCGCCGAGCACGACCCGGCGGTGGGCGCGCTGCATGTCGGCCTGCAGCTCCCGGGGGGAGTGCTGCGCCGCAACCTCGAGCGCAACCCTGAGAGGCGCCCCGCCCCTCAGAAGGCTCGCCGTCGCATCCGCAGCAGCAGCGGTGGCGTCGTCGGCCTGAGGCGGGCGCGGGACAAGAGTGCCTATCCATCTCATCCCTGCCACGGCGAGAGCAATACCGAGGGCGGCCATCGTCGCCCCGAACCGGTCGAGAAACCCTGCGTGCGCCACCGGCATGAGCGGGACGAAAGCAAGTGGCAGGCCTGCGACCATGCGCCCCGACAACATTGCGCCGCTTCCAGCCGCGCGGGCGGCGCCGAGCCAGGCCGCGCGCTCGTCGATCGTCCGGGCGAGACCGTCAAGCATGCTCGCTGCGTCTCCGCCGGCTTTGGCCTGGACGGCGAAGGTGCTCGTCAGGGGATCGAGGTCGTCGCCGAAATCCAGGCGCAGGCAATCGAGCGCCACTTCGAGGGGGGCGCCGAGCCTCAACCTTCTTGACAGGCGGTGGAGCGAGGTTTCCATCTCGAGCGGCGCGTGGATGTGCCACACCGTCAGCGCTGAGCGGGGCGGGGCGCCGGAGCGCAACAGAGCGGCAAGGCCTCGCACCGCCTCTGCGCGCCGCGACGTCGCGGCCAGCTCTAGCTCATGGCGACGGAGGATCCGGCGCAGCCGGCCCGCCACGTCCTCAACCGGCGATTTCGACCACACGCCTGCCCCCGGAGCACCGTTCGAGATGAACAACAACGCCGAAGGCGTTGATCACCTGCCTGCGGAGCGACTCCTCCGCCAGGCCCGAGCCGGCCGAAAGCGCCAGGGTCACCATGCGTTCGAGCGCATCTTCGGCCGAACGGGCGTGCAGGGTCACCATCGAGCCCTCATGTCCCGTGGACATAGCAGCCAGGGCCGCCAGCGCTTCTGGGCCGCGCACCTCGCCGACGACGATCCGATCGGGTCGCATTCTGAGCGCAGTCCTCACGAGCGCGGCTTGGCCGATCTCGCCGCGGCCTTCGATGTTTGCCGGGCGCGCCACGAGGGATACGGCGTGCGGACAGGCGGGATGGAGCTCGGGCGTCTCCTCGATCAAGACGACCCTCTCGTCTTCGGGAACGTAGGCGAGCAGCGCATTGAGCAGCGTCGTCTTGCCGGCACCGGTTCCCCCGGTTACGGCCACCGTGACCCTGTCCCTCACGCACGAGATGAGTCGCTGCGCCTGGGGCTCCTCGAGCATCCCCCGCCCCACCAGGTCGTGCAGCGTGAGGACGCCTTGAGGCCAGCGCCTGATCGAGACCAGCGGCCCCGCAGGAGCCAGTGGAGGTAGGACGACATGCATGCGGGCGCCGTCGTCGAGACGAGCATCGGCGACCGGCTCGGTCGCATCCACCCGCCTGCCCGCCCCTCCCAAAAGCCGCTCGATGAAGGCCCCAAGCTCACGCTCGCCGGTGAAACAGACATCGGATCTCTCGAGCCCTCCCTCCCTTTCGATCCACACCTCTCGGGGGCCGTTCACAAGAATGTCCGTGATCTCCGGGTCGCGCATCAGCGGGGCGAGGCGGCCGTACCCGTCGACGACATCGCTCAGCTCGGTGACAAGAGGGCCGACCTCGTTGGGATCGGCGCGCTCGGCGACAAGGGCCCTGATCGCGAGGCGGCGGGCGGCGACGTCGAGGTCGGCAAGCTCGTCTCGTTGCAGCACGAGATCGAGCCACTCCTGTGTCACGCCGTCTCCACGGCACCGGCCAGGCGCACGACGGCCCTGCTCCAGCGCGACCATCTCGAAGTGAGGAGGCGGCCGTCGTCTTCAGCGTCCCGCAGGGCGGGCGTCAAAGGAAGCCGGATGGCCACAGCCCTGCCGAGGGCCCTTTCGATCTGGGATGTGGTCGTCTCGCCCCCCGGCCCCGTGCGATTGAGGATCACCGCCCAGCGTGCATCGGGGACGGCCTCAAGAAACGCCGCCGCCCTGCGAGCGCCGGGTAGCGTCGGCGGCACGACAAGCAGCGAGGCGCCGGCCGCGGCAACCACCTCCTGCAGCCATGCGCCCGGCGCAGCGTCGACCACCACACGTTCGAACGCGGCCCCAGCAGCGCGCACCAGCGCGGGGCCGTCCCCCCACACGAGGGCGGGAGGGACATGCTGGGCGGGCGGGCCGGATGGGGGGATCGGTCCGGGGCCGGACCCGAGCAGCACTCGAAAGCCGCCGGGCACGGGCAAAGCGCGCTCAAGGATCGAGTCCTCCGAGCCGTCGGCTCCCTCCCAGGTCGCGAACTCGCCCCTCTCGAAGCCAAGCCTGGCGGCAGCGCCCCAGTTGCCGCCGAGGTCGACGAAGCAGGTGCCGGCGCCGCCGAAACACGCCGCGAGATGCAGAGCAAGGCTGGTCACGCCCGCGCCGCCGCTCGCGCTCGTGACCACGATGGTGCTCGTACTGGACCGCCGACGGGCCGCCCTGGCAACGTCGTCAACTACGCCGGCGGGGTGCGCAGGATCGAAAGCCACGCCCGCTCCCTGGGGTGCACCGGCATCGGGGCCATATACGACGACGTCTGCACCTTCGGGCGCATCCTCATAGAGCCGCACCGACCATGAACGCGGCGCGGAATCGAAGGCCCGCGCCGCGACGAGCCGCACGGATTCGTCGCGGCTCACCACGGCCACGGTGAGGGATTGCTCCACTCGCCGATGACAGCATGCCGCCCGCAGCAACATGGTGACGTGCACCACAGCGTGGCCGTGACCGCCCGAGTCAGACGGACCAAGCAAGCAGAAGAAAGCCTTCCCAAAAGCCTCCCCGGAGGGCGGCGAGCAAGATTTTCTGCTCGCCCGGCTTTAGAATCGCCCCTCGGTAGACGACAAACTGCTTGAGAGTCAAAGCGTAAGGGTCCTCTTCGTGTGTCCGCCCCCCAACCCCCCAGCGAAGAGGGCTCTTCCTTTGACGCGTTCAAGAGAACCGAGCTCGGGGCTTGGGTTGCCTCGGCTTAGCCACCGGTCGTTTTACGCTCCAATGATGGTCGTCAGTGCGACGCGCTCGTATTCCGATCTTGTGAAGTGGATGAAGTCGGCGAGGCCGGCGAGCTTCGAACCCTGGTGGTTCGCTCGCCACGACTTCGTGGCGAGCTTCGTGGCCGGCGTCATCGTGCTCGGTATCATCGGAACCTTGGATCCCTCGAGTTTCGGCGCGCCGGAAAGCAGCCCCTTTGCCAATGGATGGCCCTCTTACGTCCTCGCCGGGCTCGTGGCCGTTGCAGCGGTCTACCCTGCGACGCGTTTGCAACGCATTAGGCGCACGGTCGTGAGGGTCGCCGAACCATGGTTCAGGCCGCTCACCGAGAACCCCGCCTTCGAGGGCGCCGCCACTGCGCTTGCATCGTGTCCTGCGCCGCTGCGAACGCGCTTCAGCCTGGCGTGGGTGTGGGCCCCCCTTGCGCTTGTCGTGCTCGCTGCGACCTCTGCCTTCTCCGCCGCTTACTTCTTCGTCGACGCCGTGCTGGCCGGCGGCCTCATCGGCTGGGCGCACCCGCTTTATGCACTCGGTTTCGTCACCGTCAGTGTGGTGCTGTTTCGCGTCGCTGCAACCCGGCTGTCCACATGGCGGCTCGCCGCAAGCGTCAGCCGGGAGGTCGCTGAGGGCTACTGAACGGCCACGCAGAAAGCAGCCACAACAAGACGATGCAGAATCCGTAGTAGAGGGCGATGGCTACGAGGTTCTCCTGGCGCAGCGGCTCGGCGAGCCCGGTCAGCGACACCACGACCGGCGCGGCAATCAAGACCCATGCCAGGGGCGTGAGCGACTTCTTGAACGAGGCGAGCTGGGCGTGAAGCACGGCCCGAACCGGGAGCCGGTAACGGCGCGCCTCGCGCGCTGCGACGAGCACATTGACGAGGTAAGCAACCGCGAGCCCGATCGCGAGATATCTCATGGTCCAATGATTACTTCTATTGCGGCGCTTTGATCCAAGCACCCTTTTCACCGGACATGGCCCGGCTACAACCATCCTTGCTGCCCTCGGGCCTCTAGACTCCGCCGGACATGAGACCCTCGCACCACCACGCGCGCGGACGCCGTCGCCTGCGGCGGGCGGCGGCTCCGCTCCTCGCCGTGGCGATCGCGACGGCGGCGTGCACGGGGACTTCAGGCGCGCCGGGCGACCCTCCCACCGCCTCCAAAGCCGGGCCGGCCGCTCGGGTCGCAGGGGGGTGCAAGGCGCTTCCCAAGCTCGTCGAGCGAGCGCGCCGCGGTTACGTCCCAGGCCGATCTCCCCAGGTGCTCGTGATCCCGCACGAGCCCAACTACGTCGGCACGCCGGAGATGCCGGTGCACTCGGGGCCGTGGGACTACCTCGCGGAGGTGCCCCTCGTGATGTTCGGACCCGGTGTCATCGGCAGCGAGGGCGCCGTGGACGCGCCCGCGACCATGGCCGACATCGCCCCCACGACCGCACGCCTGATCGGCTTCGAGGGCTTCTCCACCCCGGATGGCCGCCCCCTGCCGGGCGCCGCCACCGGAGCTCCGATATCAAGCCCTCGCCCCCGCCTCGTGGTGGTCGTGGTGTGGGACGGCGGCGGATGGAACGTGTTGAGGGAGCATCCGCGCGCGTGGCCGTTCCTGCGGGGCCTGATGACCAAGGGTGTGCACTACCCGCGCATGACCGTGGGCTCGACGCCTTCGGTCACGCCGCCGATCCACACGACCCTTGGCACCGGCGTCTACCCAAGGAGTCACGGCATCGCATATGTGCGAATGAAGACACCCGAGGGCGTCTACGGCGATCCGTTCGAGGGCAACAGCCCGGCCCTCATAAGGGCCCCCACCTTGGCGGACGTCTACGACCGGGCCATGGGGAACAAGCCGCTCATCGGGACCGTCGCCACGGTGAGCTGGCATCTCGGGATGATGGGGCACGGTGCTCTCGCGCAAGACGGTGACGCCGACACCGCCGTGCTGCTGAACGACGTGGGGATGACCTACGGGGACCCTTCGATCTATTCAATCCCCGCCATCGACGACCCCGAAGCGCTCAATGCCGGGGCCCGCCGCCTTGACGGAACCGACGGCGCTCTCGACGGGGCGTGGATGGGTCACTCTCTCGACGACACCGCGATCCGGTATGCGACCCCCGCCTACGTGAACTATCAGGAGAGGATCCTCGAACGGCTCATAGGCCGGGAGGGCTTCGGGGACGACAACGTCCCCGACCTCCTCTACACCAACTTCAAATCGCCAGACGACGCCGGGCATAAGTGGGGCATGACCTCGCCCGAGGTCGGCGCAGTCGTAAGCTCGGTCGACCGCGCCCTTGCCCGCCTGGTGGGCTTCCTCGATGCCGAGGTCGGACGTAGCCGCTGGGTGGTCATGGTTACGGCGGACCACGGGCAGACCCGCTACCCGCACCAGTCCGGCGCATGGCCCATCAGGGGTGGGGAGATGGCGGGTGACTTGAACGAGACCTTCGACAGCGTCGACAATCAGGTGCCGCTTGTCGAGCGGGTCACCTCGGCCGGGATCTCGGTGGACAGCAAGGAGCTGGCGGCAACTGGGGCGTCCCTCGAGGACATCGCGCGCGCAGCGGCAGGCTACACGGCCGAGGACAACCTCGAGCCCGGAGGCGAGCTTCCGCAGGCGTGGCGCGACCGTGAGGACGCGCGCTTGTTCGACGCCGCCATGGTTGGGCGCAGGGTAGTGGCCCGCTCCTGCTAGAGAACCCCGGGCATGGGGATGCTCGCATCAGCGCCTCGCCCTTTTATGTTTCCAGGCATGAGGACGACGGTGAGACTTGACGACGATGTGGCCACCGCCGTCGAGCGACTTAGAGGGGACCGCTCGATCGGGTGAGCCAGGCCGTCAACGAGTTGGTGCGGGCGGGCCTCGTGGCCAGCCCCAACGACGGAAGTCTCGGCAGGGAGCCCGACCGAAGGGTTTGAGAATCGACGTTACCAACGTCGGGGAGGCGCTCGAGGAGCTCGAAGGCCCACTGCGGCCCGCCTGACGCGACCCTCGCCGGCGTTTCCTTTCCTGCGTAAGGGCTCAGGGAGCCGGCACTCCGGGCTTTGCTCCCCGGGCGTTGAGGCTCGACAGCTCGGCCTCGAACGCCAGCGCCCTGCGCCGCCTGAGCACAACGGCGGTCGGCAAGGCGCCACCGGCCAGCCC
>JACCZU010000139.1 GCA_013695835.1 Candidatus Aridivita willemsiae
GGCGATGTACGGGTCCCGCACCAGGGCTTGGAGGAGGAGCAATGGACGCTTACCGGATGGCGACGCGCCTCGAAGAGGCCGAGTGGATCGACTCGGCGGCCGACTCGCTAGCGACGGTGGTGGGCCGGTTGATCAAGACGGGGCCGTTCAAGGACCTGCTCAGCGGGACGTGGCTCGGCCACTCCCTGCATCCCGTGCTGACCGACGTGCCGATCGGCACCTGGCTCAGTGCGTCGGTCCTCGACGTCTTGGGCGGCAAGGAGACGGACGAGGCGGCGCAGATACTCCTTGCCGTCGGCCTGCTGACCGCATCCCCGACGGTATGGAGCGGCCTCTCCGACTGGTCGGACACCCTTGGCGGCGAACGCAGGGTCGGCACCGCCCATGCCGCCTCCAACGTGACGGCGTCGATGATCTACGGCGCTTCCCTCCTGGCCCGGCGCCGCGGCCGGCGGGGTCTCGGCGTCGTTCTTGGCTTGGCCGGGGCCGGGGTGACTGCCGCAGGCGCTTACCTCGGCGGGCACCTGTCGCTCGCTATGGGGCTCGGCGTCGACCACACCGCGTTCGAGCACCCTCCCGAGGAATGGACCCCAGTGATGGATGACGCCGACCTCGCCGAGGGGGCGCCGAAGCTCGTCGACGCAGCCGGCGTCGGTGTCATGCTCGTGAGGCAGTCGGGGGCGCTTTATGCCCTTTCGAACCGCTGCACTCATCTCGGGGGCCCACTCGACGAGGGAGCGCTCGAGGGCCGGTCGGTGATCTGCCCGTGGCATGCGAGCAGGTTCGACCTCGCCACGGGAGAGGTTCTGCAGGGCCCGGCGCGCTCGCCGGAGCCCGCCTACGACGTGCGAGTACAAAGCGGCGTCATCGAGCTAAAGGCGCGCCCGGCGACCGCCTAGAGACCTTCGTTGCTGCTGGCCCCCCCCGAAAATCGCAGGTGGATCACGCGGTTCGTCAGCGACGTGCAGCCCACCCGTCGCCGCTTCGAGAAGAGCAATAACCCTCGCAGCGCGGCTACCAGATAGCCGTCACGCCGGTGGCGTGGGCGGCGTAGGAGCGGATCTTCATGTCCTTGGTCACCATCGGCACGATCAACTCTTGCGCAGTTGCGTAAAGCAAACGGTCCGCCGGATCACCCGGAAAGTCGTCGGGCAGCAGCCCCGCATCAAGGGCCGCTTGGGCCGAAAGTGGCGCCATTGCAATGTGGTCCTCGCGCAATAGGTCTGCGATCCAGACATACACGTCGCTATCAAGCGCGATGCGACCCCTTCTCAGAAGTGTTGCGATTTCCCAAATGGAGACGGCGCTTACCAGGACGGTGTCGGCCTTGGCTATCTCCCTCGCCGCGCGCCGCGAAAGTCGTCCTTCATCTGCGAACCACCACAGCAAGACGTGAGTATCTAGGAGAACCACGACGAGTGCCTACGCGTCGTCGGCGGTCCACGCCTCACCGGTCGAGAAGTAGGCGCCATCGTCTTTCTCCAGCAGTCGCACACTGCCCATCATGGTGCCCCTCCTTTCTTCCACCGGGAGTGGGACGAGTTGAGCAACCGGGCGCCCCCGCTTGGTCACGATCACGGTCACCTTGGTTCTCTCCACCTGATCGAGGAGTGCCAGGCATTGCTCCTTGAACTTGCTGGCCATGACGACCCGCTCACGCATCTCCATCTCCTCCCCCTCGTTATTCCGGGCACCGATAAGTGACTAATGACCATGGGCACTAGCCATATTAACCTGAGTCCGCTACTTGCCGGCGCCGCACATCGGCAACGCGCTTTCAATGGGTGCTTGGGATTCTTACTTCGACCCTGGTGCCTCCGTTCGAGGTGATTTCGAAGCTCCCGCCCATGTCCTCCGTGAGCGTCCGCACTATCTGAAGCCCGAGGCGCGCCCCCTCAGGTGGCTTCGGCGGAAGGCCGATGCCGTCGTCCCACACGACCATTGCGACGTAGTGATGATCCCTCGACAGCTCAACCCCCACGGTGCCGGTACGCCCATCGGGAAAGGCGTGTTCCAAAGCGTTCTGGAGCAGCTCCGCAAGCGTTACGGCCAGGGGCGTGGCGAGATCCGCGCTCAGGGGGCCCGCCGAGCCCGTCACCTTTATCTCGCTCGTGCGCCCGGGGGAAACGAGCCCGTCGCCGACCATGTGCACGATCCTCCTTGCGACCTCGCCGAACTCTGTCGCGTCGGAGGGATTCTCCGACAGCGTCTCGTGCACGAGGGCTATGGAGCCGATGCGCAAGACGCTCTCTTCGAGCGCAGCCTTCGCCTCTTCCGACTGCAGACGCCGGCCCTGGAGCCGAAGCAGACTCGCTATGGTTTGGAGGTTGTTCTTGACGCGGTGATGGATCTCCCGGATGGTCGCGTCCTTGACCGAAATGACTCGCTCTCGCTGACGAAGCTCGCTCACGTCTTTAGCAATCACGAGCCCTCCGGTCACCTTGTCGCTCTCCAGAAGCGGCATGACGCGGAGCGCGACGACGACGTCCCCGTGAACCAGCTCGCCATCTTGCAGCGACCTGAGCGCAAGCGCTCTGCTCACCGGGGTTTCGCCGAGCCCGAGATCGTCGAGCCCGCGTCCGACGACGTTTTCCATCACGCCCATGCGATGCAACGACGACAACGCATTGGGAGACGCCCACGTCACCCGGCCCCCTTTGTCAAGGACAAGGAGGCCGTCACCGACCCTTGGCCATTCACCGGGAGGGCTCTCGGCCGGGGGAAAGTGCCCGTCGCAGACCATCGTCGAAACCCGTTCTGCGTTATCGAGGTAAACGCGCTCGAGCCTTCCAAGCCTCCGGGAGATGCGCGGGCTGCCCTCCCTCGTCAACACCGCCACGATTGCTCCCCGATATCGGACCGGCACGGCGTCCATGCGTATCGGTACCCCGTCCATGAGCACGGGGTCCTTTTGAGCCCACACCGATCCCTCCCTGAAGGCGCGTTCCACCATCGGCTGCCCCGGCTGTGACACCCTCGTCCCGACCATGTCCTGGGGATAGAGCGTCTGAGAAGTGAACGGCCTTAACTGGGCGCAGATCTCGAAGACTTCCGAGCGCGCGCTTTTCACGTAGAGCATGAGGTCGGAGAAGGACAGGTCGGCAAGCACCTGCCAACAGGAGCACAGGGCCCGGAGATGGTCGACCTCAGGCTCCGACAGCCGCGTGATCCTCTGAACCCGCTCGGAGAGCACCGCCACCTCCGAATGGTAGGCCCTGGCCGGGGGGCTAATATCCGGGCGGCACGTCACATCGACGGTTGGGGGCTTGAACCTTGCGCATTGCTGTGGTCTCGGACATACACGGGAATCTGCCCGCGCTCGAGGCCGTGGTCGAGGACCTCGAGGCCCAGTCTGCGGATGAGATCTGGTGCGGCGGCGACATCGCATGGGGGGGCCCATGGGCGTCAGAGTGCATCGCCAAGGTCAGGCGGGAGGGCTGGACCACGGTCAGGGGCAACACCGATGTCTGGGTTACGGGCGACCCCCAGACGGTCGAATCGGAAGAGGGCAGAAACGATATCGAGCGCATGGCGGCGGCCCACTCGATCGACCCGGATGACGCTGCGTGGCTCATGACGCTGCCCGTCGGCCATTCGGGCCCGGGCTCGATCCTGCTGGTTCACGGCACGCCGGAATCACCTTTCGCCGGCCCCATGCCCGACGCAGC
>JACCZU010000145.1 GCA_013695835.1 Candidatus Aridivita willemsiae
CGCCAGGGACTCGAACCCTGCCCGCCGGATTAAAAGTCCGGTGCTCTACCAGATGAGCTAGCGACCCTCAACGCACGATACCGTCAGGGTCGGCGGGGGCGAGCAGCTTCCCAGGCCCCGCCGGCTCACGCCGGCTCACCAGCATGCGCAGGCCCTCGACCTCCTCGACGACGACGAGCTCGCCGGCCTCGAGGGGCTCGGTCGCGTGCGCTTGCCAGATCTGGCCCTTGACTCGAATCTGGCCTTCGGGATCGATATCGGTCAGTGCCCGTCCGGCCATTCCGACGAGTGCTTCGATTCCGGTGATCGATCGCCGCTTACGCCATCTGAGCCACAGAATGACATCGAGGGACTCGATCGCGGCGAGCGGCACAAGCGCCACGATTCGCCACGGCATATCGAGGTAAGCAAAGGCGAGCGCCGTTCCGATTGCGAAGATCACCGCACGATCACAGGCCCTCGCGCGAGCGGGGCACGAGCCTGTAGCCGACGTTGCGGATCGTTTCGATAAGCGCCTCGTGCTCAGCCCCCAGCTTGGCGCGCAACCGCCTTACGTGCACGTCGACGGTGCGCGTGCCGCCGTAGTAGTCGTAGCCCCACACCTCCCGCAGCAGGAGATCGCGGTCACAAACTCGCCCAGGGCGTTGCGCGAGGAACTTCAAGAGCTCGAACTCCTTGTAGGTGAGATCGAGGGGGCGGCCCCGCACATAGGTCTGATAGTTGTCGGGATTGACGGTCAGCTCGCCGACCTTTAGCACCCCTGCGTCGTCGCCGTGACCGGCGCGTCGAGCAACGAATGAAAGGCGCGCCGAGATCTCCTCCTGGGAGGCGTCGTCGAGCAGGAAGTCGTCGGCGCCCGTCTCGAAGCGAAAGCGGCCGACGGTGCTTGCGCTCACGACGGCGACGATCGGCGGAAGGCTCGTCTCCCACGCGAGCGCTAGCCGGCGCGCTGCCTTCTCCGCAGGGTCTACATCGCCGGTCGCGTCGACAAGCACGAAGTCGGGGTGGATTGGGATGAGCTCACGAGGTCCTGTTGTCTTGAGCGGCCCGGCCTCGACCTCGTAAGGACCAAGGGGCCACGCATGCAGAAGCTCCCTGATGTCACCGACCGCGTCGGAAAGCATCAAGACTTTCAGGGCAACCCCCCGGCGAGCTATATGGATCGCTCCTTCCCGGCGGTGGACGGCACGGGCTCGCTCTCGTCCTGCGAACCGGCCGAGGCCGGCTCGCGCCAGTGGTTGGTTATCGGCAATCTCCGGTCCCTGCCGAAGGCCTTCACGGTCACCTTGGGACCTGGGGGCGCCTGGCGGCGCTTGTACTCGGCCCTGTCCACGAGCGTGATGATTTGCGCCGCCATGGCGGCGTCATGTCCCTGCTCGACCAGGTCGGTGATTGCAGCGTCATGCTCGATGTAGGCCTCGAGGATCGGATCGAGGACATCGTAGGGCGGGAGGGAATCCTCGTCCTTTTGGTCCGGGCGCAGCTCCGCCGACGGCGCTTTGCTCAAGACGCTTTCGGGGATGACAGCCGACAACGAATTGCGGTAGCTCGCCAGAGCGTAGATCTCGGTCTTCAGGACATCCTTGAGGAGGGCAAAGCCGCCTGCCATGTCGCCGTAGAGGGTTGCGTATCCGGTTGCCATCTCGGACTTGTTGCCCGTCGCCAGGAGCAAGTGCCCGTAACGATTGGACACAGCCATGAGCAGGTTCCCGCGCGCCCTCGACTGCAGGTTCTCCTCGGCGACTCCCTCCTCAGCCTCGCCAAACGCCTCTTCGAGTGCCGAAACATAGGAGTCGTAAATGGGTGCGATCGGGATGTAAAGGAGCTCGATTCCGAGGTTGCCTGCAAGCGCCTTCGCGTCCTCGAGCGAGTGCGAGGTCGAGAAGCTCGACGGCATCGCAACACCGAGCACCTTGTCGGCGCCGAGCGCATCGGCGGCGATCACGGCGGTGAGGCTCGAATCGATCCCCCCTGAAAGGCCGATCACCACCTTGTCGAAGTGGTTCTTGCGCACATAGTCGCGCAGGCCGAGGCTCAGTGCCGCGTAGATTTCGGCCTCAGGTTCGAGGGGTTCGGCTGGGGCGCTCTGCACAGGCTCGCGCGAGGTTGCCGGCAGGAGCTCCACAGAGATGCGCCGCACTTGCCGCCGGCGGTCGCCCTCATCTGTATGTGCCTTGACTTCTCCGAGCGGCACGTTCACAACCGCGAAGTGCTCTTCGAACTGCGGGAGGCGAGCCACGATGTCGCCGTTCGGGTCGAGCACCAGAGAGGCTCCGTCGAAGACGAGCTCGTCTTGACCCGAGACGGTGTTGAGGTACACGATTGAGGCCCCCACGCGGCGCGCCCGGCGCGCAAGCATCGCGGTGCGCTCCGGCAGCTTGTGCTTGTGATAGGTGGAAGCGTTGATGTTGATCACGATCTGTGCTCCGGCATCGCCCTGCGAGATCATGGGGCCGGCGTCGTTCCACGCGTCCTCGCACACGCACACGCCGAGCACACCCGAGGGCGTCTCGATGAGGACGTGCTCGGTTCCCGGGTCGAAGTAGCGGCGGTCGTCGAACACTCCATAGTTTGGGAGCAGCTGCTTGTCGTAGACGGCCACGATCTGGCCCCGGTGGCACATTGCAGCCGAGTTGTGGAGACGCCCACCGGATGAGCCCACGAAGCCGACTACGGCGAGGATGTTGCCGGTGGCCGCCGCAATGTCTTCGAGGGCGCGCCGGTTGGCTGCGACGAAGGAGCTCTTGAGGAGGAGGTCCTCGGGTGGGTATCCCGTGACGGCAAGCTCGGGCAGGGTGACAACCTGTGCGCCCTCTGCCTCTGCACGGTCGATGACCTCCTTTATACGAGCGGCATTGCCGTCGATGTCGCCGACGGTCGGGTTGATTTGACCGAGTGCGATGGGAATCACACCCCCACACTATTGCCCCCTCAGGCGCCGCCCATGCGTGCGTAAGACGGTGCGGCCGGACGCCGCCGGGGCCCCCCCACCGGGCTGGAATCGTAACCCTGCCGAAACTTTCCGGGCGTAGGCTCATGGCCCATGGAGAGACAGCAGGACTATGTGCTGCGCACGGTGGAGGAGCGCGGCATCCGCCTCGTGTGGCTGTGGTTCACCGACGTTCTCGGCTTCCTCAAGACCTTTGCGGTCACGTCCGAGGAGCTCGAGCAGGCCTTCGACGAGGGCATCGGGTTCGACGGCTCGGCCATCGAGGGATTCGCCCGTATCCAGGAGTCCGACATGC
>JACCZU010000163.1 GCA_013695835.1 Candidatus Aridivita willemsiae
CGGTCGATGATGCTCTGGATGCGGGCGCGAGCGGGGCGGAACAACGCCGCCACCGCCAGAGTCGTGGCGGCGACGGTCAACGGCTCGTCGGCAACGCGATTGCCAAGGGTCGCCTGGAGCACGATCACTAGGGCGAAGTAAACCGCCCCAAGCGCGGCTGTGAGTGCGCCGTAAACCAGGGTGCGGTTGATGAGGAGGTCGATGTCGTAAAGGCGATGTCTGAGCACAGCGACGCCGGTCGCCAGCGGGATCGCGAACCCCACCCCCTCGCTAATAGAGTCCGCACCGGGAAGGCCAGACAAGGGATCGAAGGCAAAGGGGATGCCCGCAGCGAACAGCAAAGCCGCAGCCAGGAACCACTTGAGCTGCTGGCGCTCTTCCCCGGTCGCACGCCTCAAGCGTACGAACAAGGAGGCCACCGACGCCACCATCCCAAGGGCCGCCAACCCGAACGCGACCAGAAAGGTGATGTCCGATATCTCTGATGAGTTGCCCCTCAGCAACTCAATCGGAGCCTCGCGCGCCAGCAACGAGCCGTGAACGAAGGAGGCGGCAAGCGCGGCCGCCGAGATCCACGCAACAGATCGCCACCTGCGCGACGGCAGACGGCCGTCGGGGAACACCAGGAACGAAAAGGTTGCAAGCAGGATCAGGCCAGGGATCCACAGCCAGGTTCCAAGCCACGCCCCCAGTTGAGGCGCAGGCAGGGAACCGGGAGCCTTCCTCAAGCCGTAGTCAGCGTAGGAGATTGAGAACATCGCGGCGCTCATCGTTGCCCCGAAACACAGATAGATCCAGCCGATGGGATGCCGGGGCCGGCGGGAGACTATGAACGCCCCAACGGCCGGAAAGACGAGGCCAACGAGCACGAGGAACATGCCCTGCCGGAGGACCTGCCTGCCTCCACCAAGGATCTGGAGCGACACGCCGAGCGCAAGCAGGATCTGCGTCAGACCGAATATCACCCACCCGGACCTCCGGCTCGTCATATCCGCCCCAGCCCTGCCTTCATGTCACACCTCATCCATACGCTTTGGGCGTCAACCGGGAACGACCGCGCCGTCCCCTTGTCACCCGCAGCGAAAGGAGCCAGAATGGCCGGCGATGAGAGTTCAAGACAGGCGCTACGGCGCCGCCTCGACGAAGTCCTCGGGCGCGAGCACGCACTGACGCTCATGGACCAACTTTCCGGGGCAGGGGCCGCCACCACGGGGGACATTCTGGCCCTCGAGGAGCGAATGGACTCCAAGATGGACGCCAGGTTCATCGCTTTCGAGGAGCGAATGGACTCCAAGATGGACGCCAGGTTCATCGCTTTCGAGGAGCGAATGGACGGCAAGCTCGAGACGCTTGAGGGGCGGATGGACTCCAAACTGGCAGCTCTGGAGGAGCGGATGGACTCCAAGCTGGCAGCTCTGGAGGAGCGGATGAGTCTCAGGGACGAGGCGCTCGAGCATCGGCTGACGGCCACGTTTAGGAACGAGCTCATCACCCAGACTCGAACCTTCTTTCTTGGCATGGTCGGGAGCATCACGACCGTGGCCACACTGGCGTTCGCAGCAGCTCGACTCATCTAGGAACCGCTCCGTGCGATGGCTTGAACCACACCGAAGCGTGTGCGGGCTGAAGCGCGCGTCTCACGGTGATGAGTAGATCGGAGGTGAGCTCGTCAAGGTCGATCTCGTCCCGCAGGCGCGCTGAGAACGCCTCGACGGTTTGCTGCGCGTCGTAGCGCCGGCGGTTGAAGCGCCGGTCGATGACGTCCTGAATGCGAGAGCGCGCTGGGCGGAACAAGGCCGCCACACCGAGCGTGGTTCCGGCCACCACAAGCGGAGATGCCCCGATGCGTTCGCCCAGAGCCGCTTGCAGAGTGACGACAACACCGAAGTACACGGCACCGAGAACGGCGGTCAGGGCACCGTAGACAAGCGTGCGGTTGATGACTCGGTCAATTCGTAGAGCCTGTATTTCAAGATCGCCAGGCCCGACGCGACAGGGATGCCGGCCGAGGGCGACGGCTCCGGCTATGAAGAAGATGTCGGCCGGCCCCGCAAGCCCCGCTGCGCCGGTTACGAAAGAGAGCCCGAAGCAGGATCCCATAACGCTTGCGGCATACGCGAACCACTTGAGCTGCAACCGCGACTCGCCCCCGGCGCGCCGGAGCCGGGACACGATGGCTGCCCCTCCGGTTAGAAAGAAGGGCCCAGCCGTGACATCGAGCATCGCATTGAGCGCAGTGAACACGCGACCAAGCGGCCCACCGACCCCAAGGGGGTTGGCTAACTGCTCAAATGGTTCGATCGGGCCCGGCTTGAACATGAGGCCTACGACCCCGAGCACCACAATGCCGATCGAGAGCCGAACAACGACGCGCCAACGACTCGAGGCCGCTCGCCCGTCTGGGAACAGGAACAGCAGGAAGGTGGGAACGACGAACAGACCCAGGATGCCAAGCCACGACGACAGCCAGAGTGCAGCCGCGCCTCCAGCGAGCGCATCGCTCCGTCCTAAGAGGGCGTACTGAGCGTAGAGCTGCGACGAGAAACCGCCGGCCATGGCGATGCTCGCGCCACAGAAGAACCAGCCGATCGAGTTCTCCGGCCTGCGGGACGCGATGACTGCTCCCACCGTCGAAAAGATGATGAACATCAGCAGGTAGACGGGGACGATTGCGATGTCCTCCTCGACAGTCAGGGGGCCCGGTCCACCCCACGACAACACGAGAAGCGCGACGTAGAGCGCGGTCAGGGCGAAGCTCAGGGCCCACAGGAACCAGGCTAAACGGGCGGCTCGCCGCTTCACCGGCCCGCCCCCGATGCTCGCAGCCACAGCGACACGTGGGCAGGCTGCATAGTGTCCGAGACGACGCCCATGAGGTCGGCTCTAAGGTCATCGAGATCGACCTCGTCCCTGAGGCGCGCGCCAAAGGCCTCAACGGTTTGCTGCGCATCGAAGCGGCGGCGGTTGAAGCGCCGGTCGATGACGTCCTGGATGCGTGAGCGGGCCGGGCGGAACAGCGCCGCCACAGCAAGGGTCGTGGCCGCGACCGCCAGCGGGGACGTGCCGACGCGTTCCCCAACCACTGCTTGCAGGGAAATCACCACGCCGAAATAGAAGGCTGCAAGAAAGGCGGTGACGGCGGCGTAGACAATTGTACGGCTGATGATGCGATCGATGTCGTAAAGGCGGTATCTGAGGATGGCGATTCCCGCCGCGACGGGTAGCCCGGAGGGTGCGAGCGTCCACGCCACCGAGCCGAAGCGCTCGGGCGTCACCAGGATGATCACGATTCCGAGCACCGCAGCGTAGGCAAATAGCTTCAGCTGCTGGCGCTGCTCCCCCTTCGAGCGCCGGTAACGCACGAGCAACGAGGCGAGCGCGACGACTCCCCCGGCAAGAGCCAGGCTTCCGCCGGCACCCGCCACGGTGGCGAAGACAGCCTCGCCCCCTGTAACTCTCAGCGGGCTTTGAACGAAGGGGAGAGACTCGAGCGGCCCCGAGCCAAACGCTGAGCCAACGGTCACACATCCAAAGCCGGCGAGCAACAGGTATGCGCCCACCCTCCAGCGAGGAGTCGGGGGGCTTCCGGTCGGGAACAGAAGGAGCAACAACAGAAATGCAAGGACCACGCTCACCTGCACGCTGTTGGATATCAGCGCCGCGACGTCCCCGCCGGGAAGGTCGCCGTGCCGCACACGCAGCGCAAAGACTGCGTACTCCCCGGTGGCGAGCTGAAAGCTGCTGAACGAGCCGCCGGCCAGG
>JACCZU010000182.1 GCA_013695835.1 Candidatus Aridivita willemsiae
GCGCTCCGTCAAGACGGCGCCGGAGACGTGGTCGGCGACGTTGTCGGCAGCCACGACATGGTCGCGGTCGAGCGCCAGGTCGCGCGGATCCTCGGCCTCGACGCCGACGGGCGCGCCTATCTCGAGATCGGTAACCGAGACGAGGTCGTGGGCCGTTTGCAAGAGCGCTACCAGGGCCTGCGTCCAGTCTGTTTCCACTCGCCCTATGAAGCCGCCGTGTGGTCGGTACTCTCGAATCGCATTGCCACTCCCGTGGCGCGCCGGTTGCGTACGACACTGTGCGAGGCCGCAGGCACGACCCTGGAAGTGGACGGCGCGAGCGCCCCCGCCCTTCCGCTGCCGACCAAGCTTCTCGCCCTCGAAGAGCTCGCCGGGCTTCCGGCCGAGAAGATGCGTAGGCTGCATGGTGTAGCCGAGGCGGCTCTCGCAGGAGACCTCGATGCGGAGCGGCTTCGCTCCCTGCCGCCCGAGGAGGCGCTCGCCTCCTTGAAGCGGATTCGCGGAATCGGAGACTTCTACGCTGGCCTCATCCTCATCCGCGGTGCCGCGATGCGTGACTACGTGCTCCCTGAGCCCAGGCTGAAAGCGGCCGTCGAGATGCACTACGGGCCAGGCGTCTCGTTCGAGCAAGCCTCCGAGGGATGGCGGCCGTTCCGCACGTGGGTGGCCGTCCTGCTGCGAAGCGCCTCTGAATGAGCACGATCCGAAAACAGGGCGGGCAGCGCCCGGGATCCCAAGTCCCTCGGCTGTGTTTGACAACCCGGTCCCAGCGCGCTAACCTAACGCCGTTAGGTAATCCTATTAGAGATAGGAATTGGGATGCCGGATGGCCGACGGTGAACCGCTGGATCCAATCGTCGGTGCTTTGCCCGACCGGCGTCGCCGCCGCCACGAGGGGACCAAGAACGAGATCCTCGAGACCGCCTGGGCACTCGCCCGCCGCGAGGGCATTGGAGCGCTGTCCTTAAGGGAGCTCGCCGAGGCGGTGGGCATGAAGGCGCCTTCTCTTTACACTTACTTTCCATCCAAGCAGTCCATCTACGATGCGATGTTCGCGCAGGGTTGGCGCCTGCTGCTTGAGCGCGTCAAAGTGTTGGAGCCCAACCTGCCGCAGGACGAACACCTCAAGGCCGAATCGCTCCGGACCGAAGCGCGCGATTTCTTTGCATTCTGCACCGAAGATCCGGCGCGCTACCAGCTGATGTTCCAGCGCCCGATGCCGGGGTTCGTCCCCTCACCGGAGGCTTACGCCTCCTCCGAGGAGGTGTTCGACCGGCTGAGAGGGAGATTCGCGAGGCTCGGTCTCGATGATGACGCGATCGAGCTGTGGACCTTTCTGATGACGGGGATCACGGCACGCCAGATCGCGAATGAGCCGGGAGGCGATCGCTACTTGCCTTATCTCGACGAGCTAGTCGACATGTTTGTCGCCCACGTTGAGTTGCAGACGAAGGGAAAAGGGAGGAAGCGATGAAAAGCACAGCAGTGAATGTCCGGGGTATCCCTCCGCTTGGGCACCGCGAAGCGATGGATCTCGCAACCACCGGCTACGGCCGTTTGATCGAGCTCTTGCACGGACTTGAACCAGGAGATTGGAGCCGGTCGACAGACTGCGAGGCGTGGAGGGTGAGGGACATTGTCTGCCATGTGCTGGGTGAAGCAGAGGCGTTTGCCTCGACGCGCGAGTTTGTGCGTCAGTTCCGCATCTCATCCCGCGAGGCGCGCTCCACCGGCGCCGAGCAGATCGATGCCATGAACGGCCTCCAGGTGCGGGAGAGATCGCACCTGGCCCCACACGAGCTTGTGACCAGGCTGCAGACCGTCGTCCCTCGATCGGTCAAACAGCGCCGCCGCACTCCCAGGGTCATGCGGGCAATGCACATGAAGCTCCCGGTCGTGGGGAAGGGTTCCTACGGGTACCTGAGCGATGTGATCATCAACCGTGACGTATGGATGCATCGTAGCGATATCGCCCGCGCGGCCGGCAAGGAGCTCCAGTTGACGGCCGGCTACGACGGCCGGCTTGTCGCCGACGTGGTTGCCGATTGGGGTCGGCGCCACGGACATCCCTTCGTGCTCGTCCTCGAAGGCCCGGCCGGCGGCTCATACGTGCAAAACGGTGGTGAGCCAGAGGAGCATCGTCTCGACGCCGTCGAGTTCTGTCGCATCCTCTCCGGGCGGGCGCAGGGCCCCGGCCTCTTGAAGCAGCCGGCGTTGTTCTGATCTTATCTTCGCCCCCCATTAAGGCGCCCGCGGCCCGTTATGCGGTGCCGCCGAGCCGGTCCGTTTGCTATGCGGTCCCGCCGAGCCGGTCCCCGGGAGGCGCCTCACGCAATCGTTGAGGCAAGTACACAGCGCCCGGGCCGCGCACGGCGGCGATGTCGTTAGGGTTGGAAAGGCGGCATCGCCCAAGCGACAGGCAGCCGCACCCGATACAGGAGTCGAGCCCGTCCCGCAGGGCGACCAGCGCATCGATCTGGCCGTCGAGACGCCTGCGCCACAGCCGAGAGATTTTCGTCCAGTCCGCCCGGGTCGGAGTGCGCGCTTCAGGGAGCTCGTCGAGAAGTGCCTGAACTTCGTCGAGGGGGAATCCCACGTGGCGGGCCGCACGGATGAATGCGAGCCGGCGGAGCACGCTTCGGCTGAAGCGTCGCTGGCCCCCGCTGGTGCGCTCGGCGTCGATTAGCCCGGCCCGCTCGTAGTAGCGCAGAGCGGAGGTCGCGAAGCCACTGCGGCGCGCCACCTCACCCACGGTCAGCAACTCAGCAGACATGTGCC
>JACCZU010000200.1 GCA_013695835.1 Candidatus Aridivita willemsiae
GAGCGGATTCTCGATGGATCGACCATTAACGCCGTCCGTCGGCGAAGTCCTGGAGGAACTTCCGGTCGAGGCGCCGGGCGCGGATGGCGAGTTGGGGTGTGTGTGTCCGGTGGCAGACGAGCCAAAGAGGTAGGCGAAGGCAACCGGGCCGGAGGCCAGCACTTCCGGCGGCTGCGGCCAACCTCTCGTAATCGCTGTCCCTCATGGCTCCGATGGTAGTGGCACGACGCACCGTGGTCGTGGAGGGACCCAGCCGGCACCCACCGGCGCGTGGAATCCGCGGCGAAAAGCGGGGCCCATGGGAACACTCTGGGTTCGAGTGGCCGTCTAAGGCGGTATCGGGCGACGGCCGCTCGAGAAAGCGAGGTTCCCCGTGGCAAAGAGATCGACGCTGGCCCTGGCTGTCGTGTTCGTCGTCGCCCTTGGCGCTGCTCCTGCGCTTGCATGTGGCGGGCTGCTCAATCCGCGCGGCAATATCAACCTTCTCAAGACCACGACCTTTGCCGGATACCACGACGGAGTCGAGCACTACGTCACGTCGTTCGAGTACGCGGGGGGCGGCGCCAAGTTTGGCTCGATCGTGCCACTGCCGGGCATCCCCTCCAAGGTCATCAAGGGCGGGGACTGGACGCTGCAGCGCCTCGTCGAGGAGGTTCAGCCCGTGAACCAGTCGCGCGTCGCGTTCGCAACGGTGGGAGAGTCTGCCGCCAAAGACGTTGACATAATCGAAGAGAAGCGCATCGGGGCGCTCGACATCACCGTGTTGCAGGGGGGCGGCGACGCCGTCGGCCGCTGGGCCGAGGACGAAGGCTTCGACCTTCCGCCCGACGCTCCCGAGGTTTTCGACTTCTATGCCGAGCGCAGCCCTGTGTTCATGGCGGCGCGCTTCAACGTCGAGAGGGCTCGCTCGGGCGGGCAGCAGCTCGGCGACGGCACGCCGGTGCACCTCGTCATCCCGACGCCGGACCCGTGGGTGCCCCTTCGCATCCTCGGCCTCGGCCGGGCCCCCGAGGAGCGAGTCGAGGCCGACCTCTTCCTGCTAACGGACTCTGCGCCGGCGATGCTGCCACAACCGGACTCGGCGCTTGCTGCGCCGGGCATAAGGCTCGAGCGCAACGAGGCGGCCTCCGCCGACCTCCTCGCCGATTTGCGCTCCGACCGGGGAATGAAGTGGCTGCCGACCTCCAACATGCACCTCAGCTACCTCTCCATCGACTCGTCCGCCGGTGCCCTCGAGCACGATCTCGCGCTCGACGTAAGCGGCTCGGGAACGCCTTCGCCGGTGGCGGCGGGCCTGGCCGCTCCCCCCGGGATCCCCGGTCCCACTCAGGGGCTGGGGGCGGCATGGGCGTGGGTCGCCGCAATCGCCCTGGGCGGCGGGATCCTGGCCGTTGCCAACCGGGTGGCCTCAGCGCGATGAGAAGCGCGGCCGTGCTCGCTCTGGGCCTTGTTGCCCTCGCCGGCCTCGGCGCATGCTCACAGGGCACCCGGGCCGGCGGAGGGCGCGACAGCGTCGAGATCACCATCCACCATTCGGCGTTCTTGCCCTCGGTGATCGAAGTCGAGCCGGGCGCGGCGAGGACCTTCGTCGTGCGCAACGACGATCCCATCGCGCACGAGCTCATTATCGGTAACGAAGCCGTCCAGCTCCGCCACGAAAACGGCACCGAGCGCGCTCACGGCGCGGTCCCCGGCGAGATAAGCATCCCCGCCAATGCGACCCGCTCGACCACTTACATCTTTCCGAAGGAGGGCACATTGCTCTTCGGCTGCCACCTCCCCGCCCACTACGACTACGGCATGAAAGGGCGCGTGCTCATCATGGAAGGCTAGCCACCGCAGGACCGGCTCAGCGGCGCTCCTCCGGTGACCGCATCCATAGCGAAGCGTGGCCAGGCTGCATCGTCTGGCGCACGACGACGAGCAGCTCGGCCGTGAGGCTGTCGATATCGACCTCGTCGCGCAGATGTGACGAGAACGCGTCGACGGTTTGCTGCGCGTCGAAACGGGCGCGATTGAACCTCCGGTCGATGACACCCTGGATGCGCGCGCGAGCGGGGCGGAATAGTGCCGCCACGGCCAGAGTGGTCCCGGCCACGGCCAGCGGCTGATCGGCTATGCGGTTGCCAAAAACGGTCTGCAGCAGCAGAACCGCGCCAAAGTAGATCGCTCCGAGAAAGATGGTCAGCAGTCCGTAGGTCACCGTGCGGCTGATGATGCGGTCGATGTCGTAGAGCCTGTACTTGAAGACCGCTATGCCGATCCCAATGGGGATGGTCGCAAGCGCACTTGTGATGAGGAGTTGGAGAGGTTGGTCAGGTCCTCGCTCGTGGAAGCTGTGGCCGCCGCTTCCAGGGGCAAAGAGACCAGGACGCAAAGGCCTATCAAGATGACGGCGTAGGAAAGCCACTTAAGCTGCTGTCGCTCGTCACCTCGAGCGTTGCGGAATCGAACGACTATCGAGACGATCGAAGCGACACCTCCGCCAAGGAGCGCAAGGCCCCCTGCGCTGCTCACCCGGCCGGGGAGCGTGCCCGCCCCCGGCAACCCGAACGGGTTGTTGATCGGATAGTCGGCGAATGGCCCCGGCGTAAGCGCAATACCGGCGACCAGAAGCACGATGCCCGAGCCGGTCAGCCAGACCACGAGGCGCCAGCGTCTCGAGGGCGGGGCCCCAGACGGGACAGCACAAGCACCAGGATGGGCATGCCCCCGCCCGCGCCCCAAACCCACGTGCTCAACCACGCCGCCACCGAGGCGCCGGGGAGTAACGCCGAAGACTCCCCGAAGGCGTACTCGGCATAGGCCCCGCCCACCCCACCAACGGTGTAGGCGATGGCGGCGGCGCACATCAGCCAGCCGATCGGGTTGCGCCGATGCCGCGCCGCGACCAGCGCCCCAACCGTGGAAAAGGCGAGGACGAACACGCAGAAGGAGGCGACGACAGGGATGTCGCCGATGACGAGAAGGCCGGGGAACGCTATCGGCGCCACGACAAGGAGAAACACCAGACCGGCAAGGACGATCGCCCACTGGAGCCCTGCCAGAACCCTCGGCAGCCTCGCCGTGGGGGCGCGAGCGCTCACGGGCGCCGTCCCGTCACAGAGTCCGGGTACATCCTGGCGCTCACATTCCCCCTCCGGGTGGGTCCTCTGGGAATGACAGCCAACCGCTCCATCCTCTCACCCTGGTCCCTGGTGTGACGATGACGGCCTCGCGTCCCAAAAACGTTACGGGCGGCGGATCCGGACCCAGAGCGTGGTCGGCGGCCAGGAAACGCCGCCGAACCTCTGTGGTTCACAATGGAAGATGGGATCACTACAGGTGTTGTGAGGGAGGTGGCAGCGTGCGCGATGAGGTTCGGCTTACGAGCTATACGCATGGCGGCGGGTGAGCGTCGAAGCTCTCTAGTGTGGAGCTGGCGCAGGTCCTGCGTCATGTGCAGACGAGATCCGTAGACGCCGCGCTACTGGTCGGCCTCGATGCTCCGGACGATGCCGCCGTCTACAAGGTGTCCGACGATCAGGCCATCGTTCAGACGGTCGACTACTTCACGCCGATCGTGGACGACGCGCATGACTGGGGGCGAATAGCGGCCGCTAACGCGCTGTCCGACGTCTACGCGATGGGGGCGAGGCCCGTCACGGCGCTCAATCTCGTGGGGTGGCCCCGCACGCTCGACCTCGAGCTCCTCGGGCGCGTCCTCGAGGGCGGAGCTGCCATCTGCGAGGAGGCCGGTGTTTCGATCGTCGGGGGCCATTCGATCGACGACCCCGAGCCCAAGTACGGGCTTTCGGTCACCGGGCTCGTGCACCCAGATCGCATCGTCACCAAGTCCGGCGCGCCGCCAGGCTCCGCCCTCGTGCTGACCAAGCCGATCGGAGTCGGCATCATCTCGAGCGGCATCAAGGCGGGCAAGGCATCCGAGGAGGCGGCGGGGGAGGCCATCGCCTCCATGACGACGCTCAACAAGTCGGCGGCCGAGGCCATGGCCGAGATCGGCGCCTGCGCTGCGACCGACGTGACCGGCTTCGGGCTCATGGGCCACCTGCTTCAGATGCTTGGGGACGGCACAGGGGCGCAGCTTGAGTGGAGCTCGATCCCGGTTTTTTCCGAGGCGATCGAGCTTGCGTCTGCCGGCGTGGTGCCGGGCGGGAGCAGGCGCAACGAGGAGGCGATGGGCGCCCTGGTGGACACGGGGGGTCTAAGAGCGGCGGCTCGCGCCGTGCTGTTCGACGCCCAGACCTCGGGTGGGCTGCTAATCGCCGTTGCTCCCTCGAAGGAGTCGCGGCTGCTCGCCGCCCTAAACGCCGGAGGGGTCGTCGACGCCCGTGCGATTGGGAACGTTGTGCGGGGCGAAGGCAACATCAAGGTGAATCCATGACCGGCCGGCCGCGGGAAAGGGTTCTCATGTCGGCGATTGAGCGCTTGCTGCAACGATTGCTGGCTCCCACGGTCGAGAGCCTGGTCGGCAAGGCGCTCGAGGAGCAAAAGGTGGACACGCTCTATGATTATCGCGTTCACAGTGATCCGTCCCGGCTGCACATCGACCCCACGGCCGTGGTCAACAACGCCTTGTTCAATCTGTCATCCGGCGATATCACGATCGGCAAGTATGCGTTTTTCGGTCACAACGTTGCCATTCTGACGGGCACCCACGACATCACGAAGTTCGGCAAGGAACGCCAAACTTCATGGCCGCGATCCGGGCGCGACGTCGTTGTCGGAGAAGGCGCGTGGCTGGCCAGCGACGTCCTCGTGCTCGGCCCCTGTGTGATCGGGGAGCACGCCGTGGTCGGCGCCGGCTCGCTTGTGCTTGACGACGTCGATCCCTTCGCAATCGTTGCAGGAAGGCCCTCGAAGTTCATCCGCTCGATCGAGCGCGGCCGGACCGAATGACGGCGGTTCGTCGGCCGGACAGGAATCGTGAGTGAGGCTCGAGCTTGGAGCGGGCGAGAAGCCGCACGGCGACTATGACATTCACGTCGACATCCTGCCTCTCCCGGGCATAAACGCCATCTGCCGTCTCGATCGGCTGCCTTTCAGGGACTCGAGCATCACCGCCGTGCGCGCGAACCACGTGCTCGAGCATCAAAGCTACGAGCTCATTGAGACGACGTTGCATGAGTGGGCGCGCGTCCTCGCTCCCGGAGGAAATGTCGACATCGGAGTGCCCGACGCACGCTTCATTGCCCAACAGTGGGTGCAGGGCAAGATCGACACGGGGGAGGCCAACTACTGGCTGCTCGGCGGCCATTCGGACCGCCCGGCCCACAAGGGCGTTGATGAGCGGGGTGTCCCTCGCTGGATTTGGAACGCTCACCACACGTTGTTTGATTCCGGCTGGCTGCGAGAGCTTCTCGAGGACTGCGGATTCACGGGAATCAAGATCACGTGTTACGACGTCAGGAACCTGCGCTGCCTATGCGTGCTCGGTACTGCGGGGGCACAACGGAGCTCAAGCAGGGTCGAGCGGTGAGCGAGAACGGCCTGGGGGCGGAACGAGAGGGGCTCGGCCTGGCCCGTCCCATCGCACAGGAGATGATTGCTCATTGCGAGGACGGTCGTCCCCACGAGGCGTGTGGCATTCTCGGCGCCAGGGGCGGCGCCGTCGTGAGGGTATTTCGCATGACCAACGCCGCCCACAGCCCGCTGCGCTACTCGCTCGATCCCAAGGAGCAGTTGCTCGTCTACCGCACGCTTGACGAGGAGGGTCTGGAGCTCGGCGGCGTCTTTCACTCCCACACCCACACCGACGCCTACCCTTCGCCCACGGATATCCGCCTCGCCTCGGAGGCCGTCCCCTACCTCATCGTGTCCCTCGCCGCCGAGCCCCCCGTGATCCGGGCCTACCGGATCCTCAAGGACAACTGGGACGATCCCGGGGGCGAGGTGGTGGAAGTTTCCGTCACCGTTGAGGGTTGAATACCATGCACTTAACACTATTTCCAAGGAGGGAAAGTGACCGTCGAAGTACGCATCCCGACCGTCTTTAGGAAGTTCACGGACGGCGAATCGGCGGTAGAGCTCGACCCCGGCACCCTCGGCAGCCTCATCGACCAGCTCGAGGGGCGCTTTCCCGCACTCAAGGGTCAGATGAGGACCGCCGACGGCGAGCTCCACAGGTTCGTCAACGCTTACGTCAACGACGAGGATGCACGCTACCTCGAGCAGCTCGACACCAAGGTGGGCGAGGGCGACACTGTGTCGCTGCTCCCTTCTGTGGCCGGAGGGGCGAGGCCGGCCCGATGAGGTACAAGTCCGTCCTTGACCTCGTCGGAAACACGCCGCTTGTGCACGTGCCCAACCTGTGCGAGGTCCCCAACGTGCGCATGTGGGTCAAGCTCGAAGGCGAGAACCCAACGGGGTCGACCAAGGACCGCATCGCCCTTGCAATGATCGAGGCGGGCGAGGCCTCGGGTGGGCTCACCAAAGACAAGGTCATCCTCGAGCCCACGTCGGGCAACACCGGCGTGGCGCTTGCCATGGTTGCCAAGATCAGGGGTTACGAGTTCACCGCTGTGCTTCCCGACAACGCAAGCACAGAGCGCACCTCGATGCTCGAGGCCTACGGCGCGGAAATTATCTTTTCGGAGGGGGCCAAGGGCTCCAACGGCGCCGTGGCACTTGCCCAAGAGATCGCCGGGGGGGACGACCGCTACTTCATGCCCTTCCAGTACGGCAACGAGGCGAATACCGAGGCCCATTACCGCGGCACGGGGGCCGAGATCGTCGACGACCTCCCCGAGGTGAGGGTGTTCATCGCCGGGCTCGGGACGGGAGGGACCCTCATGGGGGTCGGCCGGCGCCTCAAGGAGCACGACCCCTCGATAAAGGTCATCGCCGCGGAGCCCGAGCTCGGAGAATCTGTGTACGGTCTGAGGTCCCTTGAAGAAGGCTACGTACCGCCGATCTTCGATCCCGGCATGCTCGACGGCAAGGTGATCGTAAGGGCAAGGGAGTCCATCCTGTGGACCCGTGAGCTGCTCCAGAAAGAGGGGATTTTCGCCGGCATCTCAGCAGGCGCAGTGATTTGGGTGGGTCAGCGCGCCGCCGAGCGGCTCGCCGACAAGGAAGGCGGCGGGGACATCGTGTGCCTTCTCGCCGACGCCGGCTGGAAGTACATATCGACTGAGGCTTGGACCAAGGAGATAGACACCGCAGAGACCCAGGTCGAACAAGTCCTGTGGTGGTAAGGGACTCGACGGCGGGTAGCGCTGCCGATCCGATCGGCATGTTCGATTCGGGAGTTGGGGGCCTTACCGTCGCCCGCGCGGTGATCGATCTCTTACCGCACGAGGACCTCATCTACTTCGGGGATACGGCGCGCCTCCCATACGGGCCCCGGCCCCCCGAGGAGGTCCGCAAGTTCGCTCTCGAGATCATGGACGCACTCGTCGAAGAGGATGTCAAGCTGCTGGTGATCGCCTGCAACGCTGCTGCCTCGACCGCGCTCGACGAAGCGCGCAGGCGCTATGAGGTACCGATCGTGAACGTCATCGAGCCCGGCGTCAACGCCGCGGTGGCGGCAACGAGAAACGGCCGCATCGGGCTCCTTGGAACACAGGTGACGGTTCAATCCGGTGCATACGACAGGGTGCTTGGAGAAACAGGCGCCGATATCAGGATGTGGTCGCAAGCATGCCCCCTCTTCGTGGACTTCGTCGAGCGGGGCGACACGGCCTCTGACGAGCTGCTTGCCGTCGCGCGGACCTACCTCGAGCCCCTGAGGAAAGCGGGAGTGGATACGGTGATCCTTGGCTGCACCCACTATCCTCTGCTTTCGGGAGTCATCCAGTACGTCATGGGAGAAGATGTGGTACTCATATCCAGCGCCGAGGCGACGGCAAACAAGGTCTTCGCGCAGCTGCGAGACTCGGAGCTCTTGTCGACGTCGTCCGTGCCGGGCGCTCACCGCTTTGTGTCGTCCGACGCCGAGGGAGCCTTCACGCAGTTGGGGGCGCGTTTCTTGGGGCCCGAGTTCGTGCGAGTCGAGCATCGGCCGTGGGATAAACCGTAGTGCTTCGTTTCTCCTCAGTTCAGGAGCAGTCATGAGCCTTGCGATCACGGTGCTTGGAAGCAGCGGGATGTATGCGACGGCCGAGCGCGCCGCTTCTGGTTATCTTGTGCAGGCCGGCGGCCGCAATATCTGGATGGACGCCGGGCCCGGCACGTGGCAGAACCTTATGAGCATCATCGACTTCGAGGCCATCCACGCCGTTGTGCTTTCGCATGTCCATCCGGATCACACAACCGACCTCTTCCAGGCCTATCACGCCCGGTGTTACGGCGTCCCCGAGCCCTTGAGCCCCATTCCTTTGTTGGCGCCCGAGCAAACGCTCGAGAGGGTGGCCGGCTACGTTGGCGGGCTCGACAAGACCTTCGATCTCGAGGCAGTGAGTGCGGGGCGCACGATCGAGGTGGGGAGTGCAAAGTTCGCTTTCTTTGCCATGGAGCATCCGGTCGACACTTTGGGGGCGCGCATCGAGGCCGGCGGCGGCATCATTGCTTATACCGCCGATTCGGGCAGGACGGGGGACCTTCACGCTCTGGCAAAGGGGTCGGATCTGCTCATCTCGGAGGCCACCCTGCAGGATCAGGACGGAAGCTGGAGCGGCCACATGAGCGCCTCTGAGGCAGGTGCTCTTGCCGCCGAGTGCGGTACCGCGCGGCTGGTGCTGACGCATCTGCCTCCGAGGCGCGATCTCGAGGTCTCCCTGGCCGAGGCACAGGGCGCGTCCCAAGGCATCGAGGTGGAGCTTGCGGAGGATGGCCACCGCTACGAGGTCGGTGAGGGGCTGTGACAAGAAACGACGGCCGGGCGCCGCATCAACTGCGAAGGGTGTCCATGGAGCCGGACTACATGCCTTATGCAGAAGGCTCCTGCCTCATCGCCATGGGCGACACCAGGGTGATCTGCACAGCGACCGTCGATGACCAGGTCCCGCGCTGGATGAAGGGCAGAGGCACCGGTTGGGTTACGGCGGAGTATTCGATGCTTCCGCGTTCTAGCCCCGAGCGCATTGGACGCGAGGTCAACAGAGGCAGGCCGTCGGGTCGCACTCAGGAGATCCAGCGCCTCATCGGCCGCGCGCTGCGGGCAGTAACCGATATGCTCGCCCTCGGGGAGAGGTCTGTGTTCCTCGACTGCGATGTGCTCCAGGCCGATGGTGGAACGCGCACCGCTGCGATCACCGGCGCCTACGTTGCTCTAGCGGGGGCCATGGAAGTCATGGAAGCACAGGGGGAGATCGAATCATCGCCCCTGACCGACTCCGTATCGGCCGTCAGTGTGGGCATAGTCGATGGGACTTCGTGCCTCGACCTCGATTACTCAGAGGACTCGACCGCGGGAGTGGACATGAATGTCGTCATGACCGGCGGGGGGAAGCTGGTTGAGGTCCAGGGCACGGCGGAGCGGGGGGTTTTTGACCGCTCCGAGCTCGATGCTTTGTTGGATCTCGCCACCGAGGGGATCGTCGCGCTGACCGAGGCGCAGCAAAGGGCGCTCGGCGCTCGGCAGTAATGAGGGCAGCATTCGCGTCGCGCAATCGCCACAAGGCCGAGCAAGCCGCTCTCCTCCTCCCCGGCATCGAGCTGCTCTCGCTCGACCGGGTGGCGCCCGGCCTCATCCTCGAGGAGCCGTACGACACTTTCGAGGACAACGCCTTTGCCAAGGCGAGGGCGGTGGTCGCTGCAGCGCGCTTGCCGGTAGTTGCAGATGACTCCGGTCTCGAGGTCGATGCACTTGGCGGCGCGCCGGGAGTCTATTCGGCGCGTTACGCAGGCGAGCTTGCCACCGACAAAGAGAACAACGCCAAGCTGATCGTCGCACTCGTGGGCGTGCCAGAGGAACTTCGGACTTGTCGCTATCGCTGCACTGCTGTTTTCGTAGCGCCCGACGGCCGTGCGCTTGCCGCAGAAGGTACGTGTGAGGGAACAATAGTTTCGATCGGTCGCGGCACCCTCGGGTTCGGCTACGATCCGCACTTCAAGCCGCGCGGAGAGACTCGAACCATGGGCGAGATACCGCTCGAGGAGAAGCTCGTGTTCAGCCACCGCGGCAGGGCCTTTCGTGAGCTCGCCAGGAAGCTTGGGCTTGCGCCACAGGTGGCCGGCTCGCCTCCCGCCCTTGACGACCGTTTCTTGTGACCGGATATCAAACGTCTGCGCAAGCGGCCACCCGCCGGGGCGCTGAGTATGGGACGCGCGGGCTCGACGAGGCCGAAGCGCACGCAGACCCGCTGAGGCAGTTCGCAGCCTGGTTCGAAGATGCCGTGGCCGCTGAGCCGGCCGGTGGGGGAGGCGAGGCCAATGCGATGACGCTTGCGACGGCCGATGCCAACGCAAGGCCCTCGGCCCGCATCGTTCTGCTCAGGGGCTACGACGAACGGGGCTTTGTGTTCTTCACCAACCACGAGAGCAACAAGGGGAGAGACCTGGTGGCGAATCCGTTGGCAGCACTCGTTTTCCATTGGCCTCTACTGCAACGCCAGGTGAGGCTGGCCGGACGAGTGACCGAGGTGGCGCGTGAGGAATCGGAGGAGTACTGGCGCAGCCGTCCGCGCGGGAGTCAGCTCGGCGCGTGGGCGTCGGAACAAAGCAGCGTGATCCAAGGACGTGCGGTGCTCGACGAACGGTTGGACGCCTTATCGAAGGCGCACGAGGACCGTGAGGTCCCCCTGCCATCTTTCTGGGGTGGTTGGCGTGTCGTTCCACAGGAGATCGAGTTCTGGCAGGGGCGCCCCAACCGGCTCCACGACCGCTTGCGTTACCGGCTCACGCGAGAGGACCGCTGGGTGATGGAGCGGCTGGCGCCGTAGAGCGGCGCGGTCACGGCGCGACGGTGATGCGGGCCAGCTCCACGATCTCGTCGTGGAGGACGCCGTTGGTCGTCAGAGCCGAGCCGCTTCCCCCGCTCGCCGAGTCGCTTCCCCCGCTCCCCCACGGCGTCCCGTCGAGATGCGTGGTGAGCCCTCCGGCCTCGCTTGCAATCAGCCCAAGGGGGGCGACATCCCACAGATTGAGCTCGGGCTCGACCATGACATGGGCGGCGCCACGTGCCACGAGCATGTGGCCCCAGAACTCGCCGAAGCCACGGCTTCGCCACGAGCGCGCTACGAGCGCGTCGATGAACCTGCTCAAACCGTGCTGAATGAATACCTCTCGTCCGACTGCGAGCACGGTTGCCTCCTCGAGCCGGTCGAGCTCCTCGACGGCGATGGGTTCCCCGTTCATTCGAGCGCCCGAGCCGAGCGCCGCTTCGTAGACTTCCCCGAGCGCCGGCGCATTGCATACTCCCGCAACCGTTGCTCCGTCTATTTGCAGCGCCACTAAGGTGGCCCAGACCGGGATGCCGGCCATGTAGTTGTGGGTGCCGTCGATAGGATCGACAACCCATGTGGGTGCGCCGTCTAGCGGCGGCCCCCCTCCAGCCCTGGTGAGGCCCTCTTCCTCACCAAGGATGTTGTGGTCCGGATAGGTGCGCGCGATTCGCAACCTGATCTGAGCTTCCGCCGCCCAATCCGCTTCGGTTACCCACGAGCCGTCCGCTTTCCTTTTCCTGCCCACCCCCCGGCCGTAGTGGCCACGCGCGATCGTGGCCCCCGCGGCAGCGAAGTCTTTTGCCCCTGCAAGCTCTCTCGTGTAGTCCCGCACGCTCCTTAGGGTAGCGATATGGCCGGACGCCGCACGAACATCGCATTGTTGTGGCTGCTTGCGGCCGCTTTCCTCACGGGCACCCTGGCTTTCGCCATCGGTGTCGGATGGGGGCGATGGATTGTGCTGGCCCACGGGGTCGCCGGGTTCGCCATAGTGGCACTCGCCCCGTGGAAGTCAATGATCGCCGGGCGCGGTCTCCGGCGCAGGCGTCCCGGACGCTCCGCGTCGGTCGCCTTCTCAATCCTCGTCGTCGTGGCGCTCATGTTCGGGGTACTGCACGCGAGCGGCGCACCTCAGATCCTCGGGATCACGGCGATGCAGGTACACGTGGGCGCCGCTTTACTCGCGATCCCCTTATTCGTGTCTCATGTCAAGGCGAGAAGGTCTCGAGCGCACACAACGGACCTGACCCGCAGGAACGCGTTGCGGGCCGGTGCACTCCTCGGCGGCGCCGGGGCTCTCTATGCTGTGGCCGAGGGCTCGGTGCGACTGGCTCGCCTTCCTGGGGCCGGCCGTCGCTTCACAGGCTCCTTGGAGACGGGCTCGTGGCGCCCTGAGGCGATGCCTATCACCCAGTGGCTCGACGACGATGTCCCTTCGATCCGAACCCACGACTGGCGTCTCACCGTCCGCTCGGATCGGGGGGAGCGTGAATGGACCTATGAGGAGTTGCACGACTTCCACGACGTCCTCGAGGCGACGCTCGATTGCACCGGAGGTTGGTATGCGGCGCAGCGGTGGGAGGGCGCGTGGCTATCCCGGCTGCTTGACGGCCCTCAGACGGGAGCCAGCGTGGTTGTGACCTCGGCGACCGGCTACAGCCGGAGGTTCCCCGTCGGAGAAGCCGGCCGGCTCCTGGTTGCGACGCGGGTCGGCGACCATCCTCTCAGCGCCGGGCACGGCTTTCCTCTGCGCATTGTGGCGCCGGGGCGCCGCGGTTTCTGGTGGGTAAAGTGGGTGCGGGCCATCGAGGTGAGCGGCGCGCCGTGGTGGGCACAGCCGCCATTCCCTCTGACCTAGCATCCCGCCGGTGGTTTAGGGGATTCGTCCTAAGACCATCGGAAGTAGGTCAGAAGGTTTCCGTCGAGGTCGGTAGTCGCGAACTCGCGCGTCCCGAAGTCGGTGTCTTCGACACCCTTTCTCGACACCGGGTGCAGAACGTCGCTTTGCCGGAGCTCGTCGTAGAGCTCATCGACCCCCTCGACGCGGATACGGCAGCTCGCCGTCCCTGCGATGAACGACTCAGCCCCCGACTTAACGGGACACTCGGACGACTTTCGCTCCCGCCAACTCTCGTCGCTCGCCTCCCAGAGATGCAACACGGCTTCGTCGCGACGCATAACCGCGAATCCGCCATCCTCGTGTTGCACCTCGAAGCCGAAACGGTCGCGATAGAAGGCGACTGCAGCAGCGGCGTTCCGCACCGGCATGGC